>NZ_JAKCFI010000006.1:313083-626166 GCF_021412625.1 Myxococcus stipitatus | reverse complement strand
TGCTGCTGACACTGCTGGGCGCCGCCGGGGAGAGTCTGGGCATGGAGAAGGGCTTGAAGGCCAACACCGTCAAGACGCGCACCTACTCGCTCTTCCGTCAGGGCTGCATGTATTACCAGGCCATCCCCATGATGAAGGAAGAGCGCTTGCGGCCCCTCGTCGAGCGCTTCGCCGAACTCCTCCACCGCCACCCGGTCTTCCAAGAAGCGCTCGGCTTCATATGAGGGGATGGCTCAGCCTCGTGACCGCGAGGAGCGTGGATTGAAACCCGGCGGTGACACTCGTCACAATCGTAAGTCACAGTCGCTCCTCGTGACCGCGAGGAGCGTGGATTGAAACTCGTCTCCATGCAGGGCCAGTGAGTCTGGCATGTCGCTCCTCGTGACCGCGAGGAGCGTGGATTGAAACAACGAGGTGGGCGTCTCTGGCCGTCTCGCTCCAGACGTCGCTCCTCGTGACCGCGAGGAGCGTGGATTGAAACATGGGGGACTCCAGAAAGAGAGGGGGAGGGGCGGGTCGCTCCTCGTGACCGCGAGGAGCGTGGATTGAAACGCGCGATTGGTCGAGCTGGGCGACGTCTCGAGCTGTCGCTCCTCGTGACCGCGAGGAGCGTGGATTGAAACGTCGCGTGGTTGATGGGATGGCGGTGGCTGCTGGTGTCGCTCCTCGTGACCGCGAGGAGCGTGGATTGAAACCGCGACTACCCGGGGCTGTACTGCTCGCGCGGCGTCGCTCCTCGTGACCGCGAGGAGCGTGGATTGAAACTGCTCTCGCGGTCGGCAGACCGGACAGAGCCGATGTCGCTCCTCGTGACCGCGAGGAGCGTGGATTGAAACCGCCCGGGGCCCAGGGCCTCCATGCGCTCCAGCAGTCGCTCCTCGTGACCGCGAGGAGCGTGGATTGAAACCTCGGCTTCTTGCCGGTCTGGATGCCGCCCCCGGCGTCGCTCCTCGTGACCGCGAGGAGCGTGGATTGAAACCTCACGCCAGTATGGCGACCGCATTCCTTTGCCGGGTCGCTCCTCGTGACCGCGAGGAGCGTGGATTGAAACCCGCAGGCGAGGCACGTCACCTGCTGGCAGTCACCGTCGCTCCTCGTGACCGCGAGGAGCGTGGATTGAAACGCGACGTGCCCGGTGGGCGCGTACACGCGGAACGTCGCTCCTCGTGACCGCGAGGAGCGTGGATTGAAACGCGTCGGTGCCGCACTCGGCGCCACGTCCCGGTCGCTCCTCGTGACCGCGAGGAGCGTGGATTGAAACTCCAGGGGCTGCCGCACGTCCACCAGGGCGCGTCGCTCCTCGTGACCGCGAGGAGCGTGGATTGAAACAGCGCCGAATTGCGCTGTCGGTGCTCGGGGACGAGTCGCTCCTCGTGACCGCGAGGAGCGTGGATTGAAACAACGTCTGGCGCGGTTGCGCGAAGCAGCACACGTCGCTCCTCGTGACCGCGAGGAGCGTGGATTGAAACAGTGGGTTCCTCACCGCGAATTCCGACTTCAACGTCGCTCCTCGTGACCGCGAGGAGCGTGGATTGAAACGCAGACGGCCAGCCCGACCCGTACGCCGGTCGGGTCGCTCCTCGTGACCGCGAGGAGCGTGGATTGAAACTCCGCCATGCGTATCTCGCTTTCCTCGCCGTCGTCGCTCCTCGTGACCGCGAGGAGCGTGGATTGAAACGCCTTGGGCGGCTCGACAGCAGCAGGTTCGGCAGTCGCTCCTCGTGACCGCGAGGAGCGTGGATTGAAACGTCCATCACGATGTCCTGCGCCTGCGCCGGGGCGGTCGCTCCTCGTGACCGCGAGGAGCGTGGATTGAAACCCCTTGAGGTTGACCACCTCGCTCGGCTTGAGCAGTCGCTCCTCGTGACCGCGAGGAGCGTGGATTGAAACCTGACCGCCTACTACGGCGAGGACGCGACCGGGGGGCGCTCCTCGTGACCGCGAGGAGCGTGGATTGAAACTCGCCAAAGGCCATCCAGTTGTCGACGGGGATGAGTCGCTCCTCGTGACCGCGAGGAGCGTGGGTTGAAACACCGGGCCGAGGAGCGAATGGACACTGCGGCCGAGTCGCTCCTCGTGACCGCGAGGAGCGTGGGTTGAAACAACAACACCCCGCTGACCTCCGAGCAGCAGGCCGTCGCTCCTCGTGACCGCGAGGAGCGTGGGTTGAAACCTGGAATGTCTCTGCGTGACGCTATCCTTGATGGTCGCTCCTCGTGACCGCGAGGAGCGTGGGTTGAAACGCCACGGGGGCGTAGCACCGCCCCTGGTGGGCGAGTCGCTCCTCGTGACCGCGAGGAGCGTGGGTTGAAACGACTCCTGGGCCCGGGGCGTCCGAGAGGAGGCGGTCGCTCCTCGTGACCGCGAGGAGCGTGGGTTGAAACCTCGCAGGCGAGACACTGATAGACCGAGTCCCACGTCGCTCCTCGTGACCGCGAGGAGCGTGGGTTGAAACACGGTGTCCAGCCGTCGCACGGCGAGCGCGGGTCGGTCGCTCCTCGTGACCGCGAGGAGCGTGGGTTGAAACCCAAGCTGCACGACGAGCCAGAGCGCGTCGTTGCGTCGCTCCTCGTGACCGCGAGGAGCGTGGGTTGAAACGGCGCTGGGAAGGGCCGGAAGGTCGCGGAACTGAGTCGCTCCTCGTGACCGCGAGGAGCGTGGGTTGAAACATAATGGCGCTGTCCTTGTAGCCCTTGGCGTGCCGTCGCTCCTCGTGACCGCGAGGAGCGTGGGTTGAAACCTGTCGGGCCGCGCCTGGCCCACCACGACAGGTCGCTCCTCGTGACCGCGAGGAGCGTGGGTTGAATCGGGGACGGCCTGGGGCACTGGCAGGTCGAGGGGTCGCTCCTCGTGACCGCGAGGAGTGTGGGTTGAAACGTCGGCATCAACGCCGTTCTGCTGGCCGACAGGTGGGTCGCTCCTCGTGACCGCGAGGAGCGTGGGTTGAAACGAGGAGTAGCAGCACACGCGGGGCTGTAGCTGGAGTCGCTCCTCGTGACCGCGAGGAGCGTGGGTTGAAACTGCGTACCTCCTCGGGCGAGGGCCCGTCGTCCTGTCGCTCCTCGTGACCGCGAGGGGCGTGGGTTGAAACTGGCTCGCACAGCGGCCGCCACGACAGCGCCCGGTTGCTCCTCGTGACCGCGAGGGGCGTGGGTTGAAACGCGGAGTCGAACACCGGCGGCTCGATGGTCAAGGCGTCGCTCCTCGTGACCGCGAGGGGCGTGGGTTGAAACGCCGCCCACGCCCGGAGCTGCTCCGTGGTCAGGTCGCTCCTCGTGACCGCGAGGGGCGTGGGTTGAAACATCAACGACCTCGAGCCCGCCGGCCTCCTGGACGTCGCTCCTCGTGACCGCGAGGGGCGTGGGTTGAAACGACAACGCGGCCAACCTGGCTGCGGACTACATGTCGCTCCTCGTGACCGCGAGGAGTGTGGGTTGAAACAGGACGTGGCTGCGGGTCGCAGCGTTCACGGCCTCGGTCGCTCCTCGTGACCGCGAGGAGCGTGAGTTGAAACCCTCTCGCGCGCTCGCGCTTCGGGAGCACGGCAGGTAGCTCCTCGTGACCGAGAGGAGCGTGGATTGAAACACCGGCCCCCTGGCCGACACGCAGAACAACCTCCGTCGCTCCTCGTGACCGAGAGGAGCGTGGGTTGAAACGGGTCCGCGCGGAACCAGCACGCGCCCCTCAGTCGCTCCTCGTGACCGCGAGGAGCGTGGGTTGAAACTGCTGCCCCTGGACGAGCTGAACGTCCTGGATGGTCGCTCCTCGTGACCGCGAGGGGCGTGGGTTGAAAACCAGGTAACGCCGAGCGCCCATCTCGTTGAGATGGTCGCTCCTCGAGACCGCGAGGGGCGCGGGTTCAAACCATGGCCCGCGCTTACGGCGTTGGCGAGAAAGGTCGCCCCTCGTGACGGCGAGGAGCGTGGGTTGAAACGAGCTGGGCGTGCCTGACCAGTACGCGGTGCTCCGTCGCTCCTCATGACCGCGAGGAGCGTGGGTTGAAACAGGAACATGGAGAGGTCGAGCTCGGCTGTCACAGAGCGGCCGGTGTTCCAGCGTCACCGCGCGTGGTGCGGCGCTACTTGCGGCGCCGTGGGCCACAGCGGAAACCCACTCACAGGTTGACAGACATGAAAATTCTCGATGGTCGGTTCGGACCACTCTCAGTCGCCGTCCTGGCGCTGGGGTGTGCCAGCTCCCACCCCGCGGTCGCGAAGCGGGACCAGTATGCACAGGCGACTTGCACGGACAGTTTGACCTGCTGCGTGCAGCGCAACCCAGGCAACCCAGAGGCGTGCGGTCTGACTGCTTCCGAGGCTGCCACGCTCATGGCTGGTGCGAGGGCAACGGCTCCGGATGACGCGGCGGAGTGGAACGACTCTCACAACGCGCAGCTTCCCGAATGGAAGCGGCTCTGCA
This sequence comes from Myxococcus stipitatus, assembly GCF_021412625.1. The sequence continues at coordinate 621,747 of NZ_JAKCFI010000006.1, read as the reverse complement.
TCCGGAACTATGGTGACTGCAAGGAGGATGGCTGGAAGGGCGACTGCTACGCCTGCCTCCGGTACTGTGAAGGCCAGCTCGAATGGCCAGCGGACCAGTGTTTCCCGGCCAAGAAGAAGGGGAAGTAGACATGCCCGACGGACTTGACTGGGCACCGGTTCGAGACCTCGCGCGCCGCGTGCGAAACGGTGAACGCCTGACGCTCACGGATGACGTGCGGGCACTGCTGGAGCGCACCGCCTCCGAAGTGGGCATGAGCAAGGCGGACACAGCATCCGCCCTCGCCAGCGCCGCGACGGCCGAAGCGCTCGTGCTGGAATTCGCGAGGCGCATCAAGGAGGGCTCGGACAGACTCATGGATGCGCTCCATCGGGCGAAGCGCTTCCGGCTGGCTGGCGACTTCGACAGGGCCCGCCAGGAACTGCGGGAGGTCCTTGCCGTCGAAGTGGTGCCGCACTACCGCGAGATCGCCGAAGGCCAACTCGAAAACATGGCCGACGAGCCATGACGACAAGGGGGACGAGGCTGACGCCGCGCCCCCGTCGCCTTCAGCTGCCGCCGTCACCAGCCCCATGCGAAGAATCTCGCGTCGCACGAAGCACGAGGAACGCCAGCACCGTCCTCACGGACCGATCCTCCCCCAGCGCATGGAACTCCCGAGTCCGTGGCGCCATACCCCCGCCTACGCTCCCCAGGGCCGCAGGAACGCCTCCGACTCCTCGAGGATGCGCGGCAGGGACGCGGTCAGCTCATGCCCGTCCTCCACCTCCACCATCCGCACATGCCGCCGTCCCTCCGCCCACTGCCTCGAATAGCGGATGTCACAGGTGTCATCCGCGCGCCCATGGATGAGCAGCGTCGGCACGCGCACGTCGGGCCAGCCTCCCGTCCTCGCGTCCACCGCCTCCGCGTCGTCGATGAACCCCGAGTGGATGCGCACCTTGCGCTTCTCCGCGAAGTCGTCCGTTTCGATGAACCCCGACGTCCGCCAGTGACTCCACCCCGCCTCACCCATGCGGCGACGCAGCTGGCTCACCACGTGGAACGCCGGCGCGAGCAGCACCAACGCGCACACCCGCGCGTCCTCCGCCGCGAGCCTCGCCGCCGTCAGCCCTCCCAGGCTCGAACCGAACAACACCGCCCGGTCCTCCGGCCCTCCCAACGCCGCCCGCGTCGTCTCCAACATCGCGCTCAACCGCAGCTGCTCCATCGTCGGCACCCGCAGGTTGAGCCGCTCGACCCGCAGACCCCGCCCCTCGAAGTGCCGCGCCACCGCCACGCCCTTCGTCGAGTCTGGCCCCGAGGCGAAACCGTGCAGATACAACCAACGTGGGCCCACAGGCCGGGGAACGGGAGGCAGGGTGCTCATGCCCGCGCACTCTAGCCGCCCACCCGCCCCCGCGCCGTCACGAGCCGCGCCGTTTGCGCCCCCGTGACAACTTCTCCGCATGCTCCGGATTCAGCATCTTCACGTACGCCAACATCCCATCGATGTACGCGCTCCGCTCCGCGTCCGCCCCATCCCGCCCCTCCTGGTGAATCATCGCGCGCAGCCGGCGCCGCTCCTCCCGTGACAGCCCCAGCCCCGCGTTCACCGTGACGCCCGTGACACGCTGGGCCCCACCCCGGCGCTGCACGCGCGTCTTGTCGCGGTTCACCGTGAAGCCCTCGTCCTGGATGTACCTCGCCGCCAACGCCCGCACCCGCTCCAGCGCCCCCAGGTCGTCCCCGGAGAACGTCAGGTCATCCGCGTAACGCGTGTACGCATACCCATACCGCTTCGCCAATCCCGCCAGGCGCCGGTCCAGTCGCAGCAACACCGCGTTGCACACCCCCGGACTGGTCGGCGCGCCCTGCACGCAGACCCGCGCGGACACGGGGACGTGGAACACCGTGCCGTCCACCTCCACCGGCTGCCGCTCCGCTTCCGTCATCAACAACGCCAGCGTCGCCGCCACCGGATACCCATACCCCAGCGCCAGCAACAATCCCCGCACCCGCGGCAGCGTCACCGAGGGGAAGAAGTCCTTCAGGTCCAGCTTCAACACCACCCGCCGCCCCACGTGCGGCGCCGCCCCCGTCCTCACCGAACGCCCCGTCACGAACCCGTGCGCATGCGCGCTCACCGGCAGCTTCGCCACCAGCAACATCAACAACCGCCGCTGCAGCGTCTTGAGCCGCCGCTTGGGCGCATGCACCCACCGCACTCCACCCGAGCGCTTCGGCACCGTGAACGTCACGTAGTGCCGGACCCGCTCCCTCGGACGGTGCGACGCGTAGTGCCGCAGCCGCCCCACCGTCACGCCCAGCGCCGCCGCCACGTCCTCCTCCGTGCGCCACACCGGCAACCCGTAGCGCGCCAGCTGCGCCTCGTCCGGCAACAGGTCGCGCACGCTCCGGTCGCGCGTCAGCATCGACCGGGAGAAGAAGCGCCGCGCCTCCCCAGCCCCCATCCACCGCTTGAGATTGCGCGCGTAGACGCGCTTTCCCTTCGGCAGGAGCCGCGGGTCCCGCTTTATCTGTCTCAGGTGCCCGGGCTTCAGCGGCCCGGAGAGCCGCACCGTCTCCGAGACGACGTCCAACGGACGCCCATCCCTCCCCGTGGGCGCGTCCAACCCGGACACGTCTCGCGTCACCGGCTTCGCGCGGGTCCAGCGCTTGAACCAGGCGAGCGTCGAAGCGAACCAGCTCATGATGCACCGGGAGGGGCCAGGGGACGACCTGCGAGGCACTGGACCCGGGGCTCCCCGCGTTTCGTACGCGGGGACCCTGGCGAAGAAGTGGAGACAGAACACCGCCGCGGCGAAACACCACGGCACCGATGGCTCATCCGCGAGCCCCGGCCCTTCCCGGATGCACTAGCCGTTATCGTCATCGCCCCCGTCCTCGTCAAGCGCCCCCGCCTCCCGCCGCGTCTCCCGCGCCACCTCCAGCGACTCCCGCGTCGCCGGCACCGACGTGGCCAGCTCCCGCCGCCGCGCCCGCGCCACCTTCGACAACGCCAGCAGGTGCGCGCACGGCCCCTGGTTCAACAGGTGCTCCCGGAAGAACTCACAGCCACACCTGCCGAACAGCAGCCGGTCCTCGTCGTTCAACACCAGCTCCACGTCCGGCTGCGCCCCCACCGCCCCCTTCACCACCCAGTCGCGATACACCACCTCGCGCAACACCGCCCCCTCGGGCGCCGGCAGCTTGCGCACCTTGCGCGTCTCCCGCGGCAACTCCGACTCCACCTGTACCTCGCCCGCCGCCTCCAGCCGCTCCGCCTCCTCGCGCCGCGTGTCCGGCGGGTACAGCCGCCCCAGGTCCACCGGGTCCGCGAACAGCTCCCGGTGCCGCCACCGCCGCGCCTCCACGTCGAACATCGCCCGCCCCGCCGCGCACTGCGCCGCCAGTCCCCCCGCCGCGACCGCCGGCGTGACGCCCAGCTCCCGCGCCACCTCCTCCGTCGACACGTGGAACCGCTCGCGCAACACCCCGAGCACCCGCTCTCCCAACGCCGCGTCCCGCTCCGGCTCCAGCAGCAGGTCCATCCCCGCCGTCCCCGTCCACCGGTTCTCCGTCCACCCCGACAGCCCCAGCACGAAGCGCACCCCGCCGCCCAGGTGCGCCACGTAGAAGTGGGGCAGCGCGCGGCCCTTCAGGTAGACCTCCACCCGGTCCGCGTACGGCAGCAGCGGCTCCAGGAGCCGGAGCCTCCGCCGACCCCAGGCGCGAATCACCCGCCGCTCCATGCCGCCATGCGCCGCGCCTCGCAGCGGCACCACGTGCTCCCACGGCTCCAGCACCAGCCGCGCGTCCTCCCCCGGCGCCAGCTCGTAGCGCAGCGCCCGGGGCGACAGCTTCGCCTTCGTGAAGCCCAGGAAGCGCACCGCCGCGAGCAGGTCCACCGGCCTCACCGTCAGCCGCGTGCCCGGCAGCGCCATGCCGCCCTGGAGCTGGAGGAAGCCCCGCACCCACGCGTCCGGCACCTCCACCTTCTGCTCGAAGCGCCCGCCCGCGCCCTCCGTGTGGACCTCGAAGCCCTCCGCGCCGATGCGCAGGTACGTGTCCCGGCTCGAGCGCAGCTCCCCCAGCGCCGCCCAGAGCCACGCGCTGAAGTCCACGTTGGTGGTGCCGCAGCGCACCTCGCCCTCGGGCGCGAAGCACTCCCGGTCCACGATGACCAGGCCGTACGCGCTCTGGTCCTGGCTGAACGCCTCGAAGAACATGCGGTCCGGATGCACCGTGATGATGGGGTCCAGCAATCCCCCCAGCCCCTCCGGCATCCATTCGTCCGAGTGCCAGATGAGCTGCCCGAGCGCCTGGAGCGCCAGCCTGAGCGACAGCACGTCCCGCGCCACCCGCGCGTGGAAGCGCACCGGCCGCCGCGGGTCCGCCGTCAGCCCCAGCATGGCGCGCTCGCGCGTGGACTCGAAGACGGACGGCGTCGCGTACGAGAAGGCGAGGGTGGTCATGCGCGCGCCGCCTCCCGGGACGCGGTGAAGACACGGGGCTGCTCGGACGCGGCCCTCAGCGCCGGCCAGCGGCCCAGCACCCTCGCCAGCAACTCCACCAGCGCGTCCTTGGGATAGCGCGTGTCCGGCAACACGAAGGCGTCACGCAGGCGCGGCACGAGCCGCCTCGCGGTGTCCTCGTCATGCAACGCGGCGCTCGCCACCGCCCGGAACGCGGCCAGGCGCGTGCGCCGATGCAGCGGCCTGAGCAGCGTCGCCTGCAGCAGGTCCACGTTCGCCGCCGCCAGCTCCCGCGCCCGTGGCGTGTCGCGCCCGAGGACCCGGAACGCGAGCGCCTGGACGTGTATCTCCGGTGCCTCCAGCAGGTCCCTCACCGCGCCCGGCTCCTCCAGGTAGTGGTCGTCCGAGCGCACGAAGAACAGCCGCGCGAGCCGGTTGGTCGACAGCAGCGGGGCGAGGTTGCCCACCGCGTACGCGGGGACGGCGCTCAGCGCCCCCGCGGCGCGGCGCGCGAAGACGCCCCCCTCCCGGGGCAGGGACTCGAAGTGCGACGCCAGCGTGTCCAGCGCCTTCTCCCACTCCTTCGCCGTCGGCGAGGCGTTCGGAGCCACGGTGAGGGCCCGGCTGGCGAGGAAGTCCAGGAGCGGCTCGTCTCGCGTCTGGAGCAGCCGGTCGATGAGCCGGGGGTAGGCCGTCCCCCACTGGGAGGCGCTGAGGTGGAGCCGGAACGGGCCCCGCGCGAGGTCCGGGAAGCGCGCGTGCAACGCGACCGCGACCTCGTCCGTCAGGGGCAGCACCCGCGTCACGCCGAAGCCGGGCAGGTTCCACTCCGCGCCCGCGCCCGTCATCCGCCGCAGCCAGCGCCGCGCGGTGGCCTCGTCCGAGTCCGCCTCCGCGAGCCACCGCTGGACCTCCGCGTTGAACGTCTCCGCCGTCGCGCACGTGCGGACCGCGGTGCCCCACACGTCGTCCCAGCCCCGCACCCGCGCCAGCTTCAGCAGGTCCTTCAGCCCCTTCGTGTCCTGCGCCTTGCTCCCCCAGCCCACGGGGAACACCGCGCGCAGGTGTCGCAGCAGATAGGGCACGACGTCGCGCCCGCGGATGTCGACCAGCTCCACGAACAGCGCGGCCGCGTCGGAGGGGCCCATGCCCGGGTGACGCGCCTCCAGCTCGCGCACCAGCACGTCCGCGGGCAGCGTGGACCGGGCGAGCGCCAGCGCGTCCTGCTTCCACGTCCTCGCGTCCACCAGCCTGCGATACAGCGTCCAGGCCAGGTCCGCGTCGCCGCGCGCGAGCGCCCGCGCGTGGAGCGTGGTCCAGAGCGTGACGGGAGGCTCGCGGTGGTCCTGGAGGTTCCAGCGGAAGGGCAGGTGCCGGAGGATGAAGTCCCTGGCCGCCTCCGCGTCCACCCCGTCCAGCGCGAGCGCCGTCGCCTCGTCGAGGGCGGCCCCCGGCAGGTCCACCTTGGCCAGCGCGGTGTGCCGGGCCGCCCGCGTGGACGCGGCCTGGAAGCGCTGGACGACGTCCTCGCGCCACTGCCCGGTGGCCTTCGGGGTCAACGCCCCGAGCCTCCACGCATACAGCCGCCGGAACACCTCCACGTCGTCGACGCGGTCGGCGTCCTCCAGCCAGGTCGCCAGCGCGGCGGCGTTCTCGCCCTTCCACGGGTCCACCACCGTGCCCTTCGCCGTGAGGCCCCCGGGCATGAAGGCGGACAGGATGAGCGGCCGGAAGCGCACCCGGTCCTTCACGTGCAGCGCCGGACCCCACAGCCAGGTGAAGCCGCCGAAGTGGGGCCGCCGCGCCAGCGTCTCCATCGCGGCGCGCAGCTCCGCGTCGGACTGCCGACGGGCGAGGGTGCTCCGGATGGCGCCGTCCATCTCCCGCGCTTCACGAAGGAATCGCTGCCGCCAGCTCTCGCTCACACCCGTGTTTCTACACCGCGCTGCCCCGCCCCGCGCGGGTGTTTCTCGCGCGTCAGAAGCGCACGACGGGGCCCACGATGACGGATTGAATCAGCTTGGCGCACTCGTCGATGGAGTCCCGGGTGAGCTTCACGTCGCAGAACTGGAAGGCCGTGGCCACGGAGAGGCCCCACCGGTCGCTCAGCCACCCGTCCACGCCCACGCGGAAGGCCATGCTGGTGGTGTCCACCTCGCGGCGCAGGAAGTTGCCCAGCTCGTCCGGCGCGAAGGTGCTCCCCCAGCTCTTCGACAGCCGCGCCCCCACCCAGGGGTTGATGGGCTTGTCCTGGAAGAGGCGCAGCCGCGCCTCGATGCCCACCGCCTTGTAGTCGAGCTGCGTGTGCTCCAGCCGGTCCTGCCTCGCGGCGTCGCGCAGCTGCGCGCCCCACGTCTCGGACACCTCCGCCAGCAAGCCCAACGACAGCCCCGGCGGCGACTCCACGCCCAGGTACGCGTGCAGCGCCGGGCCCTTGGCCCGGAAGTCACTCAGGTGGTCCAGGGAGATGCCCGCGCCCAGCGAGGCATAGCCATGCCAGCCCTCCGCCATCGCCTGGGTGCCCACGCACAGCACGCCCGCCAGCGCCACCCACTTCGACCGCTTTCCCATGCGCGGCAGTGTATGCCCGACTCCCGGGCCCGGGGCCACACGCCCGTCGAGGGGGGCGGATGTCGGGTGGCATCGCGGGGGGGCTTCGACGGTCGGGGACGGTTGTTCCACCTGGACCTCGCCCACGGCGCCGTCCGCGAGGTGCAGGTGGCGTGAGGTCGTCTGTCGCGGCCCGTGTCTCGCACCCGCTCGGAGGGAGGGCGCGCGTTGGCTCGTGGACACGCCATGCCACGTCGCGAGAGGACCCTGCGAGCAGTGGTGGGCGACCCAGGCGTCGGAAGCGAACGAGTGTCCTGGACCTCTGGCACGTCTTGCCCCGGAGGGCCGAGGTGGTCACCCTGCGAAGGACCATGGCTCTGCGTCTCCAGCTCGCGCCACCCGTGCTGCGCACGCTCGATGGATGCCCGGCGCCCGTGCGGCAGCGGCTCCAGGCGGAGCTGGCCGCGCTGGCGGCAGGTCTCCGGCTCGATGGTCCGCTCGCGTCGGAGCAGGCGGGGCTGGTCGTGCTCAACTCCGGCTTCCAGGTGCGCTACCGGCTGGAGCAGGCGCACGGCCTGCTGCGCCTGACGGACGTCATGGCCCCCGCGGCCCTTTGAGGCGAAGTGTGGGCTGTCGGTCGCAACGCGCATCGGCGGTTGTCCGCGCGGCACGGCTGACCTAGACCCGGCGCGTCCACCCCGCCGGGTCGCCACCGAGACACGCCCTTGCCCCTCCCCCTGGCCGACTTCCTCCTCCAGAACCGCGACGCCATCATGGAGGCGTGGGAAGCCGAGGTGCGCCACATCCCCGCCGCGCGCGCCCTGGGGCCCCGCGCGCTGCGCGATGGGCTGCCCCGGCTGCTGGAGGTCGTGGCGACGATGATGCGCCGCTCGCTGCCACCCGCCCGCTTCGACGCCAGCCTGGACGCCATCAGCGACCACCATGCGCTGGAGCGCCTGGGCGAGGGCTTCGACCTGCGTCAGGTGGTCGCCGAATACCGCCTCCTGCGCTCGTGCGTGCTGCGCCTGTGGGCCAGGCGCGGCGGCGCCACGCCCCGCCCGGAGGAGGAGCGCATCTTCCACGAGGCCATGGACGAGGCCGTCGCCGCCTCCGTCATCCGCTACAGCCGCGCGCGGGAGCGCGCCGTCCACGCGCTGGACCGCATCAGCGCCGCCGCGCTGGGCAACCCCGACATGGCCAGCTTCCTGCCCCACCTGCTCCAGGTGCTGCGCGAGACGGTGGCCTCCGTGGACGTGGCCGTCGTGCTGCTGCGCGACGGCGACTTCCTCCGCGCGGAGGCCGCGGTGGGCGAGGGCGTGGACGTGGGCGGGCGCGTGGCCATCGGGCGCGGCTTCGCGGGCGGCGTGGCCGCCACGCGCGAGCCGGTGCTCGTGGGCGACGCCCGCTCCGACCCGCGCGTGCAGTCCGACGTGGTCCGCGCCTCCGACATCCGGGCGCTGTACGGGGTGCCCCTGCTGCTCGACGGCACGCTGATGGGCGTGGCCCTCATGGGCAGCCGCGGCAGCGGCGAGCTGTCCGAGGAGGACCAGCTGCTGTTCCGCGCCATGGCCGCGCGCGCCACCGCGCTGCTCGCCCAGGCGCGCTCCCACGCCCGCGAGCGCGAGGCGCGCGCCGAGGCCGAGGCGTCGCTCGCGCGGCTGCGCGAGAGCGAGGAGGGGCTGCGGCGGTGGGAGGAGGTCTTCACGCGCATGGGCGTGGGCGTGGCGGTGGTGGACGCGGCCAACGACGTCCTGCTCGACGTCAACCCCGCCTTCGCGCGCATGCACGGCGTCATGCCCGGGGACCTCATCGGCCAGCACCAGGAGGTGACGCTGGCCCCGGAGGCGCGGGGCATGTTGCCGCGCCACACCTCCGTCGCCCGCTCCAAGCCGTCGCACGAGTACGAGTCGCTCCACATGCGCAAGGACGGCAGCCGCTTCCCCGTCTTCACCCACGTCACCGCGCTGCGCGACGAGCTGGGGCGGGTGGAGCGGCACGTCGTCACGGTGCTCGACATCACCCAGCGGCGCGCGGTGGAGGCGGACCGGCAGCGGCTCCTGTCCGACATCGAATCCGAGCGCGCGCGCCTGGCGGCCGTGCTCGAGCAGCTGCCCGCCGGGGTCTTCATCGCCGAGGCGCCCAGCGGACGGCTGGTGATGGCCAACCGCCACGTCGCCACGCTCACCGGCCGGCCCTTCCAGCCCATGACCACCGTGGAGGAATCCACGGTGACCTATGGCGTGTGCCACGCGGACGGCCAGCCCTACGTCCCCCAGGAGTGGCCGCTGACGCGCAGCCTGCGCACCGGCGAGGTGGTGCAGAACGAGGAGGTGCTGCTGCGGCACGAGGACGGCCGGACGCTGTCGGTGCTCGTCTCCAGCGCGCCCATCCGGGACCGGGACGGGGCCATCATCGCCGGGGTGGCCACGCTGGCGGACGTCACCGAACGGCGCCGCGCGCAGGAGGCCGCGCTCCAGGCGGCCCGCTTCGGCGAGCGGCTCATCGCCATCGTCAGCCACGACTTGCGCAACCCCCTCAACGCCATCCACCTGTCCACCACGCAGCTGTTGCACAGCGAGGCGCTGCCGGAGCGCGAGCGGCGGCTCACCACGCGCATCGCCCGCTCCACCGCGCGGATGACGCGGATGATTTCGGAGCTGCTCGACTTCACGCGCGGACGGCTGGGCGGCGGCATCCCCATCCAGCGCGTGACGGGGGACCTGCGCGGGGTGGTGCGCCAGGCCGTGGAGGAGCTGGAGGCGGCGTGGCCGGAGCGCACCCTGCGGCTGAACGTGGCGCCGGGCCGCTACGAGGGACAGTGGGACGGCGACCGGCTGCTCCAGGTGGTGAGCAACCTGGGCGGCAACGCGCTCCAGTACAGCGCCTCGGACGCGCCCGTCACGCTCTCCCTGTCCGACGGGGGCGACGTGGTGCGGCTGGAGGTGAACAACCCCGGCGAGCCCATCACCGAGGAGGCGATGCACCACCTCTTCGACCCGTTCCGCCGCGGCTCCCACTCCGCGAACCAGGGCAGCGGCGGCCTGGGCCTGGGCCTCTACATCGTCGAGCAGGTGGTGAAGGGCCACGGCGGCCACATCGACGTGACGTCCACCGCCGAGGCGGGCACCACCTTCCGCGTCACGCTCCCGCGCGCCCCCGCGCCGCCCCCCGCGGGCTGACCCTGTCTCAGGGCGGCGCCACCGCGCGCGCCAGCGTGGCGCGCAGCTCGCCCAGGTCCACCGGCTTGGGCACCGCGGCGAGCACGCCCTCGGGCAGCGGCTGCGAGGCGCCCGCGCCGGACACCACCACCACGGGCACCTTGCTCAGCCGCGCGTCCCCGCGCACGTGGCGCATCAGCTCCCAGCCGCTCATCACCGGCATCATCAGGTCCAGCAGCACCGCGTCCGGACAGGGCGGCTGGCGCAGCCGCTCCCACGCGGTCCGGCCATTGCCCGCCGTCTCGACGGTGTAGCCCTCCATCGTCAGGAACTCCTCCAGCAGCTCCCGGCTGTCGACGTGGTCCTCCACCAGCAGGACGAGGCTCGGTGTACCCATGGACGGAAGGCTCGTGCCGAGGCCCCCGGGGGGCCAGTCACCCCGACCCCCTTCGTTCACCACCGGACGTCCGGAGTGTCCGCCCGTCCACGTCCCGGGGCGCGCGGTGGCCGGCGGTCAGCTCGCGGGGTCGTCCTCCGGCAACAGCCTGTCCTCCAGCACCTCCTCCGGAGACTCGCCGCCCTGCACGCGCAGCGCGGCGTAGCGCAGGGCCGTCACCTCCGCGAGCGCCTCCGGGCGGCCGAAGGCGTGGCCCTGGCGGCGCGCGTACACGCGCAGGGCGCGCGCCAGCTCCGCGCCGGAGGCGAAGCGCGCCTCGCGGTCCGGGGCCAGCATCCCCAGCAGCAGCGGGTGGAGGAGGGCGGGTGCCCCGCGCAGCGCGTCCTCCAGCTCCGCGTGGTCGTACTCGAGGACGCGCCGGCCCAGCTCCCGCGCCGCGGCCAGCCGCACGGCCTCCTTCATGGCCGCGTCCAGCCCGGGCTCCGGGACGGCGAGCGGGGCCAGGCGGCGGCGCGGGCGGTGCTCGGCCTCGAAGCGCTCCGCGCCCTCGAAGAGGTGGCGGCCGGTGAGCAGCTGCAGCAGCGTGATTCCCAGGCCGAACAGGTCCGCGCGCCCGTCCAGCTCCCGGCGCGCCACGTGCTCCGGCGCCGCGTACGCCAGGCCGCCGGGGGGCTCCAGGCCCTCGTCCTCCTCGTCCTCCAGCAGCGTGGACGCCGCGGCGCCGAAGTCGAGCAGCTTCACCGCGCCGTGCTCGGTGAGCAGGATGTTGTGCGGCCCCACGTCGCGGTGCACGACGCGCAGCGGACGGCCGTGCTCGTCCGCGAGCGTGTGCGCGTGGTGCAGCGCCTCCGCGACCTCCGCGGCCACGTACAGGGCGAAGCCCTCCGAGACGGGCAGCCGCGCGCGCGCGGACGCCTCCAGCAGCGAGTCCAGCCGGTGGCCGGGCGTGTACTCCAGCACCAGCACCGGCGCGTCGTCCGGCCCCTCCAGGTCGTGCACGCAGACGACGTTGGGGTGGCGCAGCAGCGCCATCAGCCGGCCTTCCTCCAGCAGCCGGTGCGCCGCCCGCGCCCCGGCGCGCAGCGGCCGCTTGAGGACCGCGTAGCCCCCGAAGCCCCGGCCATAGCGGCGGCGCGCCAGCACCAGCTCTCCTCCATGCGCCAGCCCCAGCGGGCGGACGAACTCATACGAGGCGCGCCCGGAGCGCAACAACACGCGCTCCGGACCCGTGGCTTCGGACAAGGGGGAGGACATGGCGACGGGGCTCTCCTCGGTCGGCGGGACCCGTGGGGGGCCCCGCGCTCACCCGGGAAGTATGGTCGTCCCTCGCCTGGAAGTCACCTGTTGGGTAGTGTGCGCCAGGGCCTCCTGGCGCGGAGGGAACACTCACGGCGGTGGGCTGGCCGCGAGCACTCCGTCCTGCAACGCGTGGGCGCGCACCTGCTCCACCTCGTCGAGGATGCGCAGCGAGTCCGGGAAGACCTTCCGCGCGCGCTCGGCCAGCCGCAGCGCCTTCTCCAGCGACTCCTTCGTGCGCTCCTCGGCCCAGGCCCGGAGCATGCCCGCCCACGCCTGCTCCAGCGTCTTCAGCGACTGCTGGGCGGCCTCGTCCCAGAGGGCGAGCGCGTCGTCCTCCCGTCCCCGGATGATGTCCAGGAAGTACCCCAGCTCCACCAGCGCGGGCGCGCCCCGGCGCGACAGCTGCACCGCCTGCTCCAGCAGCCGCTGCACCTCCACGAACGCGTGCTCCGCCGCCACGCCTGGCTCGTCCGCCAGTTGCAGCAGCCGCGCCAGCTCCAGCAACGCCGGCGTGAAGGCCGGGCTGTCGTGGATCAACTCGCGCAGCAGGCGCAGCTGCTCGGGACTGGCGTGCTGCGCGTCCCCCGCCTCCCGCGCGGCGAGGAAGCGCTTCAACACCTCTTCGGGCCTCGGCGATGCCATGGGCGTGCGCTCCTGGAGCCGAGCCCTCGCCCCGGGCCCGCTCGCGCGCATGGCGAGCCACCCAGGTGCAAAGGCTTCCTCCGTTCAACAGATTTGGGGCGGTGTCTTGATTTTCTGCTTTTGAGGTGGGAGGTGTCAAGCATTGGAGCGGCTCCCTCCGACCCGCGGGGAGGGATTCATCCGCCGTGGGAGGTCCAGTGCCTGGTATTGAACCTTCCGAGTCCAGTGCCACCACCCGGTTGCCACGGGCGCGGACGCGGGGAGGCCCCCCGGGAGGACGACGCCAGGCGTCGGGCGCCGTGGAGCGTGTGGGTTCAGGTGGGGGTGGGCGTTCTCCGAGCGAGGGTGGGGTGGGGAGACCTCCGGCGTCGGGTGTCCGGGAGGGACGGCGTGGGGCCGCGCCGAGGGGGGTGACTACCCACCATATCGGTATTTCGCCAGATGACGTGGCGGGTTATAAGCCCGCATGGACACGCGACCGAGGGAGGCCTGTCGCGGTGCAGGTCGAGGCCTCGGCCCGCACTCACAAGGTTGACGCGGTGAAGACCCACCCTGAAGGTTCCGCTTCCCCCCGCAGGCGGCCTCGCAAGCGCAGCGCGAGCGACCGGGCCCGGGCCTCGCGACAGCAATTGGAGCGACGGCTGGCGGTGAGCGTGGGCGAGGCGGCGCGGTCCGCGCGGATGCGCGCGGGCCTGACGCAGGCGGACGTGGCCGAGCGCATCGGCATCGCCTCGGAGGTGTACGGGCGGATGGAGCGGGGCCGGATGATGCCCAGCGTGCCCACGCTGTTCCGGCTGTGCGTGGCGCTCCAGCTGTCGGCGGACGTGGGGCTGGGGCTCGTCACGGCGGCGTCGGTGGGGGCGGGGCTGTGGGAGGAGGACTCGCGCGACAAGGACCACCTGCCGGAGATGCGCAGGCTGCTGCGCACGCTGCGCCGCATGTCCCGCGGGCAGCTCAAGCTGGTCAACCAGGTGGCCGCGTCCATCCTCCCGCAGCGTTGAGCGCGCCAGGCGCGCGGCCTTCAGCGCGCCGGCGCGGGGCGGGGACAGTCGTCCGCCGTCCTGGAGCCAGGACCGGTGGGCCTCGCGCCGTGCTCGTGCGCCGCGGCCTCCTCCGCCGCGTCCCCCGCCAGGGCGGCGGGCACCATGCTGAGGGCCATGGCGGCCAGCAGGAGCAGCACCAGCTGCAACAAGCGGCCTCGCACCACGCGGAGCGTCGGCGGGGCAATCACCGGAGGCTCCCGGGGCGAGGCGAGGGCTCACGGGAGAGCGCGAGCCCCCGCAATGACGAGACGGATGGCATGACGAGGGCCATCCGGCACCAGGACGAGGGCGGGGCGAATCGCATCAGGTGGGGCTCCGAAACTGCGGGGGAAGGTGCGGCGCCCACGCGCCGCTGTCCTCCCGCCTCCAGGGATGAGGCCGCTGTCATCTCCGCGACGTGCCAGCGGGCGCGCGTCCGCCCACCAACGGAGCCGGGGTTCCGGAGGTTGCCTGGAGCGCTTACCGCGTGAGGGGGCCGGTGGGGGTGCTTGTCTCGGCGTCGGCACCCTGGCCTCATGGAGGCAGGGGTCATTGGAGCCACGTTGAGGGACATGCCTCGGGGACCACGCTGGGGAGGGGGCCGCCTGCGTCCACTCCTGACGATGCTGCCGCTGGCGCTGCTCGTGCTGGGGCGTGGCGCCCAGGCCCAGGCCGCCGACGGCGGGGTGCCCGAGGAGCGTGACGCGCTGCGCACCGATGCGGGCTGGACGGTGGAGGGCGCGGCCGACGCCGGGCCCGTGCTGGTGCCGCCGTCGCTGCGGGTGGACGCCCCCGCCCCCTACCCGCCGGAGCTCGCGTCGGAGCGGGTGGCGGGCGTGGTCCGGCTGGAGCTGCTGGTGGACGCGGAGGGCGAGGTGGAGTCCGCCACGCTGGTGGACGGCGTGCATCCGCTGTTGGACCGCTCCGCGCTGCACGCCGCGCCGTCGCTGCGCTTCGCGCCGGCCACGCTGGACGGGGTGCCGGTGCCGGTGCGGGTGTTCTTCGAGTACCGCTTCGAGGCGCCGCCCACCGCCGACGCGCTGCGCGAGCAACAGGCGCGGGCCGTCACCCTGCGGGGGCTGGTGCGCACCAAGGGCAACCGGCGCCCCATCGTGGGCGCCACGCTGCTGTCGGACCTGGCGCCGGACGCGCCCGCGCAGACGGACGCGGAGGGGCGCTTCGAGGCGCGCTGGCCCGCGGGGAGGCACCACGTGCGGGTGTCCGCGCCAGGACACAAGCCGGGCGCCTTCCAGGAGACGCTGGCGGAGTCCCAGGCGCTGGAGGTGGTGTACGGGCTGGAGCCGCTCGTCATCAACCCGTACGAGACGGTGGTGCGCGGGGACCGCGAGCGCACGGAGGTCAGCCGCGTCACGCTGCACGACGCGGAGCTGCGCGAGGTGCCCGGCACCATGGGGGACCCGTTCCGCGTCGTCATGCTGCTGCCGGGCGTGGGCAGCATGTTGTCGGGGGTGGCCTACCCGGTGGTGCGCGGCGGCCAGCCGTCCTCCACGGGCTACTTCCTCGACGGCATCCGCGTGCCCATCCTGTTCCACCTCTTCCTGGGGCCGGCGGTCATCCACCCGGACTTCATCGACGCCATCGACTTCTTCCCGGGCTCGCCGCCGCCGCAGTACGGCCGGCTGCTGGGAGGCGCCATCGAGGGCCGGCTGACGCGCCCGCGCGACGACCGCGTGCACGGCAGCGCCTACGCGGACCTCATCAACGCGGGCTTCTTCCTGCAGACGCCCATCCGCTCCACGGACACCCACGTCAGCGTGGCGGGGCGCTACTCGTACACGCCCTGGCTCGTCGCGCTGGCGGCCAACAAGCTCCAGGACCCGCCGGCGCCGGGCCGGCTCAACCCCAAGCTGGTGCTCGACTTCTGGGACTACCAGCTGCGGGTGGAGCAGGACGTGGGGCGGGGCAAGCTGCGGCTGTTCGCGTTCGGCTCGTCGGACACCTTCGGCACCCAGGCGCAGGACGCCTTCGGCGACACGGCGATGCAGTCCATCTCCTTCCACCGCGTGGACCTGCGCCACCGCCACCCGGTGGGCCCGGGCGAGCTGGAGCTGGCGGCCACGTGGGGACTGGACCGCTTCGGCGTCACCAACAGCCACCCGCCGGACGACGCGACGGAGCTCTTCATCGACCAGTCCATGTGGGCCGCGCGCGCCGGCTATACCCTGCCCCTGTCCCGCGACCTGGGGCTGCGCGCGGGCGCGGACGTGGACCACAAGCGCGCCATCGTCGACCTGTTCGAGAAGACCCCCGGCGAGGAGCAGCAGGACGTCGCCCCGGTGGCGCTGGCGACGTTCGCGGGCGCGTGGGCGGAGCTGGCGTGGCGGCCCCGGCCGGACTGGTCCGTGGTGCCCGGCGTGCGGCTGGACAGCTACCACCTGTCGCCCGGCATCGACCGGCGCGTGGTGGAGCCGCGGCTGAGCGTGCGCCACCAGTACGACGAGCGGCTGGTCCTCAAGGCCGGCATGGGGCTGTTCCACCAGCCGCCCACCTCGCTCATCAGCCTGCCGGTGGTGGACGTGGGCAGCCTGTTCCTGGGGCTCCAGCAGAGCGCGCAGTTCTCCGTGGGCGCGGAGTACAAGGCGTGGCGCAGGCTGGACGTGGGGCTGGACGTCTACTTCAACCCCATGGTCCGCACCATCGAGCTGACGCCCTTCTCCGACGAGGGCATGGTGGACGGGGACCCGGACCCGCCCACCGGGCCCAACCTCCCCAAGCGGGGCGGGCGCCGCCGGGGCACGCAGATACTCGACGACGACGACCTGGGCATCCCCGGCCGGGACGACCTCGACCTGCCGGACTTCAAGAGCCACGGCCTGGCGTATGGCCTGGAGCTGCTCATCCGCCACCCGCTGGGGGACAACTGGTTCGGGTGGCTGTCGTACACGCTCCAGCGCAGCACGCGCCGCTCGCGCTTCCACCGCTACGACGCGGAGGGCAACGTGGTGGGCGAGGCGCGGGCGGACCTGCCCTTCACCTTCGACCAGACGCACATCCTCAACCTGGTGCTCAGCTACAAGTTCTCCAACAGCGTCACGCTGGGCGGGGTGCTGCACTTCAACACCGGCCGCCCGGAGTACGGCACCCTGGGCACCCAGACGCACCGCGAGGGCCTGGACAGCTCCGGCCGGCCCTCGTGGGTGAAGGTGGACCGGGACCGCGTGGATCGCCTCCCGGCCTTCCTGCGGCTGGACCTGCGGCTGTCGCGCTCCTGGGTGTACGAGACCTTCAGCCTGGAGGCTTATCTCGACATGCTCAACGTCACCGTCAGCCAGGAGACGGTGAGCTTCGAGTACGAGGGGGGCGGCGGGCGGCCCCTCTCGAAGCAGGCGGTGGGGCTGCCCGTCGTGCTGCCCATCCTCGGCGTGAAGGGCCGATATTGAACCCGGCGAGTGATGGATAGCGCACGCTTGCGGGGCACCCGCGCGCACGGGCCCGACAAGCCGATTGCCGGCACGGTGTAATTCCGGCCCGCGGAAGGCAGGCCAGGGGGCCCTCGAGTCCCATGGACAGGCCCTCTCGTGCTTCGACTGTGGACCGCCCGACCTCCAGGTGAACGCGACATGTTCCACGAAGGGATAGAGACGATGGCGGAATGGTTGCGGCGGCCCGGCGCCCGGCCCCGCGCGGCGGTGGGGGCGAGCGGCGTCGCCAACCTCCTCCCGCCTCCAGAGACGTCATCGGACGGGCTGGCCGTCGCGGGAGCGCACGCGCCCGCGGTGCTGCTGGTGGACGACAACCCGGCCAACCTGGTGTCGCTGGAGGCCATCCTCGGGACGCTGGGCGTGCGGCTGACGAAGGCGTCGTCGGGGGAGCAGGCGCTGCGCTTCCTCCTGCGCGAGGACTACGCCGTCATCCTGCTGGACGTGCGCATGGCGGGGATGAGCGGCTTCGAGACGGCGGCGCTCATCAAGCAGCGCGAGCGCACCCGCAACATGCCCATCATCTTCCTCACCGCCTATGGCCGCGACGACACGGAGCTCGTCAACGGCTACGCCACCGGCGCGGTGGACTTCCTCCAGAAGCCCTTCCCGCCGGAGGTGCTGCGCTCCAAGGTGTCCGTGTTCGTGGAGCTGTTCCGCGCGCAGCACCAGGTGCGGCTCCAGGCGGAGCTGCTCAGACAGAAGGAGGCGGAGGCGCGCGAGCTGGCGGCGCGGGCCGCGGGCCACATCGACCGGCTGCGCGACTTCACCGCGCGCCTGTCGGAGGCGAGCACGGTGGAGCAGGTGTGCCGCGCCCTGTTCGAGCAGGGGCTGGTCGCCGCGGGCGCGAAGGCGGGCGCGGTCAACCTGCTGGACGAGGCGGGCGAGGCGCTCGAAATCGTGGACGCGGTGGGCTACCCGGAGCCGGTGCTGGCGCGCTGGCGGCGCATCCCCCTGTCCAACCCGGTGCCCCTGACGGAGGCGGTGCGCGAGCAGCGCCCCATCTGGCTGGGCTCGCTGGACGAGTGGCGGGGGCGCTACCCGCACCTCAACGCGCACGGCATCCACGAGTCCGCCATCGCCCTGCCGCTATTGGTGAAGGGGCGGGCGCTGGGGGCCATCGGCCTGTCGTTCGCGCGGGCGCGGCCCTTCACGGAGATGGACCGGGCCTTCTTCTCCGCGCTGGCGCACGCGTGCGCGCAGGCGCTGGAGCGCGTGCGGCTCATCACGGAGGAGCGGCGCGTCCACGAGGAGCTGCGGCGGCGCTCGGAGTTCGAGCAGCAGCTGGTGGGCATCGTCAGCCACGACTTGCGCAACCCCCTGGCCGCCATCTCCATGTCCGTGGGCCTGCTGGAGAAGAAGGGCGAGCTGTCGGAGACGCAGCGCCGCACGGTGCAGCGCATCGGCCAGGCGTCGGAGCGCGCGGCGCGGATGATTCGCGACCTGCTCGACTTCACCAAGGCGCGGCTGGGCGGCGGCATCGCGCTGCACCGCCAGCCCACGGACCTGCGGGACGTGGTGCAGCAGGTGCTGGACGAAGTGCAGCTGGCGCACCCGGAGCGCGCCGTGCAGGTGGAGGCGAGCGAGGCGAGGGGGGAGTGGGATTCGGACCGCATCGCGCAGGTGGTGTCCAACCTCATGGCCAACGCGCTGGCGTACAGCCCGCCCGACGCGCCGGTGAAGGTGCGGGCCTTCGCGGACGGGCCCTTCGCGGTGCTGGCCATCTACAACGGCGGGGAGCCCATCCCCCCACAGCTGATGTCGCGCCTGTTCGAGCCCATGACGCGCGGGGCGCTGCGCGAGGGCCAGTCCACGCGCAGCATCGGCCTGGGGTTGTACATCGTGCGGGACATCGTCCGCGGCCACGGCGGCAGCGTGGACGTGGTGTCGTCGCGCGAGGATGGCACCACCTTCACCGTGTACCTGCCGCGTCAGCGGAGGGACTGAGGGCGGGTGGGTGCCGGGCCTTCCTGCCCCGAAGGGCAGTGGCGGGGTGTTGGCTCGCGTGCTTTCTGCTGGAGCGTGGCAGGCGGCAGGGGGCCGCGGCCGAGGACAGGGACACACGGCCGCGGGGTGCGTGGTGCTCGCCGCGCAGTGCTCACCCGTAAGCACTGCGGTTGGGGCTGTACCCGAGGACACGTTCGCGACACCTCGGACATGGCACTCTCTGCCAGCGCGCGATTGTGTGCTCCGCTCGGCCGGTGCACGGGCCTGGTGGGGCGCAGTTCGCCGGGGGGAAGTCGATGGTGAGCCTGTCGTCGTTGCCAGGAGCTTCCCTGGCACGGTCGCTCCATGCCGCAAATCCCGCGCCGTGCATCCGCTTCGCGCCGCTGCGGGGGGCCGCGGGGGAAGTGCTCGACTTCGAATGGACGTCGCTCAACGCGGCGGCGGAGCACCTCGTCCATGACTGGGACGTGCCCTCGCGTGTGTCCCACTGGGAGGCGCGGGGCCCCTGGGGGTTGGACGTGGGGGCCTGCGTGCGCACGTGGGCCTCCGGCATCCCCCTGTCCGTGGCGCTCCGGATGACGCGCGACGGGCTGGAGGCGCGCTTCCAGGCGGTGGGCGTGAAGGAGGCGGAGGGGCTGGCGTTGTGGCTGCTGGAGCCGTCGGAGGACGAGGCGCCGGCGCTGCGCGACGCGCTGGCGCGGGAGCGGGAGGCGCGCCGCGAGGCGGAGGGGGCGCTGGAGGGCTCGAGGGATTTGCGGGCCCGGGAGGAGCTGCTGCGGCTGGCCCTGTCCAAGGCGCGCATGGTGGCGTGGGAGTGGACGGAGTCGCGCCGGGCGGTGACCTGGTCGCAGGAGGCGGACGTCTTCTTCGGACAGCCCGCGGGCTCGCTGGGCGGTTCGCTGCCCAGCTTCCTGGCATGTGTGGTGGTGGAGGACCGGCCCCGGGTGGCGCGCGGCATCGAACAGGCGCTGGCCGCGGACGGGGCCTACGCGTTGAAGTTCCGGTGTCGCCACGCGGACGGCTCCACGCACTGGTACGAAGCGGTGGGCCAGAGCTTCCATGACGCGGAGCGGCCCCACCGCGTGGTGGGCGTGGTGATGGACTGCACCGAGCGCGAGCTGGCGGAGGCCGCGCTGCGGGAGGCCGAGGAGCGCTACCGGCTGGCCATGCGCGCCACCCACGACGTGCTGTGGGACTGTGAGCTGTCGACGGGGCGCGTGCGCTGGGAGGCGGGGCAGGAGGAGTTGTTCGGCTACCGACGCGACGACGCGGAGCACGACCTGGACTGGTGGGAGGAGCGGCTGCACCCCGACGAGCGCGACCACGTGGCGGCGGGGCTGCGCGAGTTCATCGCGTCCGCGCGCGACGCGTGGCAGGCGGAGTACCGCTTCCTGCGCGCGGATGGCTCCTGGGCGCACGTGCTGGACCGGGGCGTGCTGGCGCGGGACGGGGCCGGGCGGCCGGCGCGGGTGATTGGCTCGATGATGGACATCACCGAGCGCAAGCGCGCGCTGGAGCGGATGGTGGAGGAGGCGGAGTTCCGCGAGCGCTTCATCGGCATCCTGGGCCACGATTTGCGCAACCCCCTCAACGCGATAACGCTGTCCGCCCGGGCCCTGCGCCGCCGCAGCGCCATCAGCTCCGCCCAGCAGCAGCTGGCCCAGCGCATCGAGGCGAGCGCGGAGCGGATGGGGACGATGATTTCGGACATCCTCGACCTCACCCGGGCCCGGCTGTCCGGCGGCATCCCCCTGCAGGTGGCGCCCGCCAACCTCACCACGGTGTGCCGGCAGGTGGTGGAGGAGCTGTCCGCGGTGCACCCCGACCGCTTCATCGCCTTCGACGTGGACGGTCGGGCGGACGGGCTGTGGGACGCGGACCGGCTGGCGCAGGTGCTCAGCAACCTGGTGGGCAACGCCCTGGAGCACGGCGCCCAGGACGCGCCCGTGCTGCTGCGCTGCCTGGACTTCGACACGCGGCAGGTGGTGGAGGTCCACAACCCCGGCGCCCCCATCCCCGCGCCCCAGCTGGCCACGCTGTTCGACCCCTTCCGACAGGCGGGCTCCGCGCACGGCAAGGGAGGGCGCCGGCGCGGCGGGCTGGGGCTGGGCCTGTTCATCGTGCGGGAAATCGTCCACGCCCATGGCGGGAGCGTGGACGTGCGCTCGTCGGAGCTCGACGGGACGACGTTCACCGTGACGCTCCCGCGCGACGCGCGACGCGCCGCCCGGTGAAATGTTTCATGGCCGTCTCGCGGTGTGTCATGCCCACGAATGACAGTCCACCGTGAGTCGATACAACGCGCGAGCGTTTGCCGTCTCACGATGTCCGTGTTTGCCGCATGACCCCCACGGGGAAATTGGACGGGGGGACACCTGCCACCACGCGCCGCAGGAACTACCCGTTGTCGTGACCGCGGAATTTTCGCGGTTACCCCCAACGCGGAGGCAGTTCCATGCCCCAGTCGTCCGTTGCCCGTTCGCTGTCCCGTCGCTCCTCTCTCTCCTCTGTCATCCTGGCCTGGGCGCTGCCCGCGCTGCTCGGCGTGGCCGTCGGCTGCGGACCGGCGGAGGTCGGCGGAGTCGACCCGCACGAGTCCGTCGACACCCAGGCGGGAGGGCTCGTCTCCACCAATGGATTGTCGACGAATGGCCTGAGCACCAACGGGCTCTCCACCAATGGCCTGAGCACCAACGGGTTGTCGACCAATGGCTTGAGCACGAATGGGCTCTCCACCAATGGTTTCAAGACATGGTTCGCGGGCAACCCGGCGCAGTCGGACATGGTGATGCGCTACGTGGTGCGCTGCGCGATGGCGGAGGGCCAGTCGTTGCAGTTCACGAGCGGGGGGACGACGTACACGTGGCATGGCGCGCTGGGGCTGGCGCCGGGCTGGTCCGGGGCGACGAACGGCGTGGCGACGCCGGCGACGCTGGAGGAGCAGCAGGCGGTGTCCGCGTGTCTGGCGGCGCATGCGAACAAGTACGGCGTGCACGTGAACATCTCCGTGCTGGGCAAGAGCGCGGCGGGCGTGGCGATTCCCACCACGGAGGAGGAGCTGGCGACGTACAGCCAGAAGGAGGCGTGCTTCTTCGGCAACGTCTTCACCAACCAGGGGCTCTACGCGGCGAACGACACCAGCTACCTGGCCTATGACCAGAGCACGGTGCGCACCTGCGGCCTGTCCTCGTGGAGCGGCGACGCGGCGTGCGCGCCCACCATCGTCCACGTGGGGTCGTGCCTGGACTACTGCCAGCTGGACGCGTCGCGGAAGTTCTACTCCGCTTGCACCTACAACGGCGTGACGTATCAGCGGCCCATCGTGACGCGCATCCGTCCCCAGGACATCTACCGGTGCGGCGACGGCGTGTGCCAGGTGTCGGAGAAGTGTGGCGGGGGCACCACGCCGGACAGCTGCGCGGCGGACTGCGGCGCCTGCCAGTAGCCCCACGCGCTGGGTGCGTGCGACTCGCGGCTCCCCTCGCCGCGCGGTCCGGAGCCGGAAGGCCGGGCAGGGCCCTTGCCTCCGTCGCTCGTGAAGTCCCTCGCGGCTGCCTGTCCGTGGACCGGGCGGTCGTCCCTCCGACGGTGGCGTCCGTCTCTCGCGCCCCCTGAAGACTCGCCGGAGCGGGCCTGTCCTGGCCGGGAGGTCGCGGCCCTCCAGACGGGTGCTCCGCGCGGATGCGTCCCTCACGCCCGAGCCGTCCTCACGTCACCCGACACCGGGTGGAACGGGAGGCGTGTGTCCTCGGCGCGTGGGGCGCGATATGCGTGGGCGGTCCGGGCGTTCCCGCCGGGGCCGAGGGCCGGCGGGAATTCCCGCCGCGACAACATGCCACACGCGGGGGACCCCACGGCGCTGGTACCCCTGGGCATGACAGGGTGTACTGCCCGTACCCGCCGTGTGGAGGTCGACCCGATGAACGCCGTCTCGAAGTCCGCGTGCCTGCTGCTGTCCTGCTCCCTGTTCACCCTGGGGTGTGGCGGGGACGGCGGGGAGGAGGGCGGGACGAAGACCTATACGGTCCGCTTCAGCCCCCAGGTGAGGGACGAGGCGCTGCGCTGCGCGTCGACCTACGACCGCATCGGCACGTCCTCGGGTGTCATCGAGCTGATGGACTTCAAGATGTTCGTGCGCGACGTGACGCTGATCCGCGCCAACGGCGAGCGCCACGCGCTGAAGCTGGAGCAGGACGAGTCGCAGCTGGACACGCTCGCGCTGCTGGACTTCGAGGACGGCACGGGCCTGTGCCGGGGCGCGGGCGGGAGCGCGGCGACGCGGGGCGACGTGGTGGGCACCGCGCCCGAGCACGACGACTACACGGCGCTCGAGTTCAAGCTGGGCGTGCCACCGGAGGCGAACCACCTGGACGCGGAGCTGGCGGCGCCGCCCCTGGGCAACTCGTCGATGTGGTGGACGTGGCAGACGGGCTACAAGTTCCTGAAGCTGGACGTGCGCTCCGACCAGCTCGACGCCTACTACTTCCACCTGGGCGCGGTGGGGTGCACGGGCTCGGTGGGCGAGGGCTTCACGTGCACCACGGAGAGCCAGACGACCATCACCCTGGCCAACTTCGACCCGGACCGGAACCAGGTGGTGCTGGACGTGGCGGGGCTGTTGTCGAAGGTGGACGTCAACCACGCGCCGGACATGATGGCCGGCTGCATGTCCAGCGCGACCGACCCGGAGTGCCCGCCGCTCTTCGAGCAGGTGGGCCTGGGCGCGGACGGGCGCCAGGCCGTGGTGCCGGCGACGTTCTTCCGGGTCCGGTGACGACGAGGTGATGACGATGGTCCGCGCATGGACGACGGCGGCCCTGCTGGGCGCGCTGGTGCTGGCGGGTTGTGGCGGGGACGGGGAGGGCGCGAAGCCTCCGCCGCCCTATGCATGGAGCCTGCCCACGGGCTTCCCGGAGCCCTACGTGCCCGAGGACAACCTCATGTCCGTGGAGAAGGTGGAGCTGGGGCGCCACCTCTTCTACGACAAGCGGTTGTCGGGCAACGGCACCATGTCGTGCGAGAGCTGTCACGAGCAGGCGCGGGCCTTCTCGGACGGGAAGGCCACGCCGGTGGGGTCCACGGGCGACCCCGTCGCGCGCAACGCGCCGGGGTTGGCGAACGTGGCCTACCTGGGCACGTACACCTGGGCCAACCCGCTGCTGGAGACGCTGGAGGAGCAGGTCCTGGTGCCGCTGTTCAACGAGCACCCCACGGAGCTGGGCGCGCTCGAGCTGGACGAGGTGCTCCAGCGGCTGCGTGACGACCCGAAGTACCCGGCGCTCTTCCAGGCCGCCTTCCCCGGAGCCGCGGACCCGGTGAGCAAGGGCTCCATCGTGAAGGCGCTGGCGTCGTTCCAGCGCACGCTGCTGTCGGGGAGCGCGCCCTACGACCGCTACCTCCAGGGCGACAGCGCGGCGCTGTCCCCCGAGGCGAAGCGGGGCATGGAGCTGTTCTTCGGGGAGCGGGCGGAGTGCTACCACTGTCACAGCGGGCGGCACCTGTCGAACTCGTTCCGCTCGAAGGACTCGAGCTTCCCCAACATGCAGTTCTTCAACACGGGCCTGTACGACGTGGACGGGCGCGGCGCGTACCCGCCGGACAACACGGGCCTGTTCGAATTCACCCAGCAGGCGACGGACCAGGGGCGCTTCCGGGTGCCGCAGCTGCGCAACGTGGAGCTGACGGCGCCGTACATGCACGACGGCAGCATCCCCACGCTGGAGGCCGTCATCGACCACTACATGGCCGGTGGGCGCAACGTGGTGGAGGGGCCGTTCGCGGGAGACGGGCGCGCCAACCCCAACAAGGACCCGCTGGTGCGGCCGTTCGAACTGTCGGAGTCGGAGCGCGCGGACCTGGTCGCGTTCCTGAAGAGCCTCACGGACCTGGAGTTCACCCGGGACGCGCGCTTCGCCAACCCCTGGAAGTGAGCGCGGTGGGGCGGGGTGGTCGCCGCGCCGACCCGCACGTTGGCGTCGGACAGCCCGGGTGGAGGGTGGCGCACACGGGCTCGTCTCCCGGGGTGGTGTGAGCGTCCGGCAGTGCGAGCCGCCGCGAAACGCGGATGGGCGCTGGCCACGCATTCCTCTATTTCCGGGGTGAACGCGATACCGGCGGACGGCCGAGGGGGACGTCTGTCGTGGATGGCGCCGCGGGCCGCGCGCGTGCGTCGTCACGGGACAGGGGTGGGCTCGTGGTGGGCCCGCTCTCCGGACGGGTCGCGACCGGAGGCGTCCGCATGAGCGCGCTGATGACGTGGGGCATGAGGGCGGTGGGGCTCGTCCTGTTCTCGGAGTTGGTGACGTGCGGTGGCGTGGGGCGGCTGGCGGGGCCGGAGCTGGGGGACGCGGTGCTGGGGCCCCGGACGGGGGAGCGGTTGTTGCTCACGTGCTCCAGCGGCGAGGCCGAGGCGAGCTACGCGCGCGGCGTGAAGGCGACGCCGGGGGACAGCGAGGTGTCGTTCTCCGCGAGGATGCGTGACTGCGTGGGGCTCTGGGGTTCGGCGGTGAAGTCGGCGACGTCGGGCTCGGGAGGGCCGAGCATGGCGCGCGGCATCTCCTGCGCGGACCTGGCGCGCGCGGGCGTGGGGCGTCAGGTGGTGACGTGGAACACGGCGGAGACGTCGACGCTGCTGATGGGGCGCTCGCGGGTCTCCATCGAGGGCGCGACGACCATCGTCACCCAGACGGGCACGGTGCTGTCCGGCAAGTACGAGGGCGCCACCGCCGTGCGCACCGCGACGTTCCTGCGCAGCGACATCGAGGCGGGCTGCTACTCCGCGCAAGGGCTCACCCACCTGCGGGGACAGGTGACCTTGAGCATGACGTATCCGTGAGGCGTCTGGATAGAGATTGCCGGAGGCGATAGGTTGACGGCGGATGCGTCAATCAATCGTCCTGCTCTTCCTCGCGTTGTCGTGGACCACCGGCTGTGCCCACAAGTGGGTGCCCTCGCTCCCGGCGAGTCATGGTCGTCTCTCCCAGGTCCATGGCCAGCTCCTGGGCTCGGAGGATGAGTCGTCAGACCGAATCCTTCCGGCGCATGTGCCCCTGTTCAATCCGAAGGTCGACGGTGACCTGCCGCCGGACAAGGCACGCGCCGAGTTCGAGTCGGCGGTGGCCCTGCTGAAGGGCACGCCCTCGGAAGCGCAGGTGCGTCAGGCGTCCGTCGCCCTCTCCGTTGCCTGTGCCTCGGATTGGTTCGAGGCCTGCGACTACCTGCGACTGAATGCCAGGCGGCCCGAACGTATCGAAGGTCCGGGATTTCCTCATCCGCCGCCGGGGCTGTTCCTGACCCAGGGGCCCAAGTTCGTGGTCATCCAGGGGCGAGTCGATACGGATGGCTCCATGCGGAACATGCGTGTCGTGGAGACCCCCAACACGGCCTATGCCGATGCGTTGGCCCAGTACCTTGTGCAGACCCGGTTCCGCCCCGTGACGCTCGCGGGCCATCCCATCGCGCATACCTATGCGTTCACCTTCGTCCTGTCGTCCCCGAACGACCACATGAGGCAGAAGCCGACGTTGGCCGAGGCACGACACAGGGCCGAGCATTTCTCGGAGAGTGGTCCCGCCTGGGCGGACTTCTCGGGCGGCCTCGCCGCGGAGATGCAGGAAGGGGCGGACTATGTGACCGCCTTGCAGCGCTTGAATGCGCTGGCGCCCGCGTACTGGTGGTCGGCGGGGGAGCTGGCCTGGCAGTACGTCCAGGCGGGGCGCTACTCCGACGCGAAGCCACTGGCCCGGATGGCTCGGCGGATGGCGCCGGACAATCCCTATGTCCTGGAGACCCTCGCGGCCGTGTGGCGCAACACGGGGCGCTGCGCGGAGGCGCTGAAGGAGCAGGAGACCGCCGTGGCGAAGCTCCACGAGCAGTGGCCTCGCGAGGAGCGGGAGCGCTTCCAGCGCACGCTCGCGGACTACCAGCGGGCATGCCAGGCGACGGCGAAGACGGCCCCGGGCGCGGGCACGTCCTGAGTCGAGGCGCGCGGGTCGTCCCCGTGCCCACGACGCGTGACGTGTCGTGGTGCTCCGCGCGGGCCGACGTGGGGCGTGCTCCGCGGACGCGAGGGGGCGGCGAGGTCCTGGCGCGAAGTCTCCTCGGACCGTGGTGCGTGGGGGGACGTGGCGGGGAGGCGCGGCGCATCCGGGGGAGCGGCCCTGGTGGGGCGTGCGCCGGGCTCCGCGCGTGTCCGGCGTCTCCACGTGGCCAGGAAGGCGCGCCCGCGGCCGGTGTGACAGCGTCGGAGGGGTTGGCGATGATTGGACGAGTCCAGTCGCGCCGCGTGCGGCGGTGCGTGTTCGCGAGGTCCTTCGTCATGCACTCCTTCCTCCAGCGCGAGGTCTCGTCGGGGGTCTCGTCCACGGTGCGGCATGAGGCCCGGGGTGGGGCGGCGGGGCAGGCCCAGGAGCACGGCCTGGGCGCGCTGGCCGAGCGGCTCAACCAGCGGCCCGTGGTCCAGGCACAGCGCCAGCTCCAGCGCGCGTTCGACGAGGGGCCTCGCGGCGGGGGCGGGCGGGGCGCGGAGTCGGACGGACTGTCGTTTGGCGGGGCTGGGGTCGTCCAGCGCGCCAGTGACAGCGAGGATGAGGTGCAGGACGCGGACCCGTCGAAGTACGCGGAGTTCGACCGTCAGGCCCACGAGGAGTTCCTGCGCAACCCCATCTACCGGCAATGGGTGGAGTCCATCCTGTCGCGGGGGCCGGTCAACGTGAGCACCTCCAACACGGACCGCGACGCGCCCCGGGCGTCCTGGAGTCCCCTGGCGCGGCAGATCCTCATCCAGGAGCGGTTCGGGCCCTCGCCCCTGCGCGCGAGCATGATGGCCTTCGAGGTGACCAATGCCTTGCAGACGCCGCGCACGGACGCGCTGAAGGCCCGGGCGCTGGCGCACGCGTTCGAGGGGCAGGGCGAGTCCGGCGACACGCTCTATGCCCGCGAGGCGGAGCGCTCCGAATACGACGGCCTGTCCATGCACCACCAGATGATGGCGCATGGCATCCAGCACCTGGGTTGGCCGGCGGGGTTGGACCGGTATGGCGCGAAGCTGCGGCCAGGGGGAGACTGGGACACGTTCGAGAAGTACCTGGCGCAGCAGGAGCGGACCGGGCACACGAACCTGCATCGCAGCAACTACAACTCCTGGGTGTTCTCCTGAGACAGCGCCGGGCGGAGGGGCCGCTCCACCCGGCGTGGCTTTGGACGGCTAGCAGTTCTGCTGGCAGGCTGTGACGGGCGAGCTGGGACGGGTCGTCGCGCTGCTCCCGCAGTCGTACTGCTCGGCGCCGCACTCCTGGCGGTACCACTGGGTGCCGGCCTTGTACTGCTTGCAGCTCCAGAACTTCCACCGGTACGTGCCCCCGGTGCAGGCCGGGTCCGAGTAGCCGCCCGCGCCCCAGTCGCGGCAGGCGTATTGATACGTGCCCACCTGACAGACGCGCTGCTCCGCGTCACCCAGGACCGCTTCCGGCTCCCCCGCCTCCGTCTCGGCGCCGCCACAGGCGCTCACGCAGGCCACCACCGCCCCCAGGAACAACGAACGCACGAAGTGCTTCGACATGGTTCGACTCCTCCGGTCGTGTGTCTGCCCGCCGTCCGAGAGGTGCCCCTGTCGGCAATGCCAGTCACGTCCAGCGGGTGGTTGTCTTATCCCAGATGTCTTCGCTGTTTCGTGATTAAGCGGAATTAATCCCGATTAAGGGCGCGGGCCAGCCCGCTTCGCCCCGTCATCTCGCCGGCCGTGGCCAGACCTCCCGACCTCGCGACGATTCCATCCCTCCCTTCCCCGCTATCGCTATAGTGTGGCGAGTGTCATCGGAATTCATTCCGGCGCCCGGGAGCCAGGGCGGCACGACCCAATTCGAGGGACTTGATGTCAGGAACGGTTTTGATGATGACGCTGCTCGGCACGGCGGGAGTCCTGTTCGCCGTCATCCGCTCACGTTCTTCGGCGCCACCCCGGAGCGGGGCCAGCTCGGCCAACGAGCATCAGCGCCTGCCGGAGAACGCCCTTCGCGTCTTGTTCGCGGAGCTCAGCCTGGATGAGGAGATCACGCTCCTCTGCCGCCTCTCGCCGGAGATGGCCGAGTGGATGAACCTGCTCGCGGAGGACGAGGTCGATGAGGCGATGCGCCGGGCGGAAGCGGTGCATGCGGCCACGCCGGGTTCGCGTGCCGCCACCTGCTTCCTCATGCGCGCGCGGTTCGCCATGGGAGACAATCAAGGGGCGGCCCAGGTCGCGCAGGCCTACTTCTCGGCGGTCGGCATCTCCGAGATAGAGTCGCTTCTCCAGACCTGGCACCACCTGCGGGCGATGAACGTCTTCCCGGACAAAGAGACCGCGCGACAAGTGGTGGGGGTCATCGTCGAGCTGAACGACTTCGAGAAGGGCGGTCCGGCCATCCCCATCACCCTCTCGGCCCACCTGGACGGCTCGTCCGTCCTCCATCGAGGCCGGAGGAGGGTGCCCGCGGGGCCTGATTCACGGCGGCCCGTCCACGAGGCCACGATGAGGCTCGTCGCGGCGGCCTCGGACGTCGACCGCCCCCCGCCCACGGCGCGCTCCACGAAGCCCGTGGAGGGCCTCCTCATGCGCTTCACCCTGCTCTCACCAGGCGGCCCTTCCGTCGTCGAGCTCGACATCGCCCAGGTGAAAGGCAACGAGGACCATCCCCTGTTCCAGCTGCTCCTGCTGACCATGGACCTGGTGATGAAGAAGCAGGCCGACCTCGCCGCGTAGTGCCGTGAGCCCGATGGGGTCGGGCGCCTCGCCGGCCCCTCCTCCGCGCCGCTACCGCGACGGGGGATACTTCTGGAGCTTGCGCTGGAGGGAGCGGCGGTGGATGCCGAGCTTGCGCGCGGCCTCGGAGATGTTGCCGTTGCAGTCCGCGAGCACGCGGTGGATGTGCTCCCACTCCGCCCGCGCCAGCGACGGCGCCTCGAACGTCTCGGGCGCCGCGAGCGACGGCTCTCCCGACGCGCGCTCGAAGGCCGCGAGGATGTCGTCCACGTCCGCCGGCTTGGGCAGGTAGTTCACCGCCCCCAGCCGAATCGCATCCACCGTCGTCGCGATGCTCCCATACCCCGTCAGCACGATGGCGCGCGTGGACGCGTCCACCGCCAGCAGGTCCCGCACCACCTCCAGGCCGCTGCGGCCCGGCATGCGCAGGTCCACCACCGCGTACTCGGGAGACTCGCGGCGCGCGGCGGCCAGGGCCTCCTCGTGGTCCCCGGCCGTCGTCACCTCCCAGCCCCGCTCGCGGAACGCCCGCGCCAGTCGCTCCCGCAACGTCGCGTCGTCGTCCACCAGCAGCAGGCTCGGGTGCTGTCCGCCACTTGCTCCCACGCTCATGGCGCTCCTCTCGCGCGGGCGACGCCCCACACCCCGTGGCCCACGGCCACGCGCTTCATGATGCCACGCTCCTCGACGAAGGCGCGCCCGCCGGCAATGCCAGACATGCCGTCGTGCCCTGCCCGGGCGCCGAGCGCAGCTCCAACGCGCCGCCGAGCTGCTCCGCCAGCGTCCGCGCCAGGAACAGCCCCAGCCCCATGCCCTCCCCCGGCGCCTTGGTCGTGAAGAACGGCTCGCCCGCCCGCGACAACACCTCCGCTGGCATGCCCGCCCCAAAGTCCCGCACCTCCAGCCGCGCCCCGCCACGCCCCGCCGCCACCCGCAGCTCCACCGGCCTCGACGGCGCGGACGCCTGGAGCGCGTTCTTCACCAGGCCGCGCAGCACCCGCGCCAGCGCGCGCGGCGGTCCGTGCACCTCCCACGTCCCCAGCTCCGCCGGCAGCTCCACCTTCACCCGCTCCACCCCGGACAGCTCCGCGAGCGAGTCCTCCACCAGCCTCCCCAGCGCCACCACGTGGAAGGCCTCGCCCGTCGTCTGCCCCGCGTCCGCCGACATCTGCACCAGCACGTCCCGGCAGCGGTCCACCTGCTGACGGATGAGCCGCAGGTCCTCGCGCACCGCCTCCGGCGTGCCCGACGCCGCCAGCGCCCGCTCCACTTCCTTCGACACCACCGCGATGGTCGACAGCGGCGTGGACAGCTCGTGCGCCGCCCCCGCCGCCAGCGTCGCCAGCGAGGCCACCTTCTCCCGCCGGGCATGCAGCGCCCGCGCCTCGGCCAGCTCCAACTCCCGCTCGCCGAGCGCCCGCGTCACGCGCTGCACGAAGTACACGATGAAGCCCGCCGCCACCGCGAACGCCACCCACATGCCATTCAGGTGCAGCCGCATCAGCGCCGCGTGGTCCGGCCGCGACAACCCCGGCGCCAGCTCCACGTCCTGCAACACGAACAGCGACCCGAACGCCGTCAGCGTGAAGGCCAGCAGCCCCCATATCCACCGCGCGGGCAGCAGCACCGTCCCCAGCGCCACGTTCACCAGGTACAGCGTGGTGAAGGGGTTGTGCGTGCCACCGCTGAGCGCCAGCAGCCCGGTGAGCACCAGCGTGTCCCACAGCATCAGCTTGCCAATGGTCCCATCCGTCACCCGCGCGCGCCCCAGCCACATGCGCACCGCCAGGTTCGTCACCGCCTCCAGCCCGAGCAGCGCCCCCAGCACCGGCACCGGCAGCGCCAGCTCCAGGCCATACGCCGCCAGCGCGATGACCAGCGCCTGCCCCAGGAGCAGGCCCCAGCGCAGCCGCAGGAGCCACTCGAGGTTGATGCGGGCGCGGGAGTCCGGTTCGGGAGCGGCGGCGAGCGTCATGGTTCGGCGGAGGTCTGGAGCGAGGCGGAGCGGGCCACGTTGCCCAGCACGTCGATGTTGCCCGGGGACCCGCCCGGAGCCAGCCCATCCAGCCATGAATCCCACGCCAGGGTGAAGACGCGCGTGGCCCGGGGCGCGTCCTCCGACAGCTCCAGCCCGTCCAACGACACGTCCACCGACGAGCGCCCCCGCGTCTTCACGTCGAACGGCGTGGCGCCGTCCGCGCCGGCCACCGTGCCGCTCACGTGCAGGCTCAGCCCCACCATGTCCGAGCCCTGCGCGTCGCTCAGCCCCACCGCGTCATCGTCCGCCGGCTCGAAGGTGAGCCGCGCGCGACAGTAGCGGCCCGGTGCCGGGCGCAGCTCCCCGAGCGGCAGCACCTCGCCGTCCCTGTCCCGCAGGGTGATGACGTGCGGCGTGCCCAGCCGCGTGGCGCTCGACACCGTGTGCGCCCACGCCGTGCCCACCGGCGACAGCGCGTCCCACAGCCGTTGCCAGCGCCAGCCCGTGGACTCGCACGGCAGCAGCTCCACGCTGCCCAGCGTGAAGCGCGCCCCGGACAGCGTGGCCTCGGCCCCCGCGTCCGTGACGAGCGTCCGCCCGCCCGCCGGCACCGGCGCGCTCCTCGTCCGCGCGGTGGTGATGCCCAGGCTCAGCGACATCCCCTCGATGCGCTCCCCTCCGCCACAGGCGGCGAGCAGCAGGAGCGCGGTGGAGGAGGCGAGGGACTTCACGACGGAGGCCATGGCTCAGAGGTCGTACGCGACGGACATCATCGCGATGGGAGTGGGCGCCACGCGTCCGCGGAGCCGGTTGAAGAAGGGGACGCGCACCCCCGCGCCCACCACCACGTCCGTGGTCGGACTGAAGAGGAGGTCCGGCGACGCGTAGGCGATGAAGCCTCCGCCGTTCGCCTCCTCGTCGCCGTCGATGTCCGCGGCCGACTCCACCCGGCCGTCGATGCCCATGCGCACCGCCCACTTCGCGGACGGCTGGAACTGCGCCGCCGCCGTGGTGCGCACGGACGCGCCCGCGCGGTAGCCCTGGATGCCCCGCGTGGGCAGGAAGCCCGTGGCGCTCAGGAGGAAGGACCAGTCGCCCCGGAAGTGCTGGTAGGCCAGCCCCGCGAGCGGGTCCACCGAGCCGCTCCCCAGCTGCGTGTCCAGCTCCAGCAGCGCCCCGTCCTCCGCGCGCAGCTTGGGCGCGGTGGGCAGCTTCACGCCCACGAGCACGCTGAAGAGGTGGTCCGCGGAGAACTCCCGGTCCTTGAAGAGGAACGCCTTGGCGGTCACCTCGACGTCGCCCACGCCCCAGCCGCGCTCGCGCGCCAGGCTCACCTCGCGCACCTCACGGGCCTGCAGGGGCAGGGTGGCGGAGAGGAACAACCAGGGCAGCGGCGCGTACGCGACGGCCACGTCCATGCGGGCCTCGCGCAGCCGCAGCGCGTCCACCCGCTCGTGGCCCACCGTCTGCCCCCAGGCCCGCAGGGTGGTGGACAGGCGCAGGCGCCCGGCGAACGGCTGCTCCGTGCCCATGGACATGAGCGTCGGGTCGCCGCAGGCGCAGGTGGCGCAGGCCCAGGCGCGCGAGCCGGGCAGGAGCACCAGCGCGCCACACAGCAGGATGGGGAGGAGGGAGGCTTTCACGACGGACGGCAGGATACGCGCCACCCCTCTGCCCCGCGTGCGGCGTGTTGTCGCAGCGCGGACGGTGGACCCGGCGGACGTCCCGGCCCCTGGGAGGGGGGACGAGGGAGCGGGCCCCGGCTGTCCCGTGGGAAGTCATGGGCACCTTGTCCGTTGCGAGGTTCCACGCCCCGACGTCCTGGGGGGAAGGAGACAGGAGGAGTCCATGGGAGTGCTCGCGCCGATTGGTCGGCTGCTCTTCTCGGCCATCTTCATCACCAGCGGCCTGAATCACTTCTTCCAGCTCGAGGCCCTGACCACCGTCGCGCGCAACGCGGGGGTCCCCGAGCCTCAGTGGGCGGTGCTCCTGTCCGGCCTCGCGATGGTGGTGGGCGGGCTGTGCGTCCTTTTGGGCGTCTTCGCGCGCCTGGGCGCGGCGGCCATCGCCCTCTTCCTGGTGTGCTCGGCGTTCATGGTCCACCGCTTCTGGCTGGTCGCCGACCCGGTGATGGCCCAGGACCAGCTCATCCACTTCATGAAGAACCTCTCCATGGCGGGAGGCGCGCTCTTCATCGTGTACTGCGGGCCCGGGCCCTTCAGCCTCAAGCGCCGGGGCCGGGAGTCCGGCCTCGGCGGCGGGCGGCTGGGCGTGCCCATGCGCTGAAGTGCGCGTCGGGCCTCAGTCCGCGGGCGCGGCCACGGCCGCTGCTGGCGCGGCGGCGCCCGGCGCCCACGTGATGAACCTGGCGGCCTCGGGCACGTTGTGCTTCAGCTTGTCGCAGGGCACGGCCGACATCGCGAAGTTGGAGTCGCCTCCTCCGGCGACCAGGTAGCAGGTCTCCGTGCGTGGATCGATGAGGTAGATGAACGTCCGGTCGATCTGGACGATGTGGAACGGCGACTGGTTGTTCAGGTCGACCCGTGTGACCTCCGCGTGAGGCATGCACGCGCAGAAGGTCAGGGCGGTGAGGGCGGTGAGGAGCAGGCGCATGCGCCCACTGTAGCGAATCCCGCACCTTCAGTGCGTGGCCGTGGCCACCGCCTGGCGCAGCGTGAAGAAGGCCACCTCCGGCTCGCTGCCGCGTCGCAGGTAGGGGCCGCCGAAGCCGAAGCCCAGGCCCCGGTTCACGTAGAGCTGATTGCCGTTCACCTGGTAGTGGCCGCGGATGTAGGGCTGGCCCGCGCGGCGGAAGAGGGCCTCGGTG
This sequence comes from Myxococcus stipitatus, assembly GCF_021412625.1. Next base: position 587,292 of record NZ_JAKCFI010000006.1, on the reverse strand, counting down.
AGGCCGCGGACGATGAACTGGCCGCCGTGGGTGTGCCCGGAGAACTGCACGAGGCCCGCGTGCGCGGGCAGCTTCTCCACCGTGGGGGGCGTGTGCGCGAGCACCAGTCGCGTGCCCGCCTCCGGGGCGCCCCGGAAGGTGGCCTCCACGTCGTCGCGGCCGGTGAGGCCGTCGTCCACGCCCAGCACCGTCACCGGTCCGCCGTTCACGTGCACCACGCGGTGCTCGTTCTGGAGGACGGTGTAGCCCAACTGCTCGAAGCACTCGCGCAGGTACGGCGCGTCCACCCAGTGGTCGTGGTTGCCCAGCACCACGAAGACGCGGCCGTCGAGCCCGGAGAGCAAATCCCGCACGCGCGGCAGGGGCTTGGGGCTGTGCGTCACGTAGTCGCCGGTGAGGAAGACCAGGTCGGGCCGCTCCGCGTTGACGGCCTCCACCGCGCGGCGGATGCGCAGCTCGGAGGTGGCCTGGCCCACGTGGACGTCCGACAGCTGCGCCACGCGCAGGCCGTCATGACAGTCCGGCAGGTGCGGCAGCTGGAGCACGTTCTCCGTGAGGGCGAAGTGGTCGCGCCACCGCAGCCGCCGGGGCGGGCGGAGCGGGTCCTCCCCGCTCCAGGCCACCAGCTCGTTGCGTCCGCTGGACCCGGTCTCCAGGCCCGAGGGGCTCGAAGAGGACGAAGAGGAGCGACGGCGAGCCAGGCGTCTGAGGGGCATGCGGTACGGGTCCTTGTCCGGGCCGGGTGGGGCGGGCCCCGATTGTACGAAGCCCGGGGAGGTGGGTTGAAGCAGGTCTCCCACGCACGCTTGCCCGCCATGCGGTCGGCGCGCGAGGTGACGGAAAAACCCTCCGGATTCGGGGATGATTCCATCCGGCAGGCCGGCCTTCCTTCCACCATTGGACACAGCGCGGAGGCACACGCGGTGACGGCGTCCGACGAGGTTGGTAGACACGCGCAGACGATGAGCCCCCGGCCCGGGACGGCCCCCGACACAGGTCCGGACGCGATGATGCCAGCAGGCGGTGGTGGAGGAGGACGGCAGGCGCCGAGCGGGGACCTCCGTCCCGTCGCCCTCGCCGAGCTCATGTCCACGCTGCCCCTGGGCATGGCGGTGGTGGACCGCGAGCTGCGCTTCGTCGAGGTGAGCGACGCGCTGGCCGCGCTCAACGGCCAGCCGCGCGAGGCCCACCTGGGACGTCTCATGACGGAGGTGATGAGCCCCCACTCGTCCCTGGGCGACACGGCCCGGCGGGTGCGCCGCGTGCTGGAGACGGGCGAGGCGCTCGACGGGGTGGAGATCATCCACCGGGAGCCCGGCGGAGGCGCCGACCGCACGCGCGTGTTCCGCTCCAGCTACCACCCGGTGCTCCGGGACGGGCAGGTCATCGCCGCCTGCCTCTACGTGGAGGACCTGACCGAGCGCCGCCGCGTCGAGGCCCAGCGCGACGCGGGCGCGGCCCGGGAGCGCACCGTGCGCGAGCAGGCCCTCAAGGAGACGCAGGAGGCGGTGCGCGCGCGCGACGAGTTCCTCAGCGTCGCGGCCCACGAGCTGCGCACGCCGCTGACCAGCATGCGGCTGCACCTCCAGCTGCTCTTGCGGCAGGTGGCCAGCGCGGAGCCCGCCCTGAGCCGGGAGGTGGCGCCGCGGGGGCAGGTGCTGGAGCGGCAGCTGGCGAGGCTGGGCAGCCTGGTGAACACGCTGCTGGACGTGTCGCGCCTGGCGGCCGGCAAGCTGAGCCTGGAGCCGCGCGAGCTGGACCTGGTGCAGGTGGTCCGGCAGATGGTGGACGCCTTCTCCGAGGAGTTCGCCCGCGCCGGCTGCGAGCTGTCCGTGCACGTCTCCGGCTCCGTGCCGGGGCAGTGGGACCCGCTGCGCGTGGAGCAGGTGCTGGTGAACCTGTTGTCCAACGCGGCCAAGTACGGCGCGGGCCGGCCGGTGGAGATATCGCTGGTGGGCGAGGGCACCATGGCGGTGCTGGCCGTGAAGGACCACGGCATCGGCATCTCCGAGGACGGCATGGCGCGGCTGTTCGGCAAGTTCGAGCGCGCCGTCTCGGAGCGGCACTATGGTGGCCTGGGCCTGGGCCTCTACATCACCCGGCAAATCGTCGAGGCCATGGGCGGCAGCATCACCGTGCGCTCCGCGCAGGGGCAGGGCTCCACCTTCATCCTCCGCCTGCCCACGCAGCCGCGCCCCGCGTCCACCGGCGCGCAGGCCGCCGCGGGCTCCGGAGGCAAGTAGGGCGACGAGGCGCCCCCGGCTCGCCGGAAGGCGCCTCGTCGTGTGTCTCGCGTCGGGTCAGTACCCGCGGAGCACGTACAGCTTGCCGTCGACGAGGGCGTACAGCGCCGCCGGCGTCACGCGCGGGTCGTAGACGAGCTGGTCGACCTTCGAGCCGCCGACGCCGGAGACCTTCTCCATCTGCTTGGCGGGCGTCAGCCGCCACAGGCCCCGGTTCACCGTCCCCACGAACAGCGAGCCGTCATCCGTGGCGGCGAGCGCGGTGTACGCGTCGGTGCCGGCCCCTTCTATCTTCACGTAGTTGACGTCGTCGTACTTCAGCGGCGCGCTGGAGCGCTTGCGGCCGTCGAACTGCCACAGGCCGTCCTTCAGGCTGGCGACGTAGAAGTGGCCGTCCCGCGTCTGCTGGAAGCCGCGCCAGAGGTTGAAGGGCGCCTTGTCCCGGCGCTCGTCGTCCGCGCCCGGGTTGACCGGGTCCACGAAGGTGTTGAGCGCGTAGACGGCGGGCTCCACGCTGGCGGGCATGCCCGGCTCGCGGAACTCCGAGTCCCACCACTCCAGCGACTCGTTGGGCGGGATGATGCCAATCTTCCACTCGTTGGCGATGAGCAGGTGGCCTTCGGGGGAGATGCCCAGCCCGTAGGTGTAGCCCATCTGCTGCGTCTTCTTCTCGCGGCCCGTGACGGGGTCGACCGTCACCCAATCCCACTTGGGGTGGCGGTGGCTGTTGTACGTGTACTCGCGGATGCGCGTCACGCCGTGGTTGGTGCCGATATAGACTTCGCCCTCGTAGGGGCCGCGCATGACGCGCACGCACGAGTAGACGGAGCGGTCCTCGTCGTAGTGGAAGTCGTTGGTGTTCTGGATGCCCAGCTTCTCGCCGCCGCCGGGGCGGCTGGTGCCGGCGGACTTGGAGAGGTGCTCACGCAGGACGATGTCCGTCCCGTCGTCGTTGATGCGCACCACGTCCATGTCGCCCTTGAGGAACTCGGCGTAGCGCACCTCGGAGAAGTCCGGCTCGTCGCGGCTGGAGATGCGCGAGCTGGGGCCGCCGGGGACGGTGTCCTCCGTGCGGTAGCCCACGTAGGCCTCGCCGGCCTTGCCGCCGCAGATGACGGTGGAGCCGCTGGCGCGGCCGTTGCCGGCCTGGCCCACGGGCTGGCTCGTCCACAGCACCCGGGTGGTGCCCGCGCGCAGCACGCCGATGCGGTCGCCGTCCAGCACCCAGATGTTGTGCGCGCCGTCCACGGACACCGACTGCACGCGGGGGATGCCGTATTTCGACGAGTAGTTCGTCAGCGCGTCCGTCGGCCACGGACCCTCGGCCGGCGGAGGCGTGGTGCCGCCATCATCCGTGCCCGCGTCTTCCGAGCCGCCATCCGAGCCCGCGTCGCCACCCGAGCCCGCGTCGCCCGCGTCGTCGCTCCCCGCGTCCGTGCCGGCGTCGTCGCTCCCCGCGTCGTCCCCGCCATCCGGCGGCAGGATGATGTCGTCGTCCGACGTCCCGGCGGGGGGCTCGCTCGAGCCACCGCAGGCCCACGCCGTCACCACCGCCACTCCGATACATGCGCCCAACAGTCGTCGAATCACCGCTTCCTCCCGTCCCCGGTCCGGAGCAAGCGGCGTACCGGCCATTGCGCGAGACGGGGAGAGGAAGAAGAGAAGGACCTTGCCCAGGCCTGGGCATTCGTTTCGCCCGGTATGGGAAGGAGCGTGTCCAGGTCGGGCGCATGGCGTGGCGTCCGGGGCGAAAACGAACGGGGCTGGACGGAAGATGCCCGCCCAGCCCCGCGTGTCCCCCCGTCCCGGGATGTCCGCCTGGCTACTTCTTCTCCTTGGGGCTGGTGGCCTTCAGCTCCACGGCGATGGGGTTGTCCCCCTCCAGCTGGAACTTGGCGCGCACCTCGGAGCCCTCGGGAATCTGGTCGGCGCGGACCTTCTTGCCGTCCAGCGTCACCTCCGTCCGGGGCTTCACGTCCAGTTTGGCGTTGGGCAGGTCCTTGCGAGCGATGGTGATGTCGTCCGATTCGGCCTTCGTCACCTTGCCCTCGAGGTCCATGGCGTGGCGCTTCTGGTACGGGTCGCTCTTGCCGTCGACCGCGGCGGCCTCCTTGGTCGCGCCATTGATTCCGCGGCCGACCTGGCTTGCGTCCACGCCCGTGCCCACGCGCTGCTCGGAGCTGGGGACCTGTGTCTGCGACGGCGGCGGCTCCTGCTGCGCGCTCTGCGCGAACGCGGCGGTTCCCAGGCCCAGGGCCAGCGTGGCGATGAGCTTCTTCATGTGTCCCGCTCCCTTCAGGATGACTGCGTTCTGGGAGCAAGGGTGGGGAGGCTGCCGCCCGTCGCCAACCCGCCCGGTCCATCCGCACGCTCCCCCCGGCCGGTGGGCGGCCGACCGGGGGCGCGCGCGCCGCCTCAGGCGCCCTGGCTCAGCCGCCTCACCGTCGACAGGAGCTCGCCCAGGTCCAGCGGCTTGCGCAGGCACCCGGCCACGTCCAGCTCGCGCGCCGCGCGCTCCAGGTGCAGGTCCGCGCTCGCGACGACGACGGGGATGTCCGCCAGCGCCAGGTCGTGCCGCAGCGCCTCGCGGAACGCGAAGCCGTCCATCCGCGGCATCATCAGGTCCAGCAGGATGAGCTGGGGTCTGGAGCCCTCCTGCCGCAGGTGCGCCAGCGCCTCCAGCCCATCCGCGGCCACCAACACCGAGTAGCCCTCCAGCTCGAAGGCGTCCTGGAGCGCGTCGCGGATGTCCAGGTCATCGTCGACGACCAGCAGTGTCTGATGCGGTTGCACCGGTCCTCCCACGGTGGTCCGGGATGCCACCGCGCTCCCCAACCCGCCGCAACCATGTGTCCGCCCCAGTCCCGACGGAAGCGCCCGGAGGGACCAGCGGACGAACCCGCGCTCAGCGGTCGACGGCCGTTCGCCCCCCGGGCGCGCGACCGCCCTCCCTGACGCCGGACAGATGCAATGAGAGTGCGTTTGTTGGGTTTGGTTGAATTGCTAGAAATGTTCGATTTACTAGTTTTGCTGGAGCGCGTAGGGAGTGTGCCAGCCGCCCGCCGTCCAGGCGGGAGGTCCACCCAAGGAGCGGTCTGCATGGGCACCCTACGCAGTGGAGCTGGCAGGAAGCTGTTTGGAGCACTGGTGTGTGGCCTCGCGGTGGCGTGTGGTCCGGCGCCGGAGGCGGGCGAGGAGGCGTCCGGGGCGCCCGAGTCGCGGCGGGACCCGGTGGTGTACGGCAACGACGACCGGACGGACGTCTACGCGCACCCGAACGCGACGCTGCGCGCGCGGGCCGAGCAGTCGACGGTGGCGCTGATGAACCCGTCGGACTACACCATCGCGAGTGACGGCACCGTCACCTTCAACGCGTCGTCGCTGGGCACCGCGTACAACCTGTGCTCGGGCCAGCGGTTCATGAACGACCCGACGCCGGCGTTCTGTTCGGGCACGCTCATCGACGACGACCTGGTGCTGACGGCGGGGCACTGCATCACCAGCGCGTCGGCGTGTACCAACACGCGCTTCGTCTTCAACTTCTACCGCACGTCGGCCACGACGCTGCGCGCGGTGACGCGGGACGACATCTACGCGTGTACCTCCATCGTCGCGCGGCAGCAGGCGACGGTGGCGGGGCGCAACCTGGACTACGCGGTGGTGCGCATCGACCGGGCGGCCACGCCGCGCTTCACGCCCGCGCCCATCCGTCCGGGCAAGGCGGCGCTGCCGGCGGGCACGTCGGTGACGGTCATCGGTTCGGGCAGCGGCATCCCGTTCAAGATCGATTCGGGCGGTTCGGTGCGTGACGCGCGCGCCAGCACGCTGGACTACTTCGTGGCCACCACGGACACCTTCGGTGGAAACTCCGGCTCCGGCGTGTACGAGAACACGAACTACACGGTGGCCGGCATCCTGGTGCGCGGCGAGACGGACTACGTCACCCAGGGCACCTGCCGCGTGGTGAACACCTGCGCGGAGAATGGCTGCGGGGGCGAGGACATCACCTACGTCGCGCCCGCGGTGGAGCTGTACTGCGTGGTGGCCGGGAGCCTGAGGCTGTGCGGCTCGGCGACCCCGCCGCCCACCACCACGTTCACGTACACCGCGTCCAACACCAGCAACGCGAGCACCAACACCACCAACCGCACGGTGACGCTGGCGGCCGGGCAGACGCTCTACTTCGGCACCTGCACGCTCACCGGCGCGACGGGCACCGGGGACACGTACCTGCGCGTGGACGACGCGTCCGGGGCGGCGGTGGCCTCCAACGACGACTCGTGCGGCACGCTGTCGTTCGGGCAGTTCACCGCCACGGCGGCGGGCACGTACACGCTGCGCGCCGGCTGCTACTCGAGCGGCAGCTGCGGCGGCACCGTGGCCTACGTCATCCGCTAGCCGCGGACGTCCGGGCGGGGGCGCGGCGTCCTGGCGCGCCCCCGGCCTCCGGATTGGGGACGCACGCCCCCATGTGGGGCCCTGGCGGGGCCCTCACCCTGGGGACGTGGACCGCGCGGCGCCGGACCTCAGGCGCAGCGGTCGCACAGCCCGCGCAGCTGGACCTCGACGTTGCGCTGCGCCACCGTGCGCGGCACGCCCTTCGAGGAGGCGATGCGGATGGACTCCTCCGGCAGGCATGCGACCGTGCCGCAGTCCGTGCAGGTGAAGTGCGGGTGGTTGTTGCTGTGCTCGTCGCCCGAGCGCCGCAGCTCGAAGCGCCAGACGTGGTCTCCCAGGTCCGCTCTCACCACCAGGCCGGCCTCGGTGAGGTCGGTCAGGTTGCGGTAGATGGTCACCCGGTCATAGCCCTCGTCCCCCAGGGCATCCACCAGGTCCGCGTGGCTCATCGGCGCGGTGGCGGACTCCAGCTCGCGGAGCACCGCCACGCGGGGCGCGGTGCTGCGCAGACCCGACGAGCGGATCCTCTCCTGGAAATCAGCGAGCTTCGGCTGCACGGCGACTTTTTTGGCTCCCATGATGTCTTTTCGCATAACCGATCTGCGCGACAGTTTCACCTCGCCCGTGATGCGAGGCCGGGTGCCACCGTCTCACGCGTCCCCTCCCGAGGGTCCCCCTGGACTCCCTGTTACCGTGGCGACAACCTGGACTTCAGGATACTGGTGCAATCCTTGTGCAGGACGAAACTTCCCGCCTTCCCGGCTTCCGGCGCCACCGGGGCCATCCACTCCTGGACCCGCGTGGCGGAGGGCGGCCACCGTTCCCGGCGGGGGAGGCGGCGGGATGTCGGGGATTGGACAGTCGCTCCCAGACGGACTCCGGGTGCAGGTGCAACTCATGAGTCAGGGGTGACGCGGTGCCAGGAAGGGGCCGAGGAGGCGGCCGCAAGGGGCTCCTCCTCCTCGGGGAGCGGGGCATGGCGCGGACGCGTGGAGGGCCCGGGGGGCGATTCGCGCGGCGGTTGCTATTGATAAGCGATTGCAGCGGGCGCGGGCACGAGGGGTCGGGGCGATGCGCCCGGGGCCGCTCGGCGGGCGGGGCGGGTGTTGGGCGAGCCAACAGTCCCGACCGCGTGCCTTGACTCACTGCGACGAGTGCCCACACTTGCGCCTTTCCAGCCATCCAGGGTGGCGGATTCACCCTGTTGCCCGTCTCTCCTGGATTCCTCTCCGTGATGAAGCCCACCCTCCTGCTCGTGGAAGAACCTGGCGCGGTCCGAGAGCTCCAGGTGCTCGCCCTGGAGAGCCAGGGGTGGCGGGTGGTCGCGCTGTCGGACGTGGAGGTGGCGGCCTCGGCGTTGGAGTCCCAGCCCGCGCTGCTGGTGATGGCCGCGGGGGTGCTGACGGCGGGGGCGCTGGGGCTGGAGGCGCTGCGGCGGGCGCTCGCCCGGTGGCCCACGCCGCTGCACGTCATGGCGTTCCCGGCGGAGGCGGACGCGGTGCGGCCGTTGGGGCTGCCGGTCACCGGCTTCCTGTCGCGGCCGTCGTCGCTGGGGGGGCTGGTGGAGGGCGTGCGTCAGGCGTTGCCGGAGTCCGCGCGCGAGCCGGAGCGCGCGCGGTGGCCCACGGTGCTGGTGGCGGACGACGACCCGGTGTCGCGCAAGCTCTTGCAGCTGCACCTGGTGCCGCTGCGCTTCCGGGTGGTGTCCGCGCCGGACGGGGAGTCGGCGCTGGAGGTGGCCCGGCGGCACGGGCCGGACGCGGTGGTGGCGGACGCGGTGATGCCGCGCCTGGATGGCTACCGGCTGTGCCTGGCGCTGCGGCAGGACCCCCGGCTGTCGCGCGTGCCGGTCATCCTCACGCAGAGCGTGACGCCGGACGAGCTGGACTGGCGCATGGCGCACAACGTGGGCGCCAACGGCTTCGTGCGGCGCACGCAGGACGGCGACGAGCTGGTGGGCGCGCTGCTGCGCGCGGTGCGCGCCGGCGGGCCCGCGCCCCTGGTGCCTCCGGGCGAGGAGCTGTCCACGGAGGAGCACCTGTTCCGGACGGTGCGCCAGCTGGAGCGGCGAGTGGGGCTGTTGGAGCAGGCCGAGCGCGGCGCGCGGGACAGCGAGGAGCGCTTCCGGCTGGTGGTCAACGGCTCCTATGACGGCATCTGGGACTGGGACCCGCGGCGGGGGACGCTCTATTGGAGTCCTCGCCTGCTGGAGATGCTCGGGCTGATGCCGGACACCTTCCCGGGCACCTACGAGGCCTTCATGGCGCTGGTGCACCCGGAGGACCAGCGGGAGGTGCTGTCGGCCATGTCCGCGCACCTGGAGCGGGGCGCGCCCTACGACGTGTCGCTGCGGCTGCGGCACGCCACGGGGGGGTACCGCTCCTGCGTCATGCGGGGGCGCGCGCTGCGCGACGAGCAGGGGCGGCCGGTGCGCATGGCGGGCATCGTCGGCGACGTGACGGAGCAGCTGCGGCTGTACCGCGAGACGCGCGAGGCGGTGCGCGCCCGCGACGACTTCCTCACCATGGCGGCGCACGAGCTGCGCACGCCGCTGGCCGCGCTGCGCCTGCGGGTGCAGGGGGCCCAGGGGGTGCTGCGCGCGGTGGGGCTGGCCCACGCGTCCCAGCGGCTGTCGCGGGCGCTGGAGGCGGCGGACCGGCAGGTGCAGCGGCTGGCGGACCTGGTGGAGTCGCTGCTCGACGTGTCCCAGTTCCAAGGAGGCGCGCCCCGGTTGCACCTGGAGCGGGTGGACCTGGCGCACGTGGTGCGCGACGCGGTGGCGCGCTCGGAGGGCGCGGCGGCGCGCGCGGGCTGCCAGCTGGTGCTCAGCCCCCTGCCGCCCACGACGGGGCGGTGGGACGGGACGCGGCTGGGGCAGGTGGTGTCGCACCTGTTGTCCAACGCGATGAAGTTCGGCCCCGGCAAGCCGGTGGAGGTGGCGCTGGAGCGGGAGCCCGCCGCGGCGACGCTGGTGGTGAGGGACCACGGCATCGGCATCGAGCCCGGGCGGCTGGACGGCATCTTCCACCGCTTCGAGCGCGCGGTGCCGGTGCGCCACTACGGCGGCCTGGGGCTGGGCCTGTACCGCCTGCGGCGCATCGTGGAGGCGCATGGCGGCGAGGTGCTCGTGGACAGCAGCCCCGGTGAGGGGGCCACCTTCCGCGTGCGCCTGCCGCTCGATGGTCCCCCCGCCGCCTGGGCCTGACTCAGAGCGAGTCGAGGAACGCGAGGAGCGCCTCGCGCTCGTCCCGGGAGAGCTGGCGCACCGCCTCGCGCGCGCCCTCCGCCTCGCCGCCGTGCCAGAGGATGGCCTCCATGGGGGAGCGGGCGCGCCCGTCATGCAAGAGGCGCGGGTGGCCGCTCACCGCCGCCGCGTGGCCCAGTCCCCACAGGGGCGGGGTGCGCCACTCGCGACCGGTGGCGAGGAAGTCCTCGCGCCCGTCCGCCAGCGCCTCGCCCAGGTCGTGCAGCAGCAGGTCGGAATAGGGCCAGATGCGCTGGTGGGACAGCTCCGGGTAGCCCGCCAGCGCGCCGGTGGTGACGGAGGGCCGGTGGCACTTCGCGCAGCCCACCTGGTGGAAGAGGGCCTTGCCCGCCAGCACCTGGGGCGCGTCGAAGCCCACGCGCGTGGGCACCGCCAGCGTGTGCGAATAGTAGTCGAGCGCCTTCATCTGCCGCTCGCTCACCTCGGGCACGCCGCCGTGGGGCGCCGCCAGGCACGCGGCCTGTCCGGGCATGCAGTTCTCCACCGGGAACAGCGGCGTGGTGAGGCCCAGGTCGCCCAGGAACGCGGCCGCGTTCTGGTGCTCCAGGTCCGGCTGGTTGGCCTTCCATCCGAAGCGGCCCAGCACCACCTTGCCCTCGCGCGTCGACCACACGCGGTTGGGGCGGCCGGACACGCCGTCGTCGTCCTCGTCGTCCGGGTCCGCCCACGCCAGCAGCGTCTCCTCGCTCACCGCCGCCAGCAGGCCCAGGCCCACCATGGGCTGGGCCACGCGCGCGGAGGTGCGCGTGTCCGGGGCCAGCGGCCCGTACGCCAGGTCCGTCAGCACCAGCTCCGGCTTCATGAGCGTGTAGGGCTCGCCGTCCGCGAAGGTGCCCGGGACCTGCGTCCAGTTCATGCGCGCCTGGCCCTCGGCGGGGACGCCGCCGTTGGCGCGAGGCTGGAGCTGGTCGCCGTACGTGGGCTCCGGCACGGGGCCCCCGTGCTCGTGGGTGCCGGGGACCGACAGCCGCACGAGCAGCGTGTTCGCGACCTCGTTGCCCTCGGGGGGCCGGCCGCGGCCGTTGCCCACGTGGCACTCGAGGCAGGAGACGGAGTGGAACAGCGGCCCCAGGCCGTCGCGCTCCGGCTGCGCGCCGCCCGCCCCCACCCAGTTGGCCTCGAAGACGGCCTCGCCCACGAAGAACTCCGCGCGCTGCGCGAGGCCGAGGTTCGCCGCCGGCTGGGTGAAGGCGGTCGCGCCCGTCACCGCGAGGCTGGTGGCGCCACCCGGCGTGTCCTCGCCCGCCTCGACCACGTCGTGGCGGGGCGGGTCCACCGGTGGCTTCACCGGCGGGTCCACGGGGGGCTCCACCGGGGGGGTGGTCGGGGGGCGCGACTGTCCGGCGCCGTCACACGCGGCGACACCGAGCACGGCCAGCAGACACGCCAGGAGGCGGAAGGGTGCGGTGGACTTCAAGGCACCGGCACCGGGATGGGGTCCGTGTAGGACCAGCGGTCGATGACGGCGTCGGGGCCGAGCGAACCCTCGAGGTTCCAGCCCCACGCGTAGACGGTGCCGTCGGCGCGCACGGCGATGACGTGCGTGGCGCCCATGCCCATGCCGGCCAGCGGCTTGACGGCGGAGCCCGCCACGACGGGCTGGGTGCGCTGCGTCTGCGAGCCGTCGCCCAGCTGGCCGTTGCCGTTCTGCCCCCAGGACATCAGCGAGCCGTCGACGAGGCGGATGAAGCCGTAGTTGCCGTTGGCGAAGGCGGCGCGCGCCTGGGTGATGCCCGGCACCTTCTCCGGCGTGGCGCTGGTGGTGGTGGTGCCCCGGCCCAGCTGGCCGCTGACGCCCAGGCCCCACGAGGACACCGTGCCGTCCGAGTGCACCGCGAGGACGTGGTCCCGGCCGTTGGCGATGTCCACCACGTCCTTCAGTCCCGGCACCTCGGCCGCCGTGGGGCGCCCGGTGGTGCTGGTGGTGCCCGTGCCCAGGTTGCCGTAGGTGTTGCGGCCCCAGGCCCACACCGTGCCGTCCCCGCGCAGCGCCAGCGAGTGCGCGGAGCCCGCCATCACCTTCACCACGCCCGTCAGGCCGGCCACCGTCACCGGGTAGTCGCGCGACTCGAACGTCCCGTCGCCCAGCTGGCCCGCCTCGTTGTTGCCGAAGGCGCGCACCGTGCCGTCCTCCATCAGGACGAGCGCGTGCTCGAAGCCCGGCGCCACCGCCACCGCGCCGGTGATGCCCTGGATGCGCTCCGCGGAGTCGCGCTGCGCGACGTCCGGCGTGTGCGGCTCGCCCTCCACCGGAGGCGTGCCCAGGCCCAGCTGGCCCTCGTCGTTGGCGCCCCACGTCCACACCGAGCCGTCCGAGCCCAGCGCCATGGAGAAGCTCTGGTTGAAGGCGATGGCGGCCATGTCCTCCAGGCCGGGCACCGGCTGGGGCGTCTTCTGGCCGGTGGGGACGCCCGGGCCCAGCCCCAGCTGGCCGCTCAGGTTGCGGCCCCACACGTAGACGCGCCCCTCGCGCAGCGTGCCGCTGTGCAGGCCGCCGGCCGTGGCGATGTTGCCGAAGTGGAAGTCCACCGCGCGCTCACCCTCGTTGCCCAGCGCGTCGCGCGCGCGCAGCACCACGTGGTTCTTGCCCGGGCGGGGCGTCACGTCGAAGGAGAAGGCGCCGTCCGACGCGGTGGGGACCTCCAGCGCCCGCGACTCGCCGCCGTTGAGCGTGTACGTCAGCGCCACCACGCCCGCGTTGTCCGTCGCCGTCGCCTCCACCCGCACCCGGCGCACCGTGAAGGCCAGGCCGTCCGTGGGCGAAACCACCCGCACCTGGGGCGGCGTGGCGTGCGTCAGCGTCACCACCTGCTGGCCCTCCAGGCCCGCCGCGTTCAGCGCCACCAGCTCCACGGCGTTGGCGCCGTCCACCAGCGCGACCTCCACCTCGAAGCGCGACTCCGACGCGCTGAGCGTCTCGAGCGTCGCCTGGCGCGGCTCGCCGCCGTTGACCCGCGCCGTCACGCGGGCCAGGCCGCCAATCGTGTCCACCGTGCCCGTCACCTTCACGCTCGGCTCCACGCTCACCGCGCCCTCGGCGGGCGACACCACCCGCACCTGGGGCCGCGTGGCGTACGTCAGGTCCACCACGTGCCGCGTCTCTCCGCCGCCCTTGCTCACCGCCACCAGCTCCACGGCGTTGGCGCCCGCCGCCAGCGTCACCTCCACCTCGAAGCCCGACTCCGACTCGCTGACCGTCACGAGCGTCGCCGCGCGCGGCTCACCGGCGTCCACCCGCGCCGTCAAGCGCTCCACGCCGCCCGGCACGCTCACCGTGCCCGTCAGCTTCACGTTCGCCACCGGGCTCACCGCGCCGGGCCTGTGCGAGAGGAGCTGGACGGTCGGGACGTCCGTCGTGCCGTCGACGTCCGAACCACGGCAGGCGGCGAGCCACACGAAGGCCACGAGCGCCAAGGCGCTGTTGCGGGACTTCATCGGGGGAAACTCCTGGGAGAGGGAGGTGATAATGATACTGATTCGCAGAGTCAGAAACTGGCCCGGCCTCATATCTCCCGCCCCGCGCGACGCGCAAGGGACGGGCCGCGCCAATGAGCGGTTCTCTTCAGGAATTCCGAGAAGGCTCCGCGCGAGTGGAAGTCTCCGGAGAGTCTTCGACAGCTCGCGCGGGCCTTTGAGTCAGGCCTTGGGCTTGTCTCCGGGGGCACTGGCGCCCGTGCCGGAGCCGGAGCTGGTGCCGACCTTGATGCGGCGGGACTTCACCTCCGCGACCTTGGGCAGCGTCAGGTGGAGCACGCCGTCCTGGAGGTTGGCGGAGACGTGGTCGGGGTCCACGCCCTCGGGCAGGGTGAAGGCGCGGCTGAACGCGCCGAAGCTGCGCTCGTAGGAGAAGAAGTGCTCGTCGTCCTCGGTCTTCTCCGCTTCGCGCTTGCCGCTGATGACCAGGCGGTCTCCGGTGAGCGCGATGTCCAGGTCCTTCTCGCGCACGCCGGGCAGGTCCGCCTTGAAGATGAACGCGTCCTTCGTCTCCTTGACCTCGAAGGCGGGGGAGAACGCGCTGGCGCCGGGCCCGCCGCCCCGCTGGCCGCTCCACAACTGGCTCATCGCCTCCAGCGGATCCCACCCCATCAGCTCCTGCATGCGGGAGAACGGGTCGCGCTCGCGGCGCGGGATGCTTCCTTCTCGACGGGTGATGTCGGCCATGGTGGCTCCTCCTTCTGTCCGTGTGGGGGTTGTCGAGGGACGTCGCCGCCCCTCTCTCCTGGACCGTAAGGCGGGGGTCGGGTCGCGTGGAGGGGGCGGCCATCCGCACGACCAGCGTGGGTCCGCGTCATCCGCCTCCTCGCCGGGTCCCTGTCCTGACGTCCGATTGTCTTCCACTGGAAGGTGGCGGCGAGGGACTCGCGACGCTCACTTTCCTCACCAGGGATTCGCTCTAGGTTCGGCGGCGCTCGTCGCCAGGGGAAACCATGCCAGAAGTGCTCGTCGTCGATGACAGCAAGGTGATGCGCGACATGGTCGTCGCGTGCCTGCGGCCCTATCCGGGGCTGGGGTTCACCCATGCCTCCAGCGGCCTGGAGGCCATCGAGCGGCTGTCCCTCAACCCGTACGACCTGCTGGTGCTGGACCTGAACATGCCGGACATCGGCGGCATCGAGGTCGTGGAGTTCGTGCGCGGGCAGGACCGGCTGCGCCAGCTGCCCATCATCATCGTCACCACCCGGGGAGACGAGGCGTCGCGCGCGCGGGCGCTCTCCGCCGGCGCGGACCGATTCATGACCAAGCCCTTCACCCCGGACGCCATCCTCTCCGAGGCGAAGCGGCTGCTGGAGGAGAAGCGGGCTTGACCGCCTCGGTGGACCTCGCGGACTTCCTCCCCGCCTACCTGGCGGAGGTGGAGGAGCTGCTCGACTCGGCCCACCGCCACCTGCTGGCGGTGGAGGCCAGCGCGCGCCGTGGCGCGGCCCACCCCAAGTCCGTGCGCGAGCTGTTCCGCGCGCTGCACACCATCAAGGGCTTGTCCGCCATGGTGGACGTGGAGCCCATCGTCTCCATCGCCCACTGGATGGAGACGTCGCTGCGCCAGGCGGACCAGGCGGGAGGCCGGCTGCCGGAGAGCAGCGTGGAGCCGCTGCTGGAGGGCCTGCGCGCGGTGGAGCAGCGCATCCGCCAGCTGGCCGCCGGCAAGCCCGCCGCGCCCGTGCCGGCGGGCCTCGCCGAGCGGCTCGAGTCCCTGGAGCCCGCCGGAGCGACGCAGGGGAGCGCCGCCGCGGCGCCCCGGCTGCTCGACGAGGAGAAGGCGCTCGCCTCGCGCCTGGGGCCGGCCGAGCGGGAGCAGCTGAGCCTGGGCGCCACCGGCGGCAAGCGCGCGGTGCGGCTGGACTTCATCCCCGGCGCGGACCGGGCCGCGCGCGGGCTCACCATCAACAGCGTGCGCGAGCAGGTGGCAGCGCTGGGCGACCTCGTCAAGGTCATCCCCGTGGCGGGCCCGACGCCGGGCGGCGGCTCGCTCACCTTCGCGCTGCTCCTGCTCACCGACGCCACGGACACCGTCCTGCTGGATGCGGCCGGAGGCGAGCCCGCGAGCGTGGTGTCGCTGTCCCGGCCCGCGCCCCCGGCGGCGCCAGCGTCCGCCCCGTCGACCGAGGGGAGCGCGGAGCCGCTGGAGGAGGAGCCCGAGGAGGCGCGCCGCGCGGGGGGCACGCTGCGCGTGGAGGTGTCTCGGCTGGACGAGGCGCTGGAGCGGCTGGCGGCGCTCGTCGTCAACCGCTCGCGGCTCCAGCGCGCGGTGGCGGACCTGACGGCCGCGGGGGCGCCCACGCGCGAGCTGCGCGCCATCCTCCAGGAGAACGGGCGCCAGCTGCGCGACATGCGCGCGGCCGTCCTGCGCCTGCGCATGGTGCGCGTGGGCGACATGCTGGAGAGGCTGCCGCTGCTGGTGCGCGGCCTGCGCCGCAGCACGGGCAAGGCGGTGCGGCTGGAGCTGGACGTGGGGGACACGGAGCTGGACAAGGCGGTGGCGGACCGGCTCCTGCCCGCGCTCGTGCACCTGGTGCGCAACGCCGTGGACCACGCGCTGGAGTCGCCCGAGGAGCGCCGCGCCGCGGACAAGGCCCCGGAGGGCCGGGTGCGCCTGGCCTGTCACGCGCGCGCCAGCGGGTGGGTGGACCTCACGGTGGAGGACGACGGGCGCGGCGTGGACGCGGCGGCGGTGGCCCGCCGCGCGGGCGTGGCGCAGGTGCCCTCGACGGGGGACGCGCTGCTGGAGCTGTTGTGCCGGCCGGGCTTCTCCACGCGCGAGGAGGTCACCTCCACCAGCGGGCGCGGCATGGGCATGGACATCGTGCGGCGCATCGTCGTCGACCAGCTGGGGGGCGAGCTGCACCTGGACACGCGTCCGGGCGCGGGCTCCACCTTCCTGTTGCGCGTGCCGCTGACCATCACCCTGCTGGACGCCATCGTCTTCGAGTGCGCGGGGCTGCGCTACGCGGTGGCGGTGGGCTCCGTGGAGGAGCTGTTCGAGGTGGAGCCGGGCCGCGTGGTGCGGCCGGCGGGCTCCCAGGGCGTGGCGCTGGTGGAGCGGCGCGGCGCCGCGGTGCCGCTCTTGCCGCTGGCGCGGCTGTTGGGGCGGGCCGCGGATGACGGCGCGCCCCCTCGCGGGCTGCTGGTGCGCCAGCGCGGCGAGCTGGTGGCGTTCGGCGTGGACCGTCTCCTGGGCCAGCAGGAGATCGTCTTGCGGCCCCTCGAGGACCCGCTCGTGCGCGTCCCCGGGGTGGCGGGGGCGACCGACCTGGGGGACGGACGCCCCACGCTCGTGCTGGACCTGGCGGCGCTGGGCGCGGCCCGACGCTCGGGCGCCGGGGGGCGAGAGGAGCGCGCGTCATGAGCGTGCTGCACGTCGTGTTCAAGGTGGATGGGGCCGAGTACGTGCTGCCCGCGTCGGAGGTCCTGCAGATGGAGTCGTACACCGGGGCCACGCCCGTGCCCGGGGCGCCCGCCCACGTCGCGGGGCTGGTGCAGGTGCGCGGCCGGGTCATCCCGGTGGTGGACGCGCGGGCGCGCTTCGGGCTGCCGGCCGTGGAGCGCTCGCTCGACTCGCGCGTGGTGGTGGGCCAGCTCGGGGGGCGGACGGTGGGTCTGCTGGTGGACAGCGCTCGCGAGGTGCTGAAGCTGGAGCCAGGGCAGTTCAAGCCGCCGCCTCCGCTGGTGATGGAGGGCGCCCAGGGTTTCGTGAAGGCCGTGGCCCAGGTGGGCCCGCGGCTGGTGATGCTCATCGATTTCCCCCGGGTCATCGGGGAGGAGACGCCGGATGGCGACGGACAGCGGTAACGGCTCGGCGGGCCAGGAGGCCGTGCGGGGGTTGGTGGAGGGCGCGACGCGGGGGGCTCGGGAGGGCGCCAGCCTGGTGCGGGACGTGGAGGCGCTCGCCGGGCGGCTGGCCGCCTCCGGCAACGAGCAGGCCGCCGCCTCCGAGCAGGTGCGCGCGGCGCTGGAGTCCGTGGCCGCCCACGTGGAGGACTCGGCGCGGGGCCTGCAGTCGCTCTTGCGCAACCAGCGTTCGGTGAGCGAGTCCGCGCGCGGGGTGCAGCAGGAGGCGGAGTCCACCGCGGGCGCCGTGCAGGAGATCAACGCGTCGGTGGCGAGCATGCGCAAGGACGCGGCCCACCTGGCGGCGGAGGCGGACACCACCGCCGCGACGCTCGAGGAGGCGTCGCGCTCCGTCAAGGGCGTCAACGCGAGCGCGGAGGACCTGGCGGCCTCCAGCGAGGAGCTGCTGGCCTCCATGACGGAGATGAGCGCCACCGTGCAGGAGCTGGTGACGCGCAACCAGTCCGGCGCCGCGTCCACCGAGCAGGTGGCGGCGACGATGGAGGAGATGTCCAAGGGCATCTCCCGGCTGGCCACGGACGCCCAGGCGGTGGGCGAGCGCGTGGCGCAGGTGGCGGGCGCGGTGGTGGGGCTGGGCAAGTCCCTGGGGGACGTGGCGCGCGACGCCACGCAGATGGCCTCCGGCGTGGAGGAGACGGCGTCCACGGCGGAGGAGCTGGCGCGCAGCGTGCGGGGCGTGGCGGAGAGCGCGCGCGTGCTGGAGTCGCACGCGACCGCCACCGCGTCGAGCGTGGAGGAGGTGGCCGCCAGCGTGGAGGAGGTGGCCGCCACCGCGGAGAAGAACGCCGCCGTGGTGGACGCCAACGCGGCCACCATCGAGCAGCTGGCGCGTTCGGCGCAGTCGGTGGCGCGCGCGTCGGAGTCCATCAACCAGCTGGCCTCCAGCAGCGCCAGCGCGTCCGGCCAGCTGGAGGTGTCCACGAAGCGGGTGGCGCAGATGACGGAGGAGGCCCGCGCCACGGCGGAGCGCGTGGGAGGGACCGCGCGGGAGGGCGGCGCCACGGTGGCGCGCTCCATCGCCGGCTTCACCCGCATCCGCCAGTCCATCGTCGAGTCGTCCGGGGTGATGAAGGAGATGGGCAAGCGCGCCGAGGAGATTGGCGACATCGTCCAGACCATCAACCTCATCGCCGACCGCACCAACCTGCTGTCGCTCAACGCCAGCATCGAGGCGGCGCGCGCGGGGGAGCACGGGCGCGGCTTCGCGGTGGTGGCGGAGGAGATTCGCGCGCTGGCGGACCGGGCGGCGGCGGCCAGCTCCGACGTGGCGAAGATCGTCCGGGGCCTGCAGACCACGGCGCGCGAGGCGGCCATGGCCACCGGCGAGGGCGTGCGCGCGGCGGACGAGGGCGCGGCGCTGGTGACGGAAGCGGAGCGGGCGCTGAGCACCATCCTCAAGGGCGTGGACGACCTGGGGCAGAACGTGCGCGAGGTGAGCCGCGCCACGAATGAGCAGGTGCAGGCGGTGCAGTCGCTGGCGCAGGGCACGGTGAAGTTGAGCGAGCAGGGGCGCGTCATCGCCTCCTCGGCGGCGGAGCAGGCCCAGGCGGCGCAGTCGCTGGCGCAGGGTGGTTCGGAGATGCGGCGCATGGCGCGGCAGACGACGCAGGCCACCGCGGAGCAGGCGCGGGCGCTGCGCGACATGGTGCGCGCCAACGGGCAGCTCGCGGAGGTGGCGCAGAAGGTGTCGCGGGCGGTGCAGGAGCAGGCCGCGGCGGCGGCGGACCTGTCCAGGGGCGGCGCGCAGATGCGCCAGCTGGTGCAGGGCGTGAGCGCCGTGGTGGCCGCGCAGGGCAAGGAGGTGGCGGGCGTGGGCGTGCTGGCGCAGGACCTGGCCACCTCCACCCAGCGCACGCTGGGCGGACTGGCCGAGCAGGCCAAGGCGGCCGCGGAGGTGACGCGGGCCATGGAGGAGACGCGCAAGGAGGTGGCCCAGTCCTCGCGCGGCATGGCGGAGCAGGCGCGCGCGCTCAAGCAGGGCGAGACGGCCAGCCGCCAGGTGGCGAAGCTGGCGGCGGCGCTGACGCGCGCCACCGACGAGCAGTCGCAGGCGCTCGCCGCGCTGGTGAAGGGCGCGGACGAGGTGCGGCGCGTGGCGAAGGGCACGGCGCGCGCGCTGGACGAGCAGTCGGAGGCGCTGGCGGGCCTCAGCGGCTCCGCGCAGCGCCAGGCCAGCGGCGTGGCCTCCGTGGCGCGCGCCAGCGCCGAGGCGGCGACCCTGACGGAGGCGCTGGCGCGGGGCGTGGAGGAGATGCGCGCGCGCACGCGGGAAGTCGTCGCCACCACGGCGCAGCAGGCGCGCGTGGCGGCGGGCGGCGCGTCGGAGATTCGCGAGGTGGCGGGCCGGCTGGGCGCGCTGTCGCGCCTGCAGGCGGAGCAGGTGGATGACCTGGCGCGGCTGAGCGGCGCGCTCCTCGGGGAGTCGCGGACCGGCGACGCGAGCGCCTCTCGCAACCCGGAGCAAAAGACATGACGGTGTCTTCTTCGTCGGCCCCCGTGGCGACATCCCCCCTGTCGCTGTCGCCGGACGACCGCGCGCAGGTGGAGGCGGTGGAGCAGCTGTCGCGGCGGGGCGTGGGCAGCCTGGACGGCCTGGTGTCCGGACTGGACACGCCGAGCTGGGCGGTGCGGCGCGCGGTGGTGGCCGCCCTGGCGCGGCTGGGCACGCCCGCGGTGCCGTCGTTGTGCGAGGTGCTGCGGCTGCGCCGCGACAGCGAGACGCGGCTGGCGGCGGCGGTGGAGGCGCTGGTGGCCTCCACCGGCGAGGTGGACGCCACCGTCGAGTCGCTCGCGGACGACGACAACCCCGCCATCGTCTGTGACGCGGCGCAGGTGCTGGGCCGGCGCCGCAGCCGGCGCTCCGTGCCGCTGCTGGCCCGGCTCACCGTCCACGCGGACGACAACGTGGCGGTCGCCGCCATCGAGGCGCTGGGCCGCGTCGGCGGCGGGGCGGCGGTGGACGCGCTGCTGGCGGCGCTGGGCAGCGGCAACTTCTTCCGCATCTTCCCCGCCATCGACGTGCTGGGCCGCTGCGGGGACCCGGCGGTGGTGCCCGCGCTGCTGGGCCTGCTGGCGGACCCCTTCTACGCCCTGGAGGCGGCGCGGGCGCTGGGGCGCACCGGCCAGGACGCGGCGGTGCCGGCGCTGGTGGGCCTGTTGCGGCGGGGCAACGACGCCCTGGTGCGCGTGGCGGCGGTGGCGCTGGTGGACATCCACGAGGCGCAGGTGCAGCGCTTCGGCGCCGCGCGCGCGGTGCAGGCGGCGCTGCGCGCGGGGCCGGAGCTGGCGGCCCTGGGCCGCAGGCTGGCGCACGCGGTGAGCAGCGCGGACTCCGCGGAGCGCAGCGCGCTGGCGCGGCTGCTCGGCTGGGTGGGCGGTCAGGACGCGGCGGCGGGGCTGCTCAAGCTGCTGGACGGGCCGGACCCGTCCGTGGCGCGCTCGGCGGCGGGGGCGCTGGCGGAGCTGGGCGCGGACGCGGACGAGCAGATCCTCCAGTCGCTGCGCGACGGCGACAGCGCCCGGCGGCGCGTGCTGCTGCCCCTGGTGGGGCGCCGGGCCGCGTCGGTGCCGGAGGTGCTGGCGTGCCTGGAGGACCGGGACGCGTCCGTGCGCGCGCTGGCGGCGGACACGCTGTCGCGCATCGGCGACCCGGCGGCGGTGCCGGCCCTCTTCCAGCGGCTCGTCGACGACGACCCGCGCGTGGTGCAGGCGGCCACGGGCGCCATCCAGTCGCTGGGCAGCGAGGCCACCGAGGCCCTGGCGCTCCAGGCGGCGCGCTCCCCGGACGCGCGGCTGCGCCGGGCGGCGCTGCGCATCATCTCGTACTTCGGCTATCCCCGGGGCCTGGAGGTGCTGCTGGCCGCCATGCGCGACGCCGACGAGCGGCTGCGCGACGCGGCCATCTACGGCCTGCCCTTCATCGAGGACCCGCGCGCGGTGGACGCGCTCCTGACCGCCGCCACGCACGAATCCGAACGCACGCGCGCGGCGGCCATGCGCGCGCTGGGGCAGACGGAGAAGGACGCGCGCACCACCTCCACGCTGCTGGGCGGCCTCAACGACCGCGACCCGTGGGTGCGCTACTACGCGTGCCAGTCGCTGGGGAAGCTCAACGAGGAGGCCGCCGCGGACGCCATCGTCGCGCTGGCGGACGACGACGCGGGGCAGGTGCGCGTGGCGGTGGTGGACGCGCTGGCGCACATGCACACGGAGAGCGCGATGATGGCGCTCAGGCGCGCGGCCTCCAGCGCCGACGCGGACGTGCGCCGCGCGGCCCTGCTGGGGCTGGGGGTGGCGCGGCGCCAGGACGCGCTGCCGGTGCTGCTGGAGGCGCTGTCCTCGGAGGACGCGGCCACGCGCCTGGTGGCCCTGTCCGCGGTGGCCGAGTACGAGTCCCCGGAGACGCTGCCCGCGCTGCTGCGCGCGGCGAGCGACCGGGACGACAGCGTGCGCAGCGCGGCGGTGGGTTTTCTCGCCACGCGCCCCGGCATCCCGGCCACGCAGGCCCTGGTGTCGCTGCTGGGCGACATGACGCTGCGCGAGCGCGTGGTGAGCGCGCTGGCGCTGCCCATGGACGGGCGGTTGCCCGGGCTCATCGCCGCGCTGGACGCCGCGGACGAGGTGACCGCGCCGCTCCTGGTCGCGGCGCTGGCGCGCATGCGCCGGGCGGACGCGCGCGCCGCGCTGCTCCAGGTGCTGGAGTCGGCCAGCCCCATGGGCCGCCGCGCCGCCGCGCCCGCGGTGGGGGCGCTGGGCTCGACGGAGGCCCGCGACGCGCTGGAGCGCGCGGCCCTGCGCGACGAGGACCCGGAGGTCCGCCGGGCCTGCGCCGTGGCGCTGGGGCGGTGACGAGGACGCCATGCCCTCGTTGCCCCTGTCGCCCCAGGTGTTCGCCATCCTCGCGGCCCTCGTCGAGCAGCGCGCCGGCCTGCACTACGCGCCGGAGGACCGCGAGCTGCTCGCGGACAAGGTGTCCTCCCGCGCGCTGGAGGCGGGCTTCGACTCGCTGCTCGACTACTACTACTTCCTCCGGTACGACCCGGCCGGCTCGGAGGCCCTGGACACGCTCGTCGACTCGCTGCTGGTCCACGAGACGTACTTCTTCCGCGAGGCCCAGCCCCTGGTGGTGCTGGTGGAGGACGTGCTCGCCCCGGCGGTGCGCCAGGGACGGCGTCCTCGCGTCTGGTGCGCGGCGTGCTCCACCGGCGAGGAGCCGCTGACGCTGGCGATGATGCTCGCGGACCGCGAGCTGCTGTCCGGCGTGGAGCTGGTGGCCAGCGACCTGAGCGCGCGCGCGCTGGAGCGCGCCCGGGGAGGCGACCACAACCTGCGCTCGCTGCGCGCCCTTCCCAAGGGCGTGGAGGGCCGGTGGCTGGAGGTGGTGGAGGGCCGCGCCAGGCCCCGGCGCGAACTGGTGGACGCGATTGCGTGGAAGCGCGTCAACCTGGTGGACGCCGCGGCGGTGGCGGCGCTGGGCACCTTCGACGCCATCCTCTGCCGCAACGTCCTCATCTACTTCCAGGACGACACCGCGCGCCGCGTGGTGGAGTCGCTCACCCGGGCGCTGCGGCCGGGCGGGCAGCTGCTCGTCGGCTCCTCCGAATCGCTGATGCGCTTTGGCACGGCGCTGCGCTGCGAGGAGCGGCGCGGCGCCTTCTTCTACAACAAGGGCCCCGCATGACGACGTCCACCCCCATTCGCGTGCTGGTGGTGGACGACTCCGCCTTCGCGCGCAAGGTGCTGCGCCAGGTGCTCTCCCACGCGGAGGGCCTGGAGGTGGTGGGCACCGCGCGCGACGGCCTGGACGCGCTGGAGAAGCTGGTGGAGCTGTCCCCGGACGTCATCACCCTGGACCTGGTGATGCCGGGGTTGGACGGGCTGGGCGTGCTGCGGGCGCTGGCCTCCATGCCCTCCCCGCCGCGCGTCGTCGTCGTGAGCAGCGCGGGCGAGGAGAGCGAGCTGGCGGTGACCGCCCTCCAGGCCGGCGCGGTGGAGCTGGTGCACAAGCCCACGGCGCTCGCCACCGACCGGCTCTACGAACTGGGCGAGGTGCTGGTGGCCAAGGTCCGCGCGGCCGCCATCGCCGTGCCCCGCCCGTCCGTCGCGCCCGCCCCACCCGTGGAGGCGCCGCCGCCGCGCCCCCCCGTCCTCGGCCCCGCCCGCAACCTCGTGGTGGTGGGCACCTCCACGGGGGGCCCCCAGGCCCTCACGCGCCTGCTGTCCATGCTGCCCCCGGACTTCCCCGCGCCCATGGCCCTGGCCCTCCACATCCCCGCGGGCTACACGGAGGCCGTCGCCCGGCGCCTGGACGCGCAATGCGCGCTGGAGGTGCTGGAGGCGGAGCAGGGGATGGAGCTGCGGCCCGGGCGCGTGGTGCTGGCGCGCGCCGGCCAGCACCTCAAGGTGGAGCGTCACGGAGAGCGCACGCTCGCCCGCCTGGATCGCCACCCCGTGCGCCTGCCCCACCACCCCTCGGTGGACGTCCTCTTCGAGAGCGCCGCCAAGGCCTGGGGCGCGGACACCGTGGGCCTGGTGCTCACCGGCATGGGCGACGACGGGCTGGAGGGGGCCCGGACCATCCGCGCCGCCGGCGGCACCGTGCTCACCGAAGCCGAGTCCTCCTGCGTCGTCTACGGAATGCCCCGCGTCGTGGACGAGGCCGGCCTGTCCGCCGGCACCGCGCCCCTGGAAGGACTGCTGGCGCTGCTCAGGGCCCACCTGCGGTGAGGGCCCGGAGGGGTGGGCATGGAGGCGTCCGTCCCCTACACACCGAGAGGGTGAGCGGGCCCTCCCTCGAATCACGCATGGAAGTTTGGTTCTGAACGGAGCCATCAGGCACACTGCAGCCCATGCTCCGATACAGCGCCGACATCCGCACCCTCATCTGGTGCCTGGCGATGCCCGTGGTCGCCCTTTCGATGTACGCGGCCCCCTCGCTCATCCCGTACCTCTGCCCGCTCGCGTGCTACCTGGCGCTCTCCGCGGGAGTCATCGCCCACAACCACAACCACTGCCCCACCTTCCGCAACCGGAAGATGAACGAGGCGATGGGCATGTGGCTGTCGCTCTTCTACGGCTACCCCACCTTCGTGTGGATTCCGACGCACAACCTCAACCACCACAAGTTCGTCAACAAGGCCGGCGACGCCACCATCACCTGGCGCTACTCGAAGAAGCACAACTTCCTCGTCGCCTTCCTCTTCCCCTTCGTCTCCACCTACTGGCAGCAGGAGCCGACCAAGGCCTTCATCGAGAAGGCCCGCGCGCGCAACCGCGCCCTGTTCCGGCAGATCATCCTCCAGTACGTCGTGTGGGGCGGCACGCACGCGGCGCTCGTCGCGCTGGCCATCTTCCTCCACGGCGTCCAGGGCGGCCTGCGCATCTGGGCCTTCGCCTTCCTGATTCCGGCCTTCTTCTCGCTGTGGACCATCATGTTCTTCAACTACATCCAGCACGTCCACGCGGACCCCTGGAGCGACCACGACCACAGCCGCAGCTTCACCGGTCGCGTCATCAACTTCTTCCTCTTCAACAACGGGCTGCACGCCGTGCACCACGAGACGCCGGGCCTGCACTGGAGCCTGCTGCCGGAGGCGCACGCCAAGATCGAAGCCGCCATCCACCCGGACCTGCGGCCCGTGAGCTTCTTCGCGTGGTGCTTCCGCTCCTACGTGCTGGCGCCCTTCCTCCCGCGCTTCGGCACGAAGCAGGTGGGCCGCGCGCCGTATGACCCGCCCGCGGGCGGCACCGTCGACGTCTCCTTCGGCGACGAGCTCCAGGCCGTGGACTCCGGCGTCAACGTCGCCCGCGTCTGAGCCCCCGCGCCACCTCCTGACGCGCCCGCACGACGCCGTGCGCGATGCGGGCGCTCTGTCGTGTATTCCCCATCTCTCCCTGGAATCCGTCCAGGGGGAGTGTTCGCCGGGGGGCGGGTTCTCATATCTGACGGATAGAGAACGAGACGGGCGGGCCGGGGGGAGTCGACACGGAGGCACCGCGTATGAGGATGGCTCCAGGCCAGGTCCGTCCCTCGCCCGTCGTGGCGCCCCCCCGGGTGCTGTGGGTGGGCGCGGTGGGTGAGCCGTGGCTGGCGCTGTCGCGCGCCACGCGGGCGCTGGGCTGGGACGCGGTGCAGAGTCCCTCTCCGCCGGAGCCGTCGCGCGCGCGCCCCGCGCTGGTGCTGGTGGACTGGCGGCAGCTCCCGGTGCGGGGCCCCGCGGGCGCGTGGAAGGCCCGGCTGGGGCTGAGCGGTGTCCCGCT
Source organism: Myxococcus stipitatus (assembly GCF_021412625.1). Next base: position 561,780 of record NZ_JAKCFI010000006.1, on the reverse strand, counting down.
GGTGCTGGTGGCGGAGCCGGAGACGCCCGCGGAGGTGCTGGAGCTGGCGCACGTCGAGGGCGTGGAGGACTGCCTGCTGACGCCGGTGGGCGAGGGCGCGGTGCGCTCGCGGCTCGCGGCGCTCGTGGCGTCGTCCGCGTCGCCGCCGCCGTCCCGCTACAGCCCGCGCGTGGTGCTGCTGGCCGGCGCCAGCGGGCCCCGGGCTTGGGACGGGCTGGGCGCGCACCTGGAGGCGTGTGGCTACCACCTGCTGTACGGCGCCACGGTGGCGGGGGTGGCCTCGCGTCTCCTGGAGCATGGCCGCGCGCCGCACCTGCTGGTGGTGGCGGGCGGCCCCGCGAGCGCGCTGTGGATGCGCGCCAGTCCCCGCGCGCGGGAGCTGCTGGAGGGCGTGCCGTCCGTGACGCTCGACGTGGGCGAGGGCTTCCGGGCGGCCCCCGTGCTGCCGCGCGTCCACGCGCTGCTGGGACGCGAGGGCGCGTCGCTGCGGGTGGAGGAACGGGTGTCCTTCTGCTGCCCGGTGGAGTTCGCCGAGACGGGCGTGCGCGGCCTGTCCTGGCTGTCGGGCGTCTCCTTCGCCATGAGCCCCGCGGGCCTCTTCCTCCACACGCTGGTGCCCGCGCGCGCCGGCAGCGCCGTGGCGCTGCGCATCCACCTGCCCACCACGGGCGAGGTGTTGGAGTCCCCGGGCGTGGTGGCCTGGTCCAACCCCTTCTCCCCGCGCCCGGGCCCCAGCCGGCCCCACGGCATGGGCGTGCGCTTCCTGGGGATGGGCCCGCCGCGCCTGATGCACCTGCGCCAGCTGTGCCAGACGCCCCCACCCTGACCTCCACCCGGGAGGTGCCATGCGACGCAAGAAGGTCCTCCTCGTCGACGACTCGAACACGGTGTTGCTGCTGCACCAGATGATGATGGGCGAGCGGGGCTACGAGACGCTCACCGCGCGCGACGGCGTGGAGGCGCTGGCCCGCGCGCGCGCCGAGCCGCCGGACCTCGTGTTCCTGGACGTCATGATGCCGCACCTGGACGGCCTGGAGACCTGCCGGGCGCTGCGCGAGCGCGAGCCCACGCGCCACACCCCCATCATCCTGTGCAGCTCCCGCGCGGAGCCCGCCAGCGTGCAGGCCGGCTTCGAGAGCGGCTGCACGGACTACCTCACCAAGCCCTTCGACGGCGCGGAGCTGACGGCGCTGCTCCAGCGCTACCTGGGCTCCGAGCGCGGGACGCGCGGAATCGACTGATTGGGCGGCCGGGCCGGCAGCGAGCGGCGCGGCAGCGTCACCTCGAACGTCGTGCCCTCGTCCTCGGACGAGCGCGCCTCGATGGTGCCGCCGTGCGCCTGGACGATCTCCCGGACGATGTAGAGCCCCAGCCCGTAGCTCATCTTCAGCGTGCGCGACGCCTGCGGGCCGCTGCGGAAGGGCTCGAACAGGTGGGGCAGCAGGTTGGCGGGGATGGGGCGCCCGCCGTTCTGCACCTCCAGCGCCACCTTGTTCCCCCGCCCGCCGCGCGCCGTCAGCCGCACGGGCTGCTCCGGCGGGCCGAACTTCAGCGCGTTCTCCAGCAGGTTGGAGGCCACCTGGCTGAGCCGGTCCGGGTCCCACATGCCCTGCGTGTTGCCCCGGGCCTCCACCTCGATGGCGCGCTCGGGGTAGGCCACGCGGAACTCGTGGGCCACGCGCATCACCAGGTCCTTCAGGTCCACCGGCCGCGGTTCGATGGCCACCCCGCCCATCAGCCGCGTGCGCGTGAAGTCCAGCAGCAGGCGGGTGAGCCGCTCGATGCGCACCGCCCCGGTGGCGATGCGCTGCGCCGTGCGCCGCGCGTCCTCGGCCGTCCCCGCCTCCGCCATGACGCGCGACCAGTTCATGATGGCGCCCAGGGGACTGCGGATGTCGTGGCTGACGATGCCCATCAGCTGCTCCTGGAACTCGGAGTGCCGGCGCGCCTCCTCCTCCGCCCACTTGCGCTGGGTGATGTCGCGGCTGATGCCGAACAGGCCCACCACCTTGCCGTCCGCGTCGCGCAGCACGCCCTTGGTGGACAGCCACGTGCGCGGGCCCTCCACGCCCGGCTGCGCGTCCTCGTAGGTGACGGTGCGGCCGAAGGCGAGCACCTCCCGGTCATTGGCCGCGTTGACGCGCGCCACGTCCGGGTCGAACAGCTCCGCGTCCGTGTGGCCGACGATGTCCTCCACCTCGTAGCCCACCGCGCGCGCCCCGGCGACGTTGATGAGCTGGTAGCGACCCTCCAGGTCCTTCGTGTAGATGGCGTCCGTCGTCCCCTCGTGGATGGCGCGGAACACCTCGCTGGCGCGGCGCAGCTCCTCCCGCACGCGGCGCTCGCCGGTGATGTCCCGGCAGTGCACCAGCAGCCCCCCCGTCACGGTGCGCGCGCGCACGTCGAAGCTGAGGTCCCGGCTGGGCCAGTCGTGCTCGAAGCGCGCGGAGACCTGCTCGGTGGCGGGCTGCTCGAAGCGCAGGTGCCGGCGCAGGTCCAGGAGCGCGGGGCAGGCGCGCCGCAGGTCGTCCCCCACGCCGACCGAACCCTCCAGCAGCTCCGCCATGCGGGGGCTGACGTAGGAGAAGCGCCAGGAGGCGTCGAGGGTGAAGAAGGCGTCGGGCAGGCCCTCCAGGAGCGCTTGGAGCGGGACACCGGGCACCTCGGTGGCGGGAGGTGCCTGGGGACGCTGGCGCTTCTTGGCGGAGGAGGGGGGCATGCGTCGTGGAGTCTCGAAGGTGCTCAGGCTTCATTCTCCAAGCCCGGCGGGGAAACGTTTCGTCCGGAGTGCGTCCGGTGGGGGGCGGCGGGGCGGCCCACGACGCCCAGGGTCACCAGCGACGTGCGCACGTCACGGTGTTGGAACAGGGCGCCCTCCAGGCGCAGGCTCGCGCGCGGCGCCACGGGGATGTCCACCCGGGCGCGTCCCCCCACCGGGAAGACATAGGCCAGTCCGAACCCCCTCCATGCCGCGCCCACGTGGCCGGGGAGCTGCCCCTGCGCGTCGAACAGGCCGGCCTCCAGGGCGGTGGTGTCATCCAGGCGGTACAGGCCCCGGGCGCTGGGCAGCGCCTCGAAGTGGGGCTGCGTGGTGTACGCGAGCCCCAGCACCGCGCCCACCACCAGGCTCCAGCGCGCGCCGGTGTAGCCCAGCCGGGCGCTCAGCCGCGTGCGGCCTCCCCGCGTGCCTCGCTCCAGGGGCAGCAGCGACTGCAGCCCGCCGTCGAGCGTGAAGCCGCCCAGCAGGTAGCGCGCGGTGGTGACGCTGGCCAGGTACGTGTCGCCGGTGCGCCCGTGGTCGAAGGTGCCGCCGCCCGTGAAGAGCCCCGCGCCGGTGCTCAGCTCCGCCTCCTCCGCGCGGACGGGTGCCAGCGCCCAGGCTTCCGCGTGGGCCGATGCGCGGAAGGGAGCGAGCAGGAGAGCAGCGGTGAGGCAGAAGCGCATCCGGGCAGAACCATACTCCGCTCTCCGCCGGGAGCGAGGGACTCCCGCGAGGAGGTCTCTCGGATGACCCCTTGTGTCGGGTCCTGGCTCACGACGGGCGTGCCTGGAAGGTGACCTCCGCACCCCCAGCGGAGGAATGTGCCGGGGGTGGATGCGGGGGGGCGGGCCGCCGCAACCCCAGGCCGCACGGGGAGGGGACGTCCAGGAAGGCGGGAGTCCAGGACTCGGCCGGGTGCGGGATGACCGGGCCGGTGGGGCGCGGGTGGGGTGTCGACGCGGAAATCCTGGCTGTCGACGAGCGTGTGCCCGGGGGCGCCGCTCGCCATTGCTCAGGCGGACTTCTTCTGGTCCGCGTCGTCCTTCTCGAAGAGGCTCTCCAGCTCCTTGCGCGCGCGGGCGGCGATTTCGATGAGCTTCGCCTCGTCGCCGTGGAAGCGCGCGGTGTCGCGCAGCAGCTGCTCGTCGTGCTCGCGCAGGCGCTCCATGACGCGGTGGCTTTCGGAGAAGGTGAGGCCGAGCGACTGGAGGACCTCGCCGCCCATCTCCAGGCTGCCGGCGAACGTCTCGCGCATGACGTGGTCGATGCCCAGGTCGAGCAGGCGGTAGGCGTGCACGCGGTTGCGCGCGCGGGCGAAGATGACCAGGTGGGGGAAGTGCTCCTTCACCGTCTTCGCGGTGCGGACGGAGGCCTCCACGTCGTCGATGGCGACGACGAAGACGCGGGCCTTGTCGGCGCGGGCCGCGCGCAGCAGGTCCAGGCGGGACGCGTCGCCGTAGAACACCTGGCTGCCGAAGCGCTTCATGAAGTCGATGTGCTCGGGGCTCGCGTCGATGGCGGTGAAGCCGATGCGCTTGGCGCGCAACAGGCGGCCCACCACCTGCCCCACGCGGCCGAAGCCGGCGACGATGACCGGGTGGTCCTCCTCCGGGGCCACGTCGTACTCGCGCGCGGCGGCCTTCTTCTGGAAGCGCGGGCGCCCCCAGCGCTCGTAGGCCGCGTACAAGAGCGGCGTGGTGGCCATGGACAGGCCCACGACGACGACGAGCAGCTCCGACAGCGCCTTCTCCATGACGTGGAACGACACCGCCAGGGCGAAGAGGACGAAGGCGAACTCGCCCCCCTGGGAGATGACGACGCCCAGGCTGAGCGCGGGCTCGTCCTGCTTCAACTTCCAGCGCCCCAGTCCGTAGAGCACCGCGCCCTTGAGCACGACGAGGCCGAGCACCAGCCCCGTGACGAGCACCGGGCGCGAGACGATGAGCCCCAGGTTCACGGACATGCCCACGGCGATGAAGAACAGGCCGAGCAGCAGCCCCTTGAACGGCTCGATGTCGGCCTCCAGCTCGTGGCGGTACTCGGACTCCGACAGGAGCACGCCGGCGAGGAACGCGCCGAGCGCCATGGACAGCCCCACCGCGTTGACGAGCGACGCGGTGCCCACGACGACGAGCAACGCCGTGGCGGTGAACAGCTCCTGGCTGTGGAAGGACGCGACGGCGCGGAACAGGGGCCGCATCACGAAGCGACCGGAGAGGACGACGCCCACCAGCACGGCGACGACCTTGAGGCCGGTGTGCCAGCCGGCCTCGGGCGCGGCGGCGTTGGCGTGCCCGAGCAACGGCAGCAGCGCCAGCAGCGGGATGACCGCCAGGTCCTGGAACAGCAGGATGCCGAAGGCCAGCCGCCCATAGCCCGTGGTGAGCTGGTTGCGCTCGGCGAGCAGCTGGAGCGCGAAGGCGGTGGAGGAGAGCGACAGGCCGAAGCCCGCGATGATGGCCGCGCCCGGAGTCAGGCCGCACAGCAGGCACACGGCGGCGAGCAGGGCGCCGGTGAGCACCACCTGGGCCCCGCCCATGCCGAACACGTCGCGGCGCATGCCCCACAGCCGCGTGGGCTGGAGCTCCAGGCCGATGACGAACAGCAGCAGCACGACGCCCAGCTCGGAGAAGTGCAGCACGTTCTCCACGTCGCCGATGAGCTTCGCCCCCGACGGGCCGATGATGGCGCCCGCCGCGAGGTACCCGAGCACCGAGCCCAGGCCGAGCCGCTTGAACAGCGGGACGGACACCACCGCGGCGCCGAGGAACACCAGCGCCTGATGCAGGAAGGACATGCCCGCTTCCTCTCACGGACCCGTGGGCGTCGCAATCGGACCGGACCGGCCAGGCGTCCCGTCACGCCCCGGTGTCTTGCTTGGAGAACCAATCGGCCAGGAGCGGGGTGGGGCCACCCGGGGCGGCGAGGGGCTGCTCAGCGCTTCCTCGTCCGCCCCGCGCGCGCGGGCCGAGCGCAAGAGGGGGCCCGGCGTGTCCCTCGCGCCGCCGGGGCCCAGCTGGCCGTTGTCTCTACTTCAGGATGACCGCCTCGACGTTGTTGCCGTCCGGGTCCACGAGGAACGCGGCGTAGTACGTGGGGCTGTAGTCCGCGCGCACGCCCGGACGGCCGTTGTCCTTGCCGCCCGCCTCGAGGCCCGCGGCGTGGAACCGGTCCACGGCGCCCCGCTGCGACGCGCGGAACGCCACGTGGGTGCCGGGGTTCTCCAGGCCTGGCGTCGCGTAGAGCCACAGCGAGGGTTCACCGGTCGGGCCGAAGCCCGCGCTGCCGTCGTCCCGCGAGCACAGCACGTAGCCGAGCGGCGCGAGCGCGGCGGTATAGAAGCGGATGCTGGCGTCCAGGTCCTTCACCTTCAAGCCGACGTGGTCGAACACGATGCACTCCTTCGTTCAAGAGAGGCGCGCATCGTAGGGAGGCGGTGCCGGCGCGGACTTGGCGGAACTTGCTGTCCCGCCGCGCGCTATTCGTCCTCCTGCTGACCGAACAGCAGCCGCAGGAGGGGCAGGTCCTCGGCGTGCCCGAAGATATACACGTGGTCCCCGGGTTGGAACACCGTGTCTCCCTTGGGCGCGAGCAGCTCCTGTCCGCGCACCAGCAGCATCGCCGCGGAGCCGGGCGGGAAGGGCAGGTCCGCCAGCCGCTCCCCCGCCACGGCGGACGCATGGCCGATGTAGAACGAGCTCAGCTCGCCCTTGAGCAGCTGCGTGGAGGCGATCTCCAGCACGGCCTGGGGTGGCTCGGGCACGTTGGCCGCCAGCCCCAGCTTGCGTGTCACCCACGGCACCGTGGCCCCGGGCACCAGCCCGTTCACCACGACGATGAAGAACACGACGTTGAAGATGTCTCGTGCCCCCGGCGAGCCGGACAGCACGGGGAACGTCGCCAGGATGATGGGCACCGCGCCGCGCAGCCCCACCCAGCCCGTGTAGAGGATTTCCCCGAAAGGGAACCGGAAGGGCGCCAGGCACAGCAGCACCGCCAGCGGGCGAGCCACGACCGCCAGGAAGAGGCCCATGCCCAACCCCACCCACGCCACGTCCACCAGGTTGCGCGGATACACCAGCAGCCCCAGCACCAGGAACATCAGCACCTGCGACAGCCACGCCAGCGCGTCGTGCACGCGCAGCAGCCCGGAGCGGTAGCGGATGGACTCGTTCCCCAGCGCGATGCCCACGATGTAGACCGCGAGGAAGCCGCTGCCGTGCATCAGCGTGGGCAGCCCGAAGGACAGCAGGGCCAGCGCCAGCGTCATCACCGGGTACAGGCCGGCCACGCGCAGGCGCAGCCGCTTGAGCAGCAGCCGCGCGCCCCACCCGAGCGCCAGCCCCATGCCCGCGCCCACCACCATCTGGATGACGGCCTCCACCGCCAGGTCCCAGCCCGGGGTCTCCCCGCCGGACAGCGTGTGCGTGAGCCCCGTGGTGAGGATGACGGCCATGGGGTCGTTCAGGCCCGACTCCAGCTCCAGCGTCGTCCCCACGCGCCGCTTCAGGTGCAGGCCGCTGCCGCGCAGCACGGAGAACACCGCCGCCGCGTCCGTGGAGGAGACGATGGCGCCCAGCAGCAGCGCCTGCACCCAGCTGAAGCCGAACAGCAGGTGCGCCGCCAACCCCATCAGCGCGGCGGTGACCACCACGCCCACGGTGGCCAGCGCGGCGGCGGGCTTCAACGCGGCCTGGATGGCGGCCAGCGGCGTGTTGAGGCCGCCGTCGAAGAGGATGAGCACGAGCGCCACCGTGCCCAGGCGGAAGGCGAAGCCGTAGTTGTCGAATTCGATGCCGCCCGGCCCGTCGGACCCGGCCGCCATGCCCACGCCCAGGAACAGCAGCGCCACGGGGATGCCGAAGCGCCCCGACGCCCGGCTGAACAGGACGCTGAGCGCCAGGAGCGCGCCGCAGACGGCGAGCAGGAACGCGGTGGGGAGCGGCTCCGTGGTGGGCATGACTGGAGCGACTCTACCCGGCCCGTGTCCGCGTCAGGCGTCCGCGTGAGGCCGGGGCCGTCCGGAGTGGGGCGCGGTGGACACGCCGGCCACCGGCAGCGTGAAGGCGAAGGTGCTGCCCCCACCCGGCGTGCTCTCCGCGTGGATGTGCCCGCCGTGCGCCGCCACCAGCCCCTTGGCGATGGCCAGCCCCAGCCCCGTGCCCCGGCTGGCCGCGTCGCGCGCCTGCCAGTAGCGGTCGAAGATGTGGGGCAGCGCCTCCGGGGCGATGCCGGCGCCCGTGTCGTGGACGCGCACGCACACCTCGCCGTCGCGCACCGTGGCGCCCACCGTGAGGTCCCCGCCCGTGGGCGTGAACTTCACGGCGTTGCCCAGCAGGTTGCCCATCACCTGGAGCACCCGCGTCCGGTCGCACCGGATACGCACGTCCTCCCGGGGCGGCCGCGCGTGCAGGTGCAGGCCCTTGGCCTCGGCCAGCGGGCGGATGGACTCCACCGCCTCCATGACGAGCCCCGTCAGCGAGTGCTCGCCCAGCTCCAGCGGCAGTCCCCCCGCCTCCAGGCGGCCCCAGTCCAGCAGGTCGGAGATGAGGCGGGACATCCGGTCCGTCGCGTCCTGGATGCGCGTGGCCTGCTTCGCCACGCCCTCGCCGCCCGGCTTCGCCCCGGGGCCCCGCATGAGGAGCGCCGCGCCCAGCTGCACCACTCCCAGCGGGTTCTTCAGGTCGTGCGACACGACGGCCAGCAGGTCCTCGCGCGCCCGCGCCGCGCGCCGCGACTCGCCCACCAACCGCGCGTTGTCGATGGCCAGGCTGGCGCGCAGGCACAGGTCCTCCGCCAGCGCCAGGTCATCCGGCCCGTACCGGCGCCCGGACCCCGAGGACACGAAGGTGACGGCGCCCAGCGTGTTCCCCCGCGCGCGCAGCGGGACGATCATGTACGAGCGCGCCTGGAGCGTGCGCAAGAGCGCGGGGTGCGCGGGCTCTCCCGCCGCCGCGCGCAGCAGGGAGTCCGTCACCGCGGGCACCAGCTCCGGCTCCCCGGTGCGCAGCACGTGCGACAGGCCCACGGGCGCGTCCTCCCGCACCTCCGAACGCGAGGGCAGCGTCGCCGCGCGCCCCTGCTGCGTCGGGTCCAGGCACGCCACCGCCACGCGCGACACCCAGGGGCCCTGCTCCAGCGCGTCCACCAGGCACCAGTCCGCCAGGTCCGGCACCGCGAGGTGCGCCAGGAGCGTGTACATGCCCTGCGGGTCCGGCGGGTGCGTGAACAGCGTCGTCATCGCCTGGTAGAGGAACGAGCGGCGCCGCTCGGCCTGCTCCACCTCCGCCCGCGCGGCCTGCTCCAGCTCCAGCGCGCGCGAGTACACCGCCTCCGCCTCCGTGAGCGGCCGGGCCGTCACCAGCACCAGCTCGTCCGCCGGCAGCGGCGTCACCACCAGCGTGTGCCGGCGGGGGCCCGCCTCCGTGGGCCAGGGCAGCTCCAGTGAGAGGGATTGCCGGGTGGACAGGGCTCGCGACCGGGCGCCGTCCAGCCGCGCGGCGTCCTCCAGGGGGAGCCCCAGCTCGCCCCAATGCCTGCCCGCCAGCTCGTCGGCCGTCTGTCCGAACGCGCGGGCCCCACAGGTGCTGTACGCCACGATGTGACCGGCGACATCGAGCACGTACGCGGGGTCTGGCAGCGCGGTGAAGGCGGCGACGAACGGTGGAGGAGGGCGACTCATGCGCGGCGATGGAGGGGGCTTTTGCGGATATTGACACCGCCGCGACGGGAGACCATTCCGGTCGCGGCGCTCGAAACCCGAGGATTCAATAGTGGATGGTGGGGTTCACCCGGGCTGGGGGCCAGCCTGGACGGCGAGCAGGAGTCGCGAGGGCAGGGCCGCCAGGGAGACCACCTCGTCCGCCAGGCCCGCCCCCACCACCACGCCTGGCATGCCGTAGACGATGGAGGACTCCTCGTCCTGCGCCAGCACCCGCCCCTGGGCGCTGTGCAGCTCTCGGATGCCCTCCAGCCCGTCCTGGCCCATGCCCGTGAGGACCACGGCCAGGGCCTCCGCCCCGTGCGCGCGGGACACCGACCGGAACAGCCACGTCGCGGAGGGACGGAACCCGTTGATGGGCGCCGCGTTGGACACCTGCGCGCGACCGTCCACCATGCCCAGGTGGCGGTCATCCGGCGCCAGGTAGACGTGGCCGGGGAGCAGCAGCTCGCCGTCCTCCGCCACGCGCACGGGCAGCGGCCCCGCGGTGGCCAGCCACGACGCCAACCCCTGGCTGAAGCCGAGCGCGATGTGCTGCACCACCAGCATCGGCGCGGGGAAGTCCGCGGGCAGCTCGGACAGGAGCCGGAACAGCGCGGCGGGCCCGCCCGTGGACGCCGCCAGCGCCACCACCCGGGCGCGCGTGGGCGTGGACGCCGCCGCCGCCGGCGGGGGCGGCGCGACGGCGGGCGCCGCCACGGGGCCCCGGTCCGGCCAGCGGCGCACCACCTTCACCTCGGCCATGGCCTTGAGCGTGTCCCTCAGCCGGCGGCTCTCCGCGTCGAAGTCCGGCGACTCCGGGCCCACCGGCTTCTGGAGCACCGCCAGCGCGCCCGAGCGCAGCGCGGCCATGGAGGTCTGGATGTCGCGCTCCACCAGCGTCGACACCACGACGACGGGGGTGGGTGTCTCCGTCATGATTCGCCGCGTGGCGTCCAGGCCGTCCATGCGCGGCATCTGGATGTCCATCGTCACCAGGTGGGGCCGCAGCCGCTGCGTGAGGTCCACCGCCTCCACGCCGTCCTTCGCCTCGCCCACGACCTTCAGCCCGGGGTCGGCCCGCAGAATCTCCACCAGCAGCCGGCGGGCGGTGGGGGAGTCCTCGGCCACCACGATGCGCAACGGTTCGGTCCTCATAGCAGTCGTCTCAGGGTCTCCAGCAGGCTCGTCGGGTCGAATGCGCTCTTCACAAGATAGGCACTGGCGCCCGCTTGCAGCCCGCGCGCCTTGTCCTCCGGTCGCCCGCGCGCGGTGACGAGGACGATGGGCAGCCGCCCGAAGCGCGGAGAGGCCCGCACCGCCTCCGTGAGGGCGATGCCGTCCATGCGAGGCATCTCCACGTCCAGCACCAGCGCGTCCGCGCCGCTCGCCTGCAACCGCTCCCACGCCTCGGCGCCGTCCGCGCACGCCACCACGTCGTAGCCGGCGCCCTCCAGGATGCTCTGCTCCAGCGCTCGCGTGGTGGGCGAGTCATCCGCCAGGACGATGCGCCGCCGCGTGGCGCGCGCGGCCGTGCTGGGGAACAGCGACCCGGAGGGCCGTCCCCCCGCGGCGCGCACCAGCGAGGCGGGGTTGAGCAGCAGGGACAGCCGCCCGTCCGGCAGCACCGCCGCCGCGGCCACGTGGCGCGCCCGGCGCACCCGGGGCCCGAGCGCCCGGACGAGGGCCTCCTGCTCCGCCAGCACCTCGTCCACCACGAGCGCCGCGCGCGCCGTGCCCGCCTCCAGCACCACCGCGCCCCGGCGCTGGCGCGGCGGCCCCGCCGGCAGGCCGAGCACGTCCGCCAGCGAGACGAGCGGCACCAGCGCGTCGCCGGCCACCCACGTGGGCCGGCCCTCCACCTCGCGCACGTCCTTCGGGGACAGCCGCACCAGCCGCGCCACGCCCTCGCTGGCGAGCGCGAGCGTCTGGCCTCCCGCCGACACGAGCAGCACGCGCAGCGTGCTCAGCGTGAGGGGCACGTCCAGCGTGAAGCGCGCCCCCTGGCCCTCGCGCGAGGACACCTCCACGGTGCCGCGAAGCGCCTCCACCTCCGCGCGCACCACGTCCAGGCCCACGCCCCGTCCGGCCACCTCCGTCACGCGCTCGGACGTGGACAGGCCGGGGCGGAAGGCCAGCCGCGCCACGTCCGCGTCGTCCTCCGGCACCTCGAGGCCCCGGACCCGCGCGCGCTCGCGCAGGGCGCCCAGGTCCAGTCCACGCCCATCGTCCTCCACCCGCACCTCCACCCGGCTGCCGCGAAGGCGCGCGGACAGGGTGACGCGGCCCTCCTCGGGCTTGCCCGCGCGGCGACGCTCCTCGGGGGACTCCAGGCCGTGCGCCACGGCGTTGCGCACCAGGTGCAGCAGCGGCTCGCGCAGGGACTGGAGCAGCGAGCGGTCCAGCTCCAGCGCGCCGCCATGAATCTCCAGGCGCACCTGCCGGCCCTCGGCGCGGGCCACGTCGCGCGCGGCCCGCTCCAGGCCCGCGCAGCCCTCGACGAAGGGCAGGGTGCGCGCGCGGCGGACCTCGTCGTCCAGGGCGGTGGCCACGTTGCCCAGCGCCCGGCGGTCCGCCGCCAGCTCGCGGGCCACGCGCGCCAGCTCCGACTCGGCCCGCCGCAGCGGCGCCTCGCCCTCCGTGCCGCGCACCGCCTCGCGCAGGCGCACCAGCTCCTCGCGCACCGCCTCCAACGTCTCCGTCCGGCCTTCCAGCCGCAGCGCGGACACGCGCAGCTCGCCGCTGCGATACATCAGCGCGTCCAGCTTCTGGGCGGACACGCGCACCGGGAGCGTCTCACCCGGCGGGGGCGGCGGGGACGTGGTTTCGGGGGGCTGCTCCGGGGCCTTCGCGCCCGGAGGCGCGGAGGGCGGGGCGGTGGCGCGCGTCCGGGCCGTGGAGGCCTGCTCCGGCGCCCTCGCGTCGGGGCGCGGTGGCGCGCCCGCTTCGGCGCGGTGGGGTGGCACGGGCGCGCCGCTGGCGGCCTTCTCCAGGTCGGGCAGGAGCGCCTCGAGCGGTGAGCCGACGAGCTCCTGCTTCGTGGCCAGCCGGCGGCCCGCGTCGTCGAGCGCGTCCACGGCGGCGAAGCACAGCTCGTACAACTCCGGCGGCGCCGTGCGGCCGTCGCGCAGCGGCTCCAGCACCTCCTCCAGGCGGTGGCACGCCGTCTCGACGAGGATGGCGCTGGCCGCGCGCGCCGCGCCCTTCACGCTGTGCAGCGTGCGCAGCAGCGCCGCCACGCGCTCCGGGGCGCGTGGGCCGCCCTGCTCCCGCTCCAGCGCGAGCAGGTCGCGGTTGAGCGACGTCACGTGCCCCTCGAGCTCCTCGAGGAACGTCGCCAGCAGGGCCTGCGCCAGACGGTCGCGGTCCATCAGCGCCCGTACTCCTCCAGCAGGTTCTTGAGCTTCTGGCCCATGCCGTTGATGTCCTGCATGGCCCGCTCCGTCTGCCGCGACGACAGCAATCCCTGCTGCGTGGCCTGGTTCACGTCATGCATCGCCTGCCGTATCTGCGCGATGCCGGTGGCCTGCTGATTGGCGGAGGCGGCGATCTGCGCGGCGGTGAGCGACGCCTGCGCGAGCAGGTCGGAGAGCGTCTGGATGGTGGCGCCGGCCTCGGAGACGATGCGCGTGGCCGCCGCCACGCTCTTGGTGCCCTCCTCGGTGGTCATCACCGCGCCGTGGGTGGCCTTCTGTATCTGGCCCAGGATCTGCCGCAGCTGCCCGGTGGCCTTCTTGGACTGGTCCGCGAGCGCCTTCACCTCCGAGGCGACGACCGCGAAGCCCCGGCCGTTCTCCCCCGCGCGGCTGGCCTCGATGGAGGCGTTGAGCGCGAGCATGTGGGTCTGCTCGGAGATGTCGTTGACGGTGGTGATGATGTCGCCGATGGCCTGCGCCTGCTCGGCGAGCGCGAGGATTCGCGAGGCGATGGACTCCACCTGCTCGCGCACGGTGCCCATGGAGGACACGGCCTCCTCCACCGTGCGTCGTCCGCTGCGGCCCACCTCCTCCGCGTGGCGCGCGGAGTCGCTGACGTGACGGGCGCGGCCGGCGGCCTCCTCGGACGTCTTGGTGATCTCCTCGATGGTGCTCACCGTCTCCGTCACCGCGCTGCCCTGCTCCTGCGCGCCCGCGACCTGCTCGGTGGTGCTGGCGAGGATTTCGGAGCTGGCGCTCGCCAGCTGGTTGACGAACTCCGCCACGGTGCGGAGCGTGTGTTCCCGTTGCTCGGCCTGCTGGGCGATCTGCGCCTCGGACTGCTGTCGTCGCTCAGCCATGGTGTTGAACGAGCGCGCCAGCTCCGCCGTCTCGTCGCGTCCCTTGATGTCGATGCGGTGGTCCAGCTTCCCCGTCCCCAGCTGCTCGGCGCCCACCATCAGCTTGCGCAGCGGGACGGTGATGCTGCGGGTGATGAGGTAGCTGCCCACGCCCACGATGAGCAGGCCCAGCACGGTGCAGATGGCCAGGGCCCACAGGATTTGCTGGGCGGTCTTCTGGGCCGCCTCGGAGTGCTCGGCCCAGTTCTCCTGTTCGTCGGCGAGCATCTCGTTCACCAGGTCGCGGATCTGGTCCATGAGCTCCTTGCCCCGGTTGTTGCGGATGACGGGGAGCGCCGCCTCCAGGCCCTTCTCGCGCCGGGCGCGGATGCCCTCCTCGAGCAACCCGAGCCGGGCGTTGATGAGCGGCTCCAGCTTCACCAGCCGGTTGCGCTGGTCCGGGGTGGGGGCCACGGCCTGTCGCAGCTGGGAGAGGTCCTGCTGGAGCGTGGAGATCGCCTGCTGGTAGGGCTCCAGGTAGGTCTCCTCGCCCGCGAGGAGGAAGCCCCGCTGGCCCGTCTCCGCGTCGATGATGAGCGAGCGCACCTCGCGCACCAGGCGGAAGTTCTCATGCGCCTTGAGCAGGCCCTCGGTGGTGGTGGTGAGCTGGCGCGCGCCCTGGAACGCCACGGCGGCGAGGACGAGCAGCACCAGCAGGGACAGACCGAAGCCGACCGCGATGCGGTTGCCGATGTTCATACGACTCCTTCGTCGGACAGGTCGAACATGAGGCGGCCGTCGCCCAGCAGTGCGGCGCCATCTAGGAGGAGGGTGCCGTCGCGGTCGGCGGCGGAGACCAACCCCAGGCCCTCGTCGGCCAGGGTGGCGGGCGGTGGCAGCAGGTCCTGACTCGACAGCAGGGTGACCTCCTCCACCTCCTCGGCGCGGATGCCCAGCTCGGGCCCTTCGGCGCCCACCACGAGCAGCGGGCCGGAGCCCTGGGCCGGGGCGCGGCCGAAGAGGGGCGCCAGCTCCACCACGGGGAGGACCGCGCCGTGCAACAGCGTGAGGCCGCGCAGCACGACGGGCGCGCCGGGGAGCGGCACGACCTCCGTCGAGCGGACGACCTCCAGGACGAAGCGGGACTCCAGCGCGTAGCGTTGCCCGGCGGCGCGGAAGCGCACCACCTCGCGCAGCGAGCCTGGCGTCAGCTCGGCCCTGGGCGGACGCGCGAGCTCACGCGCCCGCTCGTCGAGCAGCGCCGAGGCCACCTCCGGAGAGAGGCTCGCTCCCTCCTCGTGCGCGGCGGCCAGGCGCGAGAGCTTCGCTCGCGCCGCGTCCCAGTCGATGCCCTTGGAGTCCGCCATCAAGGCACCTCACCCGTCGGGAGGGAGGCCTCCCACTGCTCGCGTTCGGTCCGCGCGACGCGCGCGAGCGTCCCCGCGAGCTCCCCGTCGCCGAGCGGGAGCGGCGTGTCGGGCGGCAGCGCGTCGCACAGCGACTCGGCCTCGCGCAGCGCCTTGAGCGCGCCATGCGTGTCGCCCGTCCGCCTCAGCACCCTCCCCAGCACCAGCCACGCCACCGCGAGCGAGGGCTCCAGGTACAGCGCCTGTCGTATCGCGCGCTCCGCGTCGTCGAGGCGCCCCTGGCCGAGGTGGAGGAGCGCCTCCAGGTAGCGCAGCGCGGGGACGAGCGGGTGTCGCGACGTCGCCTGGGCGCTGGCATGGAGCGCGGCCTGCGGGTCCAGGTTGGCGATGGCGCGCACGGCCTCCGCCGCGACGGTGGCGTCCTCGTCCAGGGCGCCCATGCGCTTCGCGGCCTCGTTCCAGTCCCCGCGCTCCAGGGCGCGCCGGGCCCTCTCGACCTCCGCGGCATCCGGACGGCGGGGCCCGGCGCCTCGGGTCGCCGCTTCAGCCGCCACGGGAGGTCTCGGGACCGTGACGGGGGACGTCGCGCCGCCACCCCCAGGGCGCTCCGCGACGGGGACCGCGCCGCCCATCCGCTCCGCGCGGGAGTCGGGCCCGACTTCGCGGACGCGGGAGGTCTCGGCCAGCGCCCTCGCTCTCGGCGCTCCCGGGCGGTTCGGGAGCGGCGTGGGAGGGGGTGGCGCGCTCCTGGCGTGAGGGGGCGTCGCATCGCCGGTGGGCGCTGGGGGGGCCTCACCCGGAGCGCCCGGTGTCACGCTCGCGAGCGGGGCCGTGGAGGGGACGACGACGGTGGTACTCGCGAGGGGGCGGCGGTAGAGCACGCCCCACTCGGTGAGGAGGGGCTCGAACGGGGCGAGCGCTCCCAGCGGCGGGTCGGAGGGCCCCATGAACAGGTAGCCGCCTTCGTCGAGCGCGTCGTGGAGGCGCCGGGCCACGGCCGCGACGGTGGCGGGGTTGAAGTAGATGAGGACGTTGCGGCAGAAGATGACGTCCAGCTTCCAGATGCCGCTGTCGGCGGAGGGCCACGTGTCGAGCGCGAGGTTCAGGTAGCTGAAGCGCACGGCCTGCTTCACCTCCGGGGACAGGACGTACTGGCGCCCCTCCTGGCGCAGGTAGGGCCGCATCCGGTCCGCCCACGGACCGCGCAGCGACCACTCGCCGTAGTGCGCGCGCCGGGCGCGGGCCAGCGCGACGCGGGACACGTCCGACGCGTACACCTGCATGCGGTCGCCCCAGCCCTCGTGCATCAGCAGGGCGGCCATGGAGTACGGCTCCTCGCCGGAGGCGCACGCCGCGCTCCACAGCCGGACCGCCCGAGTCGGTTCGAAGCGCTCGCGCAGCTCCGGCAGGATGACGCGGCGCAGGTGCTCGTAGTGCTCGGGCGTGCGGAAGAAATACGTCTCGCCGATGGTCAGCTCGGTGAGCAGGTCGTCCATCGCCGCGGGGTCCGCGGTGATGCGGGCGCGGTACTCGTCGAAGTCCGAGAGGCCCGCGCGGGCCATGGCGCGGCTGATGCCTTCCTCGGCGGAGGCGGCGCAGCTCGGAGGGGACAGGCCGGCGCGCTCCTCCACCAGGGCCAGCACGGAGGGAAACCCGGGATGGCTCCAGGGACCATGGCTCACGACGGCGTCTCCGTCGCGGCGAGCGCGGCGTCCAGCTCCAGGCCCTCGGCCTCGGAGAGGAAGGTCCGCAGGTCGTGCACCAGGACCAGCCCATCCTCGAGCTTGGCGGCGCCCGCGACGAACCCCACGCCCGGCAGCTCGCGGGGTGTCTCGTCCCACGCGTCGGGGGGCAGGACGCGCAAGCCCTCCGCGCGGTCCACGCGCAGGGCCACCCGCCGCGCCCCGGCCTGGGCGATGATGAAGTGGTCGAGCGGGGACAGGGGCCGCGCGGGATGTCGGAAGCGGCGGCGCAGGTCCAGCACGGGCAGCAGCACGCCGTGCAGGTCGAGCAGACCCTCCACGACGGCCGGGGCCCGGGGCAGGGGTGTCAGTCGCGCGGCGCGGACCAGCTCCCGGACGTCCTCGGTGGGCAGCCCGTAGCGTTGACCCTCCAGCGTGAACAGCAGCACCTCGCGCGGCGCGGACTCCATGCGGTGGGACATAGACGGTGCCGCTGCGGGCCGTGGACACGCGCTGCGCGCCCCGTCTCCCAGGTGTCCACCAGTGCCCACTGTCACCGCCGTTCGCGCGCATGCGTCCACCGTTGAACAGCGCGGAGCTGGCTGGCCATGGTCCCCCGGTGTGCATCGGACCTCACACCGTGCAGCGCGGTGCATGCGAAAGAGCCCGCGCCTCATGGCGTTTCCGGGGGCGTCGGGCCGGTGCACGCCGTTTGCAATTCCAGACATCCGGCCGGCGTGGGCTCCGGCGAGGCGGATGGGGATGCGTGCCCGCTGGAGCCCATGGACTCAATCTCGATGTGTCGTCTGTGAGAGCCGAACATGAATCGGAGTGTGTGGTTGCGAGGCGGCGCGGTGGCGCTGATGGTGGCGTGCGTGGGGTGCGACGAGAAGCAGATGGGGCCCCCGGGCCCCGAGGGGCCACGAGGGCTCGAGGGTCCTGCCGGGCCCGCGGGTCCTGCCGGGCCCGTGGGGCCTTCCGGTCCGGTGGGGCCTGCCGGGGCCACGGGGCCGAAGGGCGCCACGAGCGAGGCCCTGCCGTGTGATGGATGGGTCTACGTGGACGCGAGCGGCGCGGACGTGGCGCCCACCTGCGCGCCCTATGTCCTCGATGCTCAGGGACATGCCTGGCGCGTGAATCCGGAGACGGGGGGCTTCATGCCCGAGGTGACGCTCCCCTATCAGTCCACCACGTTGACGGACCTGGCTTCGCTGGTCTCCTTCGAGACGGTGGACTGCACGGGGACGCCCTACATGACGTTCCTGATGATGCCGCGCGTGCCCTTCCTCGTTTCGGGCAAATGGCGCGTGAGGGCGGACGACGCCGCGTCGTCGATGCATTCGTTCCGCTCCAGGTGGCGGGACGATGGCTCCTGTGAGGCGCTTCCGGGCGGCCCCCCCATCCAGGAGCCGGGCTTCGAACTGGACCTGGACCTGGAGCTGACGGCGCCCGCTGCGTTCCAGGGCCCGCTGCACCCCGAACGCCGCGCATCGCCCTAGCGAGGGGCGCGTGGCTCGACCGGCTCCGGGCGCGATTCCAGCCCGGAGCCGGTGTCCGGCCGCGGGGAGGACGGGAGGACGGGAGGACGGACGAGCCGTGGGGCGGGTGGAGGGCGGCGTGGCGCGGTAGCGTGCCGGGCGCATCCACCCTGTCCAGCTTTGCCTTCCCACCCCTGGAGGTCGCCATGGCAGCCCGTTTCCAGCGCATCACTCCGTTCCTCTGGTTCACCAGCGCCGAGCGGATGGAGGGAGCCATCACGCTCTACACCTCGGTCTTCGACGACTCCCGCGTGCTCGCGCGGACGTATTACACGCAGGAGAGCGCGCGCCCCGGCGGCCAGGCCGTGGGTTCGCTGATGACGATGGCCTTCCAGCTCGCGGGGCAGGACTTCTCCGCCATCAACGGCGGCCCGTACTTCACCTTCAACGAGTCCATCTCGTTCGTGGTGAACTGCGAGACGCAGGCGGAGGTGGACCACTACTGGTCTCGCTTGTCCGAGGGCGGTGACGAGAAGGCACAGCAGTGTGGCTGGCTCAAGGACCGCTTCGGCGTGTCGTGGCAGGTGGTGCCCACCGCGTTGCCACGGCTGCTGACGGGCGACCCGGAGAAGGCGCGCCGCGTGACGGAGGCGCTGCTGAAGATGAAGAAGCTGGACCTCGCGGCGCTGGAGCGCGCGGCGGGGTAGTCCCTCCCGTCAGGGGTCTTCGATGGTCAGCGTGGTCGTGCCCCGCTGGAGCACCAGGCCCCACGGCAAGGCGCACCCCACGAGCTGGTCGACGAGCGGGAAGACGGTGACGTACCTCACCCGGCTTCCCGCGTAGTGGCCGGAGGTGACGAAGCCGGCGGTGATGAGGATGTGCGACAGGGTGTCGAAGTCGAAGTCCATCTCCACGCCGTTGAGGGTCAGGAGGGAGGACGTCTCGTCCGGCCAGACGAGGGTCGCGGTGGTGGGGCTGGGGGCCACGGTGCACAGGGCATCCTCGAGGAAGGTGTCCTCGTAGAGGGTGGCGACCCTGACGGAGCCGTCCGCGGACGCGCAGGTCGTGTACTCATGGTGTCCCATGAAGTGGGTGTCGCGCGGATGGGTGAACGAGAGTCCGGGCTCGAAGTGGCCCGTGGCGGTCCCCTCGCAACGCACCTGCTCCGCGGCCCAGGCCCCGCCGGGCACCAGCGCGCCCGCCCCCAACCCGACGGCGAGGAACATTCCAAGACATCCATGACGCATCATGCGGCGGCCTCCTCGAGCCTCGCGCCCGAGTCTTCCTCCCCGCGACCCGGCGGACCATCGCCGTGGGGTGGGAGGCGCCTGTCGTTCCTCGGACGGACCGCCCTCCCGCGCTCGGGCGCTCCCAGCCACGTGCTCAGTGCAGCGGAACCCCGGAGGGCGGTGGCGGCGTGGGCGCGGCATCGACGGGTCCGGACAGCGGCAGGGTGACGGTGAAGACGGAGCCCTGCCCGGGCCGGCTCTCCAGCATGATGCGGCCACCGAGCGCCTCGACGAGCTGGCGGGTGATGAACAGGCCCAGCCCCAGCCCGCCGTAGTGGCGACTGGAGACGGCCCGCTCGAAGCGGTCGAAGATGCGGCGCGAGTCCTCCGGCGAGACGCCGATGCCGTGGTCCTCCACCTCGAGACGCGCTTCCCGCTCGCCGCCGCGCACGCGCACCTCCACCGGAGCGCCGTTCCCGTACTTGAGCGCGTTCGACACCAGGTTGGTGATGACCTGCTCCAGCCGGAGCCGGTCCCACCTGCCGAGGATGCCCCCAGGCGCGTCCACCGTCAGCTGGATGCTCGCGGCCTGCGCCTCCGTCTCGAACCGCAGCGCCAGCTCCCGCACCACGTCGCCCAGGTCCAGCTCCTCCAGCTGCAACTCCAGGCGACCGCTCGTCAGCCGCGACACATCCAACAGGCTGTCGATGAGCTGGGACAGCCGCGTCGTCTGTCGCTCACACGTCTCCATGCTCCGCTCCAGCCGCCCCGCGTCGAGCCGCGTCTCCTGCCGGAGCTGTCGGAAGAGGAGCTGGAGCTGGAGCTTCAACGAGGTGAGCGGCGTGCGCAGCTCGTGCGCGGCGACGCTGAGGAACTCGTCGCGGATGCGCACCGCCGCGCGGGCCTCGCTCGCCAGGCGTTGCTGCTCCAGCCCGGCCAGCTCCGCGGAGGCGCGCGCGTTCACCTGCGCTCGGATGATGAGGAACAGCAAGAGCGACATCACGCCCCCGCCCACCGCCACCGCGGCCGGCAGGCTGGAGTGCGTGCCGCTCATGAACGACTCGCGGGCGGTGAACACCAGCGTCCATGGCTCTCCCGCCATGTCCACGAGGAGGTGCTCCTGGGGCATGTCCTGGGACGAGGGGGCACCCGACAGCTCGGGGCCGTACAGATGGGTGCCGGGCTGGACTCCGCGTCCGGAGTAGATGCTCAGGTCGATGGTGTTCTGGAAGCCGGGGAAGCGCAGCTTCGCCATCAGGTCCTTCATGCGGAAGGCGCCATAGACGAAGCCCTGGATGCGCGCGCGTCGCTGCGCGAGGGTCGTCGGCTCGTGGGCCGGGCTCCCCTCCGTCTCGTAGAGCGGGACGTAGAGGAGGAAGCCCGCGTGCTCGGCGGTGTCGGGGTTGGCGCGCTCCGTCACCAGCTCGACCTTGCCGGTGGCGGAGGGCAGCCCCGTCTCCATCGCGCGCAGGAGCGCCTTGCGTCGCACCGGCTCGGGATACATGTCGAAGCCAATCGCCCGGAGGTTGCGCTCGATGACCGGCTCCACCATCTCCACCACGACGGAGATGGGGGCCTCGCCGGGGTCGGGCCAGATGCGGAACTCGGGGAACCCGTCGGCGCGGAGCCGCGCCACGTAGGCCTCGCGTTGGTCCGCGCGCAGCCACCGCGCGAAGCTGATGCTCATGACGCCGGGGTAGCGCCTGGTCAGCTCCAGGCTCTGGGTGTACGCGCGGAACTCGTGCCGCTCCACGTATTGGCTGCTGCTGAACACCCCGCGCGTGCCCAGCAGCATGGCCTGGTACGTGTCCATGCGCTGCTGGAGCGCGACGGTGCCATCCGTGACGGCGTCGTCGAAGAGCTGCTCGCGCCGCATCCGGACGCCTCGTTGGACATAGGCGGTGGCGCCCGCCGTCGCGAGCAGGCCCAGCAGCAGGGCCCACCAGGCGGCGGTGTTGCGGCGTGGCTGGTGGACGGGGCTCGGCACGGCGTCGGAGAGGCGGCTCCCAGGAGGCGAAGCCGGAGAAAGGGCCGGGAGGACGACGGTCCGAGCTTCGAGTGCGTCCGCGCCCCCATCAAGCCGTCGCCGTCCGGCGTGTCCTCCAGGTGAAACGCGTGGGGCGGAAACACAATCCCGCCTGGGTCGTCCGCTCACCAGACACTGCAACGGCTGCCCGCTCGGGGCATGCTGGGGAGCCATGGTGCGACACGTCATCGTCGTGGGAGCGGGACCGGGTGGATTGTCCGCCGCCATCAATCTGGCGGGGCAGGGCCTGCGGGTCACCGTGGTGGAGAAGGACGCGGTGCCGGGTGGGCGGATGAAGGGGCTGACGCTCGGGCCCCGGGGGGAGTACGCGCTCGACACCGGGCCCTCCATCCTCCAGCTCCCCGGCGTGCTGGCGCGGATATTCCAGCGCGCGGGGCGGCGGTTGGAGGACTACGTGAAGCTCGTCCCCCTGGACGTCAACACGCGCGTCCACTTCTGGGATGGGACCTGGCTGGACACCACCCGCCACCTCGAGCGCATGGAGGCGGAGGTGGCGCGCTTCGGACCCGGGCAGGTGGAGGCGCTGCGCCGGTGGCTGGCGGAGGGGCGGGAGAAGTACGGCATCGCCTACGAGAAGTTCATCTGCACCCACGCGGGGAGCCTCGGGTACTACGCGCCCTGGCGGCTGGCGTCCACGCTGCGCTTCAAGCCGTGGCAGACGCTCTACCGGCACCTCGACTCCTTCTTCCACGACGACCGGCTGACGTACGCGCTGTCGTATCCGTCGAAGTACCTGGGGCTTCACCCCACGACGTGCTCGTCCGTGTTCAGCGTGATTCCCTTCCTGGAGCTGGCCTTCGGCGTGTGGCACGTGGACGGCGGGTTCCGCGAGCTGGCGCGCGGCATGAAGCGCTGCGCGGAGGACCTGGGCGCCACGTTCCGGATGGGCGCGCCGGTGGAGCGCGTGCGCGTGGAGGCGGGGCGCGCGGTGGGCGTGACGCTGGTGGGGGGCGAGGTGCTGGAGGCGGACGCGGTGGTGGTGAACGCGGACCTCCCCTACGCGGCGACGAAGCTGGTGCCCTCCGAGGCGCGCGAGGGCTCGCGCCTCACCGACGCCGCGCTGGAGCGGGCGAAGTATTCGTGCAGCACCTTCATGGCCTATTACGGCCTGGACACGCGCTACGCGGACCTGCCGCACCACCTCATCTACCTGTCGGAGGCCGCGCGGCGCACGGACAGGGACGCGCTGGAGGACCGGCGCGTGGACGTGGACGACCCGCCCTTCTACGTGTGCAACCCATGCGTGACGGACCCGTCTGGCGCTCCGCCGAATCACTCCACGCTCTACGTGCTGGTGCCCACGCCGAACACCTCGCGCGACGTGGATTGGGCGCGCACGGAGGCCACGCTGCGCGAGCGCATCCCGGACATGCTCGAGAAGGTGGGGTTGAAGGGCGTGCGTCCGCGCATCCGCGAGGAGCGCTACTTCACCGCCGAGACGTGGCGCGACGAGTTCAACGTCTTCCGGGGCGCGGTCTTCAATCTCTCGCACACGTGGCTGCAATTGGGGCCCTTGCGGCCGCGCGTGAAGAACCCGGACGTCGAGGGGCTCTACTGGGTGGGCGGAGGCACGCACCCGGGCAGCGGCTTGTTGACCATCATGGAGAGCGCCAACATCGCCGCGGACTACCTCACGCGAGCGGCGGGGAAGGGGCCGCTGCCGGGCTGGCCCTACGTGCCGCCGCTGGAGGAGGCCGCCGGGCCCTCGCTGGCGCCAGCGGCCCCCCGGGCCCGAGCGGGCTGAGCCTCCCTCCGCGCCGCCGATGCGGGAGGCGCTCACCCGGGGTTGGATTCGACGCACCGGGCCGAGTGGGCCGGGCTCCTCCCCTCCGTGGGGCCGGTGAGGAGCCTGCTCGCGGGACGGAGCCGAAGCTGTCATCCTCTCCCGTGAGGTCGGAGGAGTCCGCATGCCCTTCTTCATCCCGTTCGCGGTGGGTGGCCTGGTGCTGACGGCACTGGGGCTCGGCGTGAAGCGGGCGTTGGGGGACGGGCTCGGGTCGTCGGAGTCGCCCGAGGTCCGTCAGGCGCGGGAGCGGCACGCCGCGGCGTTGGCCGCCCTCAAGGTGGCCCGGCTGCGCGTGCGCGACGGCGTGGCCACCTATGGCGAGCGGCAGGCGCGCGCGAAGGCGGAGGTGCTGGAGCCCTTCCGCGGATTGATGTCCCGCCTGGAGCGCTGGGAGCAGGCGCATCGGCGGGACGTGCTGTCGCCCGGGGCCCAGCAGGTCCTGGAGGCGCTCTCCCCGGAACCCGTCTCCCGCGCGGCGCGGCGCTGCTGGCCGCTGTGGGGCGTGGGCGCGACGGTGCCCCCGGCGCAAGCGCCGCTGATCGACTACCTGGAGCAGGGCTGGCTCCAGGAGGACGGGCCTCGTGTCGTGGTGGCGGGCGACTGTCTGTTCACCGCCGCCGCGCCCTGGGCCTCCCAGCCGCCGGACGACGACGCGGCGCGGGTGCGCGGCCTCGACGAGGGCGCGCGCGTGCTGACGCGGGCCACGGCCTTCCTGGACGACTTGAAGGGGCGGCTGGAGGCGTTGGAGGCGTGCGTCGCGGCGCTCCAGGCCCGCGCGACCGCGCAGCTCGCCTACCTGGACGCGCCCAGCTTCGAGTCGGGGAGCGAGGAGCCCCGCGAGCGTCTGCGCCGGCTGGGCGTCATCACCGGCACGTTGCTGCTGCTCCTGCGCGCGCCGGTGCTGGACGAGGAGGGCCGCCTGGCGCCGCTGCCTCCGACGCCGCCGGACGCCGAGCCCGCGCCTCAGACGTAGCGCTGGGCGAGCCGCGACACCTGGTTGGTGGCCTGGGTGACGGCGGAGGCCGCCTGCTGCGTGGTGTCCAGGTGGCGCAGCGTGTCCGTGGTCAGCTCGTCCAGCTCGCGCACGGCGGCGAAGAGCTGGTCGACGCCCTGGTGCTGCTGGGCCACCGCCTCGGCGATCTGCCGCACGGCGGACGCGGACTCGCGCGACAGGGTGGCCAGCTCGCGCAGCCGCTCACCGCTGGCGCGCAGCGGGGCGAGCGCCGTCTCCACGCCCTCGGCGCCCCGGTCCGTCATCTCCGTGGCCTGCGTGGCCGCGGACGCCATCGTCTCCAGCAGGCCCCGCACCTGGTTGGTGGCCTGGATGGACTGGTCCGCCAGTTCGCGCATCTGCCGCGCCACCACGCCAAAGCCCTTGCCGTGCTCGCCCGCGCGCGTCGCCTCGATGGCGGCGTTGATGGCCAGCATGTGCGACTGGTCCGCCAGCGCCTTCACCACCTCGGACACGCGGCCCACCTCGCGGGCGCGCTGCTCTAGGTCCTGCATCTGCGTGTGCAGGCCGCTGGTGATGTCGCGGATGGAGGTCAGGCCCTTCGCCGTGCCCTCCAGCGACTCCTCGCCCAGCTTGCCCAGCGAGGCCGCGCGGTCCGCCACCTGGAGGATGCTGGTGGCGCGCGAGGCGGCCACGTGGGACGCCTGCTGGATTTCCTGCGCGGTGGCGCGCGCCTGGTGCAGCGCCGCCGCCTGTCGCGACAGCGTCTGGTTCTGCTCGTTGCTCGCCTCCGACAGCCGCGTGCCCGCCTGCGCCAGCTCCCCGGCCGAGGTGCTCAGCGAGCGCGGCAGCTCCTGGAGCCGCTGGTACAGCTGCCACGTCGTCGCCGCCAGGTCGCCCACCTCGTCGGACGACACCCACTTCGGCGGCGCCGCGCGCCCCTCGACCAGGGCCTCCAGCGACTCGCCCACCGCGCGCGAGCCCTTCGCCAGCCGCCGCGCCGCCCACGCCGCGGTGATGATGGAGCCCAGCGCCGCGTAGCCACCGAACATCACCACCGGCACCACCAGGTCCCGCTGCAGCGGGGAAATCTTCGCGCGCACCCGCTCGGCCGACCCCTCCTGCCCGCCCGTCTCCAGCGCCTTGGCCAGCGCGCCCATCTCCCGCTCCACGCGCAGGTTGAGCGTCACGATGCTCGTCAGGCATGTCACCAGCAGCGCGGAGACCACCGTCGCCGGCAACAGCCACAGCTGCCTCGGCGCGAAGCCCTCGCCCGCGGGCCGGCTGCTCGGCGCGCGCTGGTACGCATCCAGCATCGTCGGCATCAACACCTGCTCGTAGAGCATGTACAGCAGCGGACTGCTGAACAGGCCCGCGCTCACCGACACCGCCACGCCCACCGGCACCGCCGACCACGGCCGGTCCAGCAACAGCGCCACGCCCCCGTTGAACAGCACCCCGCCGATGAACCACGAAATCATCGACTCGATGAAGGCCAGCCGCGAGGGGAGGCGCACCAGCCGCTCCACGCGCAACAGCCCCTGGGCGCCGAGCGCCTGCTTCAGCAGCCACGGAAGCACCACCACCGGCTGCACCACCGCGCACAACCCCAGCACCAGCGGCGTGATGACCCCCAGGAGGATGCGCATCGCATGGTCCCCCGTCAGGTCCAACAGCTGCATGTCCACGTACAGGGCCGGGCAGAAGGCCACCGTGGTGATGAGGGACCGCAGCAGGTACATCCGCCCAAACAGCGCGCCGAGGGTCGGGAGCGGGGGAGTGGACATCGGGAAGCGTTGGCTCCGGGGTGGCAGTGACCTCAGAGTGCGGGGTGGCGCGCCCTCCGTCAATGTCTCGGTTCACTCCGGGAGGATGATTCCAGCCCGGCGCGCGCTTCCGTCACCCCCCGCGTCCCCACGCACTCGCGCTGCGTCCCTGGTCAGCGACTCCGTGTGTCGGCAGGTGTAGGCCGGAAGAGGGGTAAGCCCGGGATTGATGCGCCCCAGCGCCGCTCCAGGTGCGAGCGGGCGGGCGGGCCGGGGCTGCGCCCCACGCGCCTCATGGCCACGTTCACTTCGTCACGGCTCGTACGAGCTCACAGCCAGAGGAGACGCGTCATGGGTGAGTTGATCGACAAGGCCAAGGGGAGGATCAAGGAGACGACGGGCGCCGCGACCGGGGACCGTTCCCTGGAGGCGGAGGGCAAGGCCGACAGGGCCAAGGGCCACCTCAAGGAGAAGGTGGAGGACGCCAAGCGGGCCATCAAGGACGCGGTCGACGGCGACAAGCCCCGTCGTGATGAACCTCGATGACGGTTGTCATGGGAGTGGCGAGAAGCGGGCCGCGCGGGATGTATCTCCGCCGCGGCCCGCGATGCCTCGGTTGAATGCGTCGCCGCCTTCCGCCTAGCGCTTCGCCGCCGGCGGACATGCCACTTCGAGGAACGTGGTGGTCTTCCCGCTGAGCATCACCCAGAGGCAGCGCAGCACACATCCCGCGCCGAACTCTCGATAGATGAGACCCAGGTTGGTGACCACCTCTCGTCCGGTGATGACCCCGCGCATTGGCCCTCCCCCTTTTCCAGCTACCCGTCCTTCACGCCACCCACCGCGCTGTCGCGGCACTCCTCTGCAAGCCGCTGGCCGGACCTCGCGTGGCTCCCGGGCGTCGCTCTGTCGCTCTCCAGACGCGCCAAGCGCGCCAATCACCGTCCCGGGATGCACGTCCCTCGGGGCTCGCGTGTGATACGGACGGCGGCGTCCTGGAGATTTTTCAGGGGGGCCGTCGTGCGTGTGACGCACCCCTCCTCCGAGCGCGCAGCGGGGGCTCGGGCTCCTGCTTCCCCTCGTCCGTTCCATGCCCCGGGATTGCGGTGTCGCGGCTCACCCTCACTGGCGTGCGAGGCGGGTGTCGACGCGAGTCACGGCGCCCGCGCGTGAGCGCGGTGTGACGCGCGGGTGAGCCTGAGGGCTGTCTTGCCTGGCCGTGCTCGCGGCGTCCCCGCATGACGCACGTGGCAATCCGGGGCGGAGCCCCAATCTTCGAGGTGTGAGCGCGCGGGTGTCCCAGGTGCCGAAGGTCGCCTGGTCGGAGGCGGCGCGTGTGACGGGGCCGAGCGCGCGTGGCGCGACGCGAAGCCGGGGCGTGAATCCTGGGGAGTATGGGAGGTGGAAAGGAGGGTCTCGTGATGAGGCATCAAGAGCTGACGCGGACGCAGAGGCCGTTGTTGTCGCCGGGGCCCGCGCGAGGGCCGCGGGGGCTGGCGCGCGTCATGGTGGCGACGGACTTCTCGTTGCGCGCGGAGCTGGCGTTGGCGCGAGCGCTGCGGCTGCCCCTGGGGCAGGGCGCGTGCTTCACGGTGCTGCACGCGGGAGCGCCCGTGGATGATGAGGCCGAGGACGGCGCGGTGGCGGGGGAGCGCTGTCTGCGCAAGGCGGTGACCGCGGTGTGTCGACGGCTGCGGCAGCGGCCGGACGTCACCGTGAGCGAGGACCTGTGCCGGGGCGACGTGGAGAACGTGGTGGTGGCGGCGGCGCGCGAGCAGGACGTGGAGCTGGTGGTGCTGGGCCGGCCCCCGGCGCGGGGGTTGCCGGAGGACTCCCACGTGCTGCGGCTGGTGCGTGGGCTGGGCTCGTCGGTTTTGGTGGTGGTGCCGCAGCCGGTGCGGCCGTATGCCCGGCCGCTGGTCGCGGTGGACTTCTCGCGGGAGTCCCGGCGGGCGCTGGAGCTGATGCTGCGCATCTGTCCGGGGACGCCGGTGGACGTGTTGCACGTGGTGGACACGCGCGAGGAGGAGGCGCTGCGCCGGACGGGGGCGCCGGTGGAGCGGTGGTTGCTCGCGCGGCAGGAGCGCGAGGAGGCCGCGCGGGTGGCGCTCGGGCGTTTCCTGGCGCCGTACCGGGAGACGGGGCGGGAGCTGGAGGTCCGGCTGCGCGGCGGTGAGCCGGCCGAGGGCATCCTCGCCGAGATGTCGGAGCGGGGGTCGGACCTGGTGGTGCTGGCGCAGGCCGGGCGGCCGGGCCTCTCCGAGGGCGTGGCGCGGGTGCTGGCGCGCGCGCCGTGCGACGTGCTGGTGTCGCGGCACCTGCCACTCGTGACGGCCTGAGGAGTCGAGCGCGGACGCGGTGAGCGCGTTATGAACGCGCCCCGTGTCTCCTCGCCCGCTCGACGCCAGTGTCGCCCCGAAATCCCTCAAGGACCGGCTGAGGAACGCCGGGAGTCTGTTCCGCCAGCTGCCGGGGACGTTCCGCATCTTCTGGCAGGCCAGTCCCCAGGGGGCGGTGTTGCTGGGGGCGCTGACGTTGGTGGCGGCGGTGTTGCCGGCGGCCATCGCCTGGGTGGGCAAGCTCATCGTGGACTCGGTGGTGGCGGCGGCGCAGGGCTCGGCCGAGGCGCACTCGCGCGTCGTGGGGCTGGTGGGGCTGGAGTTCGGGTTGATGTTGGGCTCGGCGGTGGTGGACCGGGGGCTGACGCTGACGCGGGAGCTCTTGCGCGCCAACCTGGGCAACCTCCTCAACGAGCGCATCCTCCAGAAGGCGCTGGAGCTGGAGCTGCGGCACTTCGAGGACTCGGACACCTACGACAAGATGCAGAACGCGCGGCGCGAGGCGAGCAGCCGGCCGTTGTCGCTGGTGATGCAGGCGTTCTCCATCGTCCGCAACGCGATTACGTTGTCCACGTTCGCGGCGCTGTTGATTGCGTTGTCGCCGTGGAGCGTGGTGGTGCTGGTGGCGGCGTCGATTCCGGCGTTCATCGCGGAGGCGCGGCTGGCGATGGAGGGCTTCCGGCTGTACTCGTGGCGCGCGCCCGAGGGCCGCAAGCTCAACTACCTGGAGTGGATCCTCACGCGGGACAGCCACGTGAAGGAGGTGAAGCTGTTCGGCCTGGGGGACCTGGTGCTGGGGCGCTACCGGGAGCTGTTCCAGAAGTTCTTCCGGGAGGACCGGGCGCTGGCCTTCCGGCGCATGGGGTGGGGGTTGGGATTGGGGTTGTTGTCGCTGGCGGCCTTCTATGGCTGCTACCTGTTCGTGGCGGGGCGCGCGGCGAGCGGCACCATCACCGTGGGCGACATGGTGTTGTACCTGGGGGTGTTCCGTCAGGGGCAGGCGGCGTTCCAGGGCATCCTGACGAGCGTGGGCTCCATGTTCGAGGACGCGCTCTTCATGAGCAACCTCTTCATGTACCTGACCATCCCCACGGGCCAGGAGTCGTCGAGGCTGCTCCCGGCGCTGTCACCCCCGAGGGGGCGGGACAACACCATCGAGCTGCGCGGCGTGTCGTTCCGCTATCCGGGGAAGGACGCGTGGGCGCTGCGCAACGTGTCGCTGACGTTGCGGCCGGGGGAGAAGCTGGCGCTGGTGGGGGAGAATGGGGCGGGCAAGAGCACGTTGGTGAAGCTGTTGTTGCGGCTGTACGAGCCGACGGAGGGGACCATCCTGTATGGCGGCGTGGACATCCGGGACATGACGGTGGAGGACCTGCGCGGCCGGTTCGGGGCGGTGTTCCAGGACTTCGTGCGCTACCAGTTCAACGTGGCGGAGAACATCGGCCTGGGGCACGTGCCGGCGCTGGAGGACCGGGGGCGCATCGCGAGGGCGGCGGAGGAGGGTGGGGCGAGCACGGTCATCGCGGCGTTGCCGAACCAGTACGACACGATGTTGGGGGGCTGGTTCGAGAAGGGGCAGGAGCTGTCGTCGGGGCAGTGGCAGAAGCTGGCGGTGGCGCGCGCGTTCATGCGGGACGACGCGGAGGTGCTGATTCTCGACGAGCCCACCGCGAGCATCGACGCGGAGGCGGAGCACGCGTTGTTCGAGCGCTTCCAGGCGTTGGCGGCGGACCGCATCGCCATCGTGATTTCGCACCGGTTCTCGACGGTGCGGATGGCGGATCAGATCGCCGTGCTGCACAACGGTGGCGTGGAGGAGCTGGGCAGTCACGACGCGCTGATGGCGAAGGACGGGCGTTATGCGCACCTGTTCCGGCTCCAGGCGCGCGGCTACCGGGACTGAGCGAGGGCGTCAGCGCCGCTCGGCGCGCAGCCGCTCCAGCTCCGCGAGCGCCTCGGCCAGTCGCCGCTCGGACTCCTCGCGACGGCGGGTCTCCTCTTCGCGACGGCGGGTCTCCTCCTCGCGACGGCGGGTCTCCTCCTCGCGACGGCGGGTCTCCTCCTCGCGACGGCGGGTCTCCTCCTCGCGACGGCGAACCTCTTCGGCGTACCGTTGCTCCAGCTCCGAGCGGTTCGCCTCACTCCGCTCCATCATGTGTTCGAGGCGGGCGATCATCTCCTGGGCTTCGGGGAGTGCGGCGCCGCCCCGGTAGAAGCGCAGCCGCTCATCCTCGATCTGGAGCTCCAGTCCGAGGACCTCGGAGCCGTAGACCCCATGTTGGGGCAGGATGGGGTGGTAGCCCCGGCGCTCCGCGTCGAGTCTCCATCCACTCAAGCGAAGCCGAGCCCGATCGAAGATGAAGTACTCGTGGATGCCGAGTCGGGCATAGCGCTCGACATTGCGCTCCATGTCCTTGCGTCGCTCGCCCGCGTACACGATTTCGATGGCGAGGTCCGGGCCCTTCCCTTCGAGGCTCACGACCCAGCCCATGCGGGAGTGGAGCTCCACATCCATCACGGCGATGACGTCCGGAGCGAACATCGCTTCGCCCGGGTAGTACACGGGGAGTTCGCTCCCCAGGTACACCTTCCGGCCGATGCGGGAGAAGAAGCTCCCCAGCACCTCGCGGGCACGAATCTTCGCCTCGAAGTGAGGGTCCCCTTCCGGCGGATTGGCTTCCGAAACAGGAAACTCCGAAGGCAATTCCGCGACGATGCGAGCGCGCTCTTCTGGGGAGAGCTGGTCCCAGAGTTCCTGTGGCGGAGCCCTCGGGTCGTCGGGATCGATTCGGTATGGAATGGATGCCATGGGACAACCTCGAGCGTAGGTCGTGCGGCTGGGGATGCCAAGCATCGGTGATGGGACGTCTCGTCCAGTGAGCAAGGTCATGCTCGGCTGGCTGCAGGTCCCATTCCAGCCGATGCTCAGGACATACCTCCGCGATGTTCTACCCAGGCGGGTGTTCGCGAGCAAAGTCGCGGCGGAACTCTCCCAGGGCGGCCGTGGCTCCGGGATGCAGCAACTGGAGCACCTCGACGGCGAACGTCACGGGTGCGCTTCCCGGGGCCGTGACGACGCGCCCATCGCTCACGGCCTGGGCGGAGTGGCGATAGAGCGCGCTCCCGTTGTAGCCCGCCGCGTGTTGCTGGAGGAATTCGAGCGCGTTGCTGGTGTGCGCCCGTGTGTCGAGCAGGCCCGCGCGCGCCAGCGCCAGGGTGGCGCCGCAGATGCCCGCGACCACGAGGCCCCGGTCCACCGCGCGCCGCAGCAGGGACGACAGGTCCGGGCTCCCGGACGTCTGCCACAAGGGGGAGCCGATCAACACCAGTGCATCGGCGCGTTCGAGCACGGAGTCATCGAGGACGCCGTCCGCCTGGACCGTCAGCCCACCCATCGAAGGGACGGGCTTCCCGTCCAATGAGAGCCAGGACACCTCGTCCTTGAAGTCCTCCCGGGCTCCGGCCGCGAGGAGCGCGGGTTCCCAGTCCGCGAACGGGTCCACCAGGACGAATGCGATACGCGCCACGCAAGTGCTCCTTCGAGAGGCCGTGCACTCTACCCGGGCTCGATGACCTCCAAATCGTCGAGTTCGAGTCCATGCGACGGCCGAAGCCAGAACGTGCCACGGCCCTCTGGCTTCCAGCCCGAGCGCCTCGCGACGAGGATGACCTCGCGGACATGGTGGGGGAGCGCGGCGGAGGAGTCCGCGACCCCGCCCCCCTTGCCGACCAGCTTCACGGACAGCATGGGACCCACGGTGCGTTGGTCCGGGCCCTTGAACCAGACCCGTATCCCGACGACGCGGTTCCCCATCCCATAGCTCCAGTCCCCGACCCAGGCGTACTCGCGGTCATCGACGACGATCTTCCGGTGCTTCTTCTCCATCGAGGATTCCTCTCCGTGTCATTCCTCGCAGGGGATGACGGGCATTCCCGCCGCTTTCATCCGCTCCGCGACCTGGCGTCCGGTCGTCTCATCTTCGATGACCCATCCGGCGACCGTGAAGCGGTTCTCGAAATGGAGCGCCTCGATGTCGTCGTCCATGTCAGTCGTCATCCCGCCAGGGCTCGGGCCGGGGTGGCTTGATTCCGTGGGCGCCCGATCGGCGGAGTTGCCGGAAGATGGCGAGGGCGACCGGTGCGCTTCCCTCGAAGGTGAAACGTTGGCGGAACCGGTTTCGCGCCAGCAACTCGACGGCGGACTGCTGCCCGCCCAGCTCCCCCAGCGCCCGTTGGAGGCGCAGGTAGGACGGCCACGTGTACAGGGGAGCGTGGGGGAGGACGACGAGGTCATTGACCTGTGGCCCTCGGTGGGGTGGAGCAGGACTTCGTGGCAACGGCATCTCGTCGCGCGGTGCTTCGATGGGCCACACCGGCTGACGACGCCCGCCCCGGAATCGTCAGGGGCGGGTGCCCCCGGGGCCGCCAGCGCCGCTCGTGGGGCTGTGCGGGGCACGAACGCCGAGGGCCGAGGGACGGCCCCGCGCGTCGTCATGCCGCCGGCAGGTGCTCCCGGATGACGCCGAGCCAGTATTGCTTCCCATAGTACTGAGACATCTTCCCGAGGAGCTTCCCGTCGCGGAACAGCAGGAAGGTGGGGATGCCGAAGAGGCCGAAGCGGTGGGCGAGCGGCTCGTGCTGGTACGCGTTCACCTTCACCACGCGCATCCGGGCGCCATCCAGCTCGGCCAGGAGCGAGGGTTCGGCCTCCGCGTAGATTTCGCAGTTCGGGCAGCCATCGCCCCAGAAGTCCACCACGACGAGCTCGCCCTTGGGTTCGAGCACGAGCTGGTCGAAGTTCTCCGTCGTTCCCTCATAGCTCACGGGATGTGCCATGCCCCCTGCGTAACGACCCCGTGCTCCCTCTTCAAGCGAGGCGCGCTGGGCCTCCGAGGGGGTCTTCCGGGCTCACGTCCGCCAGGGCGGAGGCTCGGGCCGGCGGGGCGGCGTCCGTTCGGGGGGCGCCCTCCCCGGAGCCGGGGGACGGAGTCCGGAGGGGCGGGCGATGGATCAGCCGGAGGGGCGGAGGAGGGCTCCGGGGATGGATGGTGGTGGCGCTTCGTGCGGATGGGGGTTGGGCCTCGCGTGGGGGTGGATTGCCGGCCGAGGGTGCCCGAGTATCTCCCCGCGAGGTCGGCCTGGGGTGGCGCGCCATCAAAAGCCCAACACGCGCACTGCGCGGCGGCTCGGGGCGCCATAAGGTTGTGGCATTGGACGTGTCGTGGAGGGGTCATGCACGAGTGGTTGGAGGCACTGCGGAAGTCGGCGAAGGCAGCGTCATCGGGTGTGTCCGCGGACGAGGTCCGGTGGGCCGAGACGGAGTGCGGTGTCCCATTCCCCGAAGAGCTGGGGCAGCTGTACCTGACGTTCAACGGTGGTGAGCTGCACGGCGACGTCCACTTGTTCCCCCTGCATGGGCCCGAGGGCACTCCGAGCGTCTTGGAGAAGTCCCGGTTGAAGCTGGTGGGGCTCCCCGCCGCGGGGGTGTGGCGCATCGGTCTCAAGGGGCCGCACCGGCACATCTTCTCCGCGCGCAAGTCGGCGATGGTCGAGCAGGGGGATGGTGGCGGGCCGCTTCCGGAGTGGGTCCAGACGCTCGGCGACGAGGACTGGGTCTTCGGGACCTGGGACGGTGAGCAGCGGCAGATGCGGCTGTATCGCTCCCTGAAGGACATGCTCGACGTGCTCGTGCCTCCGGCCGAGGTCGAGAGCTTTGGCGAGCGCACGTTCGCTCGCGCGATGAACGCGGTGCTCCAGGGGGCGCTGTCTGGCGTGGAGGTCGAGGACGAAGACGCGGACGAGGAGGCGGAGTTCGCCTCCGCGGAGGCCGTGGGGGAGCCCCTCGTCGAGGCGGAGGACGAGGCGGCCGCCCAACGCGAGCTGGCCTACGAGTACGACGAGGACGTGGCGCCGAGGGCCCGGACCGGCGCGAATGGCTCGCCCGTGGGCGCGAAGGTCGCGGCCCGGGCAGGCAAGCCGGGGCTGGTGACGCAGACCGAGCTCTTCAACAGGCCCTCGATGCGAGAGGCGCTGAGCAAGGAGCTGGGGGCCGAGAAGAAGGTGGCCGTGAAGAAGTTCAACGAGCCGAAGGCGAAGGCCGCGAAGCCCGCGCCTGTTCGCGAGCCGGCCCCCGTGAAGGTCGAGGCGAAGCAGCCCGTCAGTGAGCCCGTGGAGGCGGAGGCTGGCTCCGTGAAGGGCCCGGCCCAGAAGGCCGACGAGGCGATGGTCTCCAGCAAGGAGGTCATCCGGGCCGCGAAGTCGGCTGTCGCGAAGGCGGGGACCGGGACGGCGGTCGCCGAGAAGGCCAAGGCGAAGCCCGAGGAGAAGACGTCTGGCGCGGTGGCCCCCGCCGTGACGAAGACCGCCGCGAAGAAGGCGGCCACCAGGGCGCCCACCGTGAAGCCCGTGACCTCCACGAAGCCCACGGCGAAGAAGGCCGCCGTCAAGGCGCCCTCCACGAAGCCCGTGGCGACGAAGCCCGCCGCGAAGATGGCGACGGCTCCCTCGAAGAAGCCCGCGGCGAAGAAGGTCGCGGTGACGAAGCCCGCCGCGAAGAAGGCCGCTGTTCCCGTGGCGAAGAAGTCCGCCGCGAAGAAGGCCACCACGAAGGCTGCGGCGAAGAAGGGCTCCGTGAAGAAGGTCACGGCCTTCGCGGCGAAGAAGACCCCGGCTGCTGTGGCGAAGAAGCCCGCCGCGAAGAAGGCCACCACGAAGGCCGCGGCGAAGAAGCCGGCGAAGGGAGCCGCGAGGAAGTCATCGCGCAGGTAGCGGCGACGCGGGGCCTGCGCGCAGGTCGTGATGAACCCTCTCTACCGTAACGGGTTGCGGTGGAGCGGAGCCTGCGCGCAAGTCGCGACGAAGTCTCTTCCCCGCCGTGGTAGTGGCGAGGAGCCTGCGCGCAGCTCGTGACGAGTCCTCTCGCGCGTAACCCCTATCAACGGCGCGCAGCCCGCGCGCGGGACGCCGTGGAGAATCCAGGGCACGGCATGTAGCGCTGAAGCTGGCGCTCAGGTCGCCCTGATGATGCGAGGCGGACGCAGTGGCGCCACCGCGCCCCCCGAATCGGCACGGTCCGTGGTCAACGCGAGTCCCTACCCAGGGCACGACACCTCCGACCCACGTCGCGCCCACGGCCCACGCCGGAACATGCCGTCACTCCATGACAATCGCCGTGGAGTAACGATAGAGCCTGTCGTCCCCAGCCCTGGAGGGCTACCCCTCCGGAAGCTGGTCTCGTCGAGCGGGTCGGAGGCGCTCCTCGGGTTGGGCCGTGACCTCGGTCTCCTCAGCCTCCTCGTCGCCCCGGCGGAACTCGTGAATCTGGTCCGGGAGGATGTCCCGGAAGTCCGGCTCCTCCTCGAGGGGCGGCGAGGCCGCGAGGTCCTGGTCGGAGATGTTGATCTCCTCCTCGCCGGTGTCCTGGTTCACGTGCCGGAGCGAGCTGGACTCACCCACGTCCTCCGTGCCGAGTTTCTTGAAGCGCATGGTGTCTCCTCGCGAAAGGGTGGGCTGCTCTGGCTTCAAGAATGAGAACCGGCCCGGGCCGCCGCAATTCGCGCCGGCCGCCCGCCTGCCGGGGGGCATGGCTGGAGCGCTCAGCGCTTCGGCGTCGCCGCGCGGCCCGTCGGGTAGACGGGCTCCACCCTCAGCGCGACCATTCCCAGCGCCAGCACGCGCGAGAGCATCTCCCGCACCGTGTACCGCCAGGGAGTCGGACGGCCCTCGTCCGCCGCCACGCCCCACGCGTCGATGCCCACCGAGTTGGCGATGAACAGCGCCCGTGGCAGGTGGAAGCGCTGGGTGACGAGCAGGGCCCTGCGCGCGCCGAAGACGCCGTGCGCCCGCAGACAGCTGTCATAGGTGGACAGCCCCGCCTCGTCCCCCAGCACGGCCACCTCTGGCAGCCCCCGCTCCAGCAGGTAGCGCCGCATGGCCCGCGTCTCGTGGTGGAAGGGCTTCACCTCGTCCCCGCTCACCAGGACCGCCTGGACCTTGCCCGCGCGCCACAGCGCCATCGCCATGTCCAGCCGCTGCGCCAGCACAGGAGACGGCACCGCGCCAGGCGCCAGCCCCGCGCCGAAGACGAGCGCGATGGGGGCCTCCGGGGCCTCGGGCAGGGGCACGATGCGCTCCTCGTAGCTCACCCGCACCAGGTACGAGAGCACGAGCAGGCTCGTCAGGCCCGCGAGCAGGCCCCAGAGGGCCCTTCGTACCCAGATACCCCTCGCTCCGCCTGGCTTCATGGACCCCGAGAACACCGGTCGAGGGCGCATTGTGTTCCGCGCGCCCGCCCTCGCAAAGGACCGATTGGGCCTCCAGTTCAGGGATGGGTGTCCGCCTGGGAGGCGAGCGTCCCCGGCAACAGGCGCCGCACCGTCTCCAGCAACTGCTTCGGCTCCACCGGCTTGGACAACAGCGCCGCCACACCCTGGCTGGCCGCGTACACCGCCCTGTCCCGGGGATGCATGTCCGCCATTCCCGCCGACAGGATGACCACGGGTACCTGGGCCAGGGCCTCGCTGCGCCCCCGCGCCATCAACACGCGGTGGCCGTCCACCCCCGGCAGGGCCATGTCCAACAGGATGAGCGCAGGCAGGGGCTGTGCCTCCATGGACGCCAGCGCCTCGCGGCCATCCTTGGCCACCCGCACCCGGTACCCCTGGAGCTCCAGGTAGCCTTGGAGCGCCTCGCGGATGTCCGCGTCGTCCTCGACGACGAGCAGGGGCCTGTCGGTGGATGGGGCCATGCCCTGAAAGGTAGGACGGGCGGCCGAGTCCGGAAGCCAGACCCTCCCCGTCCGCCTGGCCGCCCCTCCCGGAGGGGAGCCGGCCCCCGTGTCCGGAAAGCCCCGTCAGGCCCCCGTTGACCGGCCCCCGGCCCGCTTATATAGGGGGCCCCGCCGTCAGCCTGCCTCGCTCCCACCTGGGCGCACCCGGCCAGCTCGTCTCACAGGAGTCCCCCGTCCCATGGCGTCCCTTCGCGATATCCGCAAGCGCATCCGCTCGGTGAAGAACACGCGGCAGATCACCAAGGCCATGAAGATGGTCTCCGCCGCGAAGCTCCGCAAGGCGCAGGACGCCATCCTCGCGGCGCGCCCCTACGCGACGATGCTGGACCAGATCATCGCGGACCTGTCGGCGCGCTCCGGTGACGACAACCTCAGCCACCCGCTGCTGGCGGCCCGCCCCGTCAAGCGCGTGGAACTGGTGACGCTGACGTCCGACCGCGGCCTCGCCGGCGGCTTCAACTCCAACATCACCCGCCGCGCCAACCGGTTCCTCTACGAGAACACGAACCTGGAGCGCATCCAGCTCTCCACGGTGGGCCGCAAGGGCAACGACTTCTTCCGCAACCGCGGCCAGGCCGTGCGCAAGGACTTCGGCGGCCTGTACCAGCGCCTGAACTACCGCGCCGCCGCGGACGTGGCCGAGGAGCTGGTCGCCAGCTTCCTGAACGGCGAGGTGGACGCCGTCCACGTCGTCTACAACGAGTTCGTCAGCGCCATCACCCAGAAGGTCGTCGTCATGCAGCTGCTGCCGCTGCAGACGCTCGGCGCGGACGCGCCCGCCTCCGCCAACACCGCGCTGGTGGACTTCAAGTACGAGCCGGATCGCCAGGCCGTGCTGGACCGCTTGGTGCCGCAGGCCGTCAACATCAAGCTCTACCGCGCCCTGCTGGAGAGCGTGGCCAGCGAGCACGGCGCCCGCATGAGCGCCATGGAGAACGCGACCTCCAACGCCTCGGACATGATTGGCAGCCTGACGCTCACCTACAACCGCACCCGTCAGGCGGTCATCACCAAGGAGCTCATGGAGATCGTCTCCGGCGCCGAGGCGCTCAAGTAGTCCGCCTCCGCGACCCGTCCCAGGGTCGCCCCCCGGGCCCGCCCCCGTTTTCGGGAGCGGGCCCGTCGCGTTTAATGCCTTCGCCGAGCAGGTGTACGCGGAGAGGGAAGGCACCATGAAGCGACTGTGGCTCGTCCTGGGGTTGATGTGCATCAGCGGCTGCGCCTGTGAGACGGTCGCCAGCGGCCACGGCGGCATCGGCTTCGACTCGTTCGGCAGCGGCACCCTGCGCGAACCCTACGGCGAGGGGCTCCACGTCCTGCGACCGGGCAAGTCCCTCATCGTGTACGACCTGCGCGTCCAGGAGATGAAGGACGAGCTGAGCGTGCTGTCCAACAACGGCCTGGACCTGAAGGTGGACTCCAGTGTGCGCTACCGCGTGGACCCCGCCAGGCTCTTCGAACTGCACACCCAGACCGGCCCCCGCTACGCCGAAATCCTCATCGCCCCCATCGTCCGCTCGGAGGCCCGGAAGGTGTTCGGCCGGTACGCGCCGGAGGAGATCTACTCCACCCGGCGCGAGCAGATCGAAAAGGAGATCTTCGACGAGGTCACCCGCGCCCTCCAGGGCAAGCACGTGGTGGTGGAGGCCATCCTCGTGCGCGACGTGTCCCTGCCGACCGCCATCCGCGAGGCCATCTCCGACAAGCTCGCCGAGGAGCAGCGCAGCCAGAAGATGCGCTTCACCCTGGAGAAGGAGCGCCAGGAGGCCGAGCGCAAGCAGATCGAAGCCGAGGGCATCGCCAAGTACCAGAGCATCGTCCGCCAGGGCCTCACCGACGAGTACCTGCGCTTCAAGGGCATCGAGGCCACGGAGAAGCTCGCCACCAGCCTCAACACCAAGACGGTGGTCGTGGGGGGCGGGCAGGGCGGACTCCCCCTCGTCTACCAGCCGGACGGCAAGTAGCCATGGGGGGCTTGGCGGCGGGGGCGTGGATCCGCTAAGCGGGACTTACGGGTCAGGCCCCCGGGAGGCTTGATTCCAGGGAAGGCCCCCGGTAAAGGGGCACCGCCCTCATACCCGGGCCGAATTTTGATGACGGGCACGGCGCCGGTCGCCCCCCGCACGAGGCAGACGACATCCCATGAGCGCTCAAGTTCCTACGGCAGGCAAAATCATCCAGGTTCTCGGCCCCGTGGTCGACGTCGAGTTCCCGCCGGGCGGTCTGCCCGAGGTGTACGTCGCCCTCAAGGTGACCAACACCAACCTGGGCCCGGAGCAGGACAACCTCACGCTCGAGGTCGCGCAGCACCTGGGTGAGAACACCGTGCGCACCATCGCCATGGACTCCACCGAGGGCCTCGCCCGCGGCATGGCGGTGAAG
This sequence comes from Myxococcus stipitatus, assembly GCF_021412625.1. Next base: position 522,248 of record NZ_JAKCFI010000006.1, on the reverse strand, counting down.
AACACCGGCGCCCCCATCCAGGTGCCGGTGGGCAAGGCCACCCTGGGCCGCATCCTGAACGTCACCGGCGAGCCGGTGGACGAGATGGGCCCGGTGAAGGCCCAGGAGCAGTGGCCCATCCACCGCCCGCCCCCGCCCTTCACGGAGCAGGACGTGCGCGTGCAGATGTTCGAGACCGGCATCAAGGTCATCGACCTGCTCGCCCCCTACACCCGTGGCGGCAAGATCGGCCTGTTCGGCGGCGCCGGCGTGGGCAAGACGGTGCTCCTGCAGGAGCTCATCCGCAACGTGGCCATCGAGCGCGGCGGCTTCTCCGTGTTCGCCGGCGTGGGCGAGCGCACCCGCGAGGGCAACGACCTGTACCACGAGATGCAGGACACGGGCGTCATCAAGACCGACAACCTGGAGGCCAGCCAGGCCGTCCTCGTGTACGGCCAGATGAACGAGCCGCCCGGCGCCCGCGCCCGCGTGGCCCTCTCCGCGCTGACCATGGCGGAGTACTTCCGCGACGTGGAGGGCCGTGACGTGCTCCTCTTCGTGGACAACATCTTCCGCTTCACCCAGGCCGGCTCGGAAGTGTCCGCCCTCCTGGGCCGCATCCCCAGCGCGGTGGGTTACCAGCCCACGCTCGCCACGGAGATGGGCGGCCTGCAGGAGCGCATCACCTCCACCACCAAGGGCTCCATCACCTCGGTGCAGGCCATCTACGTCCCCGCCGACGACCTGACGGACCCGGCCCCCGCCACCGCGTTCGCCCACCTGGACGCGACGACGGTGCTCAACCGCTCCATCGCCGAGCTCGCCATCTTCCCCGCCGTGGACCCGCTCGACTCCACCAGCCGCATCCTGGACCCGGGCGTCATCGGCCAGGAGCACTACGCGGTGGCCCGCAAGGTCCAGGGCATCCTGCAGCGCTACAAGGAGCTCCAGGACATCATCGCCATCCTCGGCATGGACGAGCTCTCCGAGGACGACAAGCTCGTCGTCGCCCGCGCCCGCAAGATCCAGCGCTTCCTGTCGCAGCCGTTCTTCGTCGCCCAGGTGTTCACGGGCAAGGAAGGCCGCTACGTGAAGCTCCAGGACACCATCCAGGGCTTCAAGGAGATCGCCGAGGGCAAGCACGACGACATCCCGGAGTCCGCGTTCTACATGGCGGGCGCCATCAACGAGGTGGTCGAGAACGCCCGCAAGCTGGCGGCCTCGTAACCCCGTAGGAGCCCTCCCACCGAGGTGACCATGCGTCGCGCGGCGCTCGCGTTGTTCCTGATGCTCCTGTCGCTCCCCGCCCTGGCGGAGGAGCGCAAGGGGCGGGCCCGGGTCAGCGCCAACGGCCTGTTCAGCGTCCGCATGGTCGACGTGGGCCCGGGCCAGTGCCGCCTGGAGGTGTCGAAGGAGAGCGGCCCCGTCTGGCACCTGGAGCAGTGCCTGGGGACGGTGGACGACATCTACTTCGTCTCCAACGACGGCGAGCGGGTCTGGGTGCTGTGGCCCCTGGTGGAGAAGGGCAAGGCGAAGGAGGTCCCGGTGAAGAAGGGCAAGAAGAAGCCCAAGGGACCTCCGGGCTGGGCCCGGGACGTGCTGGTGGCGGCGCAGTATGGACGCGACGGCCAGCGCATCCTGGAGCGGCGGCTGACGGACGTGGTCTCCGCGAAGTACCTCTCCGAGGTGCGCCAGTTGACCCACCACTTGAAGTGGCTGGAGGGCACGCTCGGCATCCCCGGTAAGGGGCCCCGGCTGACGGACAGCGGGGTGGTGGAGTTCGAGCCGGTGGGGGGAGAGACCCGCCAGCTCATGTTCTGATTCGGCAGTGCGAGCGGTGCGAGGAGCCTCATGGCCAAGCTGACTGTGGAGATTGTCACCCCCGAGAAGCGCATCCTGTCGGTGCAGGCCGACGAGGCGATTGTTCCCGGAGGCAAGGGCCTGTTCGGCGTGCGCCCGGGGCACACCCCGTTCCTGTCGCTCATGGAGCCCGGCTCCCTGACGCTCGTGGACGGCGGCCAGAAGGACGCCTACTTCGTCGCCGGCGGCTTCGTCGAGGTGGCCAACGACAAGGTGCTGGTGCTGGCGGACGCCGCCGAGCACGTCTCCGGCATCGACGTGGAGGGCGCGCGCAAGCGCATGGCGGACGCCCAGGAGCGCCTGCGCGGCCTGTCCACCGAGGACGCCCGCTACGACCTCGAGCAGGCCACGGTGCGCCGCGAGGCGGCCCGTATCGGCGCGGCGAACGTCGGCGCCCGCGGCTGACGCGGCGTCCGGCCCTCAGGGCCAGGACAGCCCCAGCTCCCGGTCGAATCCCCGCCGGCCCTCGACGGTGAGCCGCACCCCGCGGCCCTCGGGCCGGCGCGCAATCCAACGCAGCGTGAACAGTCGCTCCGTCAGCGCGGCGCCCAGCGCGCCGCCCACGTGGGCGCGCCGCTCGCTCCAGTCCAGGCACCGCCGCGCGAAGGCCCTCCGGCCCCGCGTCAGCGCCTGGACGTCCACGCCCAGCGCCTCCACGAAGCGCGTCCCCGTGGGGGTGAGCGCGAAGCCGTCCTCGACGGACTCCAGGTAGCCCCGGCGCTCCAGGCCCTCCGCCAGCGCCACGCCCAGCGTGCCCGCGAGGTGGTCGTAGCACGTGCGCGCGAAGCGCAGGGGCTGGGGCACGTCCACCGAAGCGGGGCGCGTGGGCACCAGCACGTTGAGCGCCTCCAGCGCCCGCGCCACGTCGGCGCTGGCGAGCCGGTAGTAGCGGTGCCGGCCCTGGACCTCCACCCGGAGGAGGCCCCCGTCGAGCAGCCGCGAAAGGTGGCCGCTCGCCGTCTGGGGGGAGATGCCGGCCTCGCGCGCCAACTCGCCCGCCGTGCGCGCCGGGCCCTCCAGCAGGCGCGACAGCATGCCCGCGCGCGCGGGGTCGCCGATGAGCGAGGCGATGAGGGCCAGGTCGATGGGATGGGGCATGGTGACAGCCTGCGCTCGGCGCGCGCGAGGACGCTTCGGCGCGCGCCGAAACATCCCAGGCGCCGGGGGCGTAGGGAAGCGGCCCATGAGCCAGCCGCCGAGCCACCGTGTGATTACCCCCCGAATCCTCTACTTCGGCACCCCCGTGGTGCTGCTGAGCACGCTGAACGAGGACGGCACGCCCAACCTGTCGCCGCTGTCCTCCGCGTGGGCGCTGGGAGACCGGCTGGTGCTCGGCCTGGGGAGGCTGGGGCAGGGGCTCGCCAATCTGGAGCGCACGCGCGAGGCCGTGGTGAACCTGCCCTCCGCGGACCTGTGGCCCCAGGTGGAGCGCCTGGCGCCCACCACCGGCCGCTCCCCCGTGCCCGAGGCGAAGCGCGCCATGGGCTACGTCCACGAAGCCCACAAGTTCGAGCGCGCGGGCCTCACCCCCGGCGCCTCGCACACCGTCGCGCCGCCTCGCGCCCTCGAGTGTCCGTTGCAACTGGAGTGCGTCTTGCTGGACGTGCGCGAGGGGACAGCGGTGCCGGGCGAGCCCGCGCCGTCGTTCGCCATCGCCGAGCTGCGCGTCACCCGCGTCCACGCGCACGACGACGTCACCGTGCCCGGCACCCACCACGTGGACGTCGAGCGCTGGAGTCCGCTGCTCTACATCTTCCGCCACTACGCCGGCGCCGGCCCCAGGCTGGGGCGCAATTTTCGCGCGGAGACATGACGCGGACGCAAACCTTGCCGGATGCGCCCAGTCCCGCTCATTCGCGCGATTCCCCCGCCTTGCCTCCCATGTTTGACGCTAGGGTCTGAACGATGCATTTCAAATGCATCATTTGTCCCCGGCCGTGGCCGGGAGGAGCGCGCACGCGATGAGCACGTCAGCGGTGGAGAAGAGCGTCTACGAGCAGATGGGTGGCGAGCCGGCGATGGCGGCGGCGGTGGATGTCTTCTACCGGAAGGTCCTGGAGGACGACCGCATCAGCCACTTCTTCGAGGACGTGGACATGGAGCGCCAGGCCGCCAAGCAGAAGGCGTTCCTGACCATGGTGACGGGCGGCCCCTCGAGCTACTCGGGCAAGGACATGCGCGCGGGCCACGCGCACCTGGTCCGCCAGGGGCTGAACGACCTGCACTTCGACGCCGTCGCCGGACACCTGAAGGCGACGCTGGAGGAGCTGGGGGTTCCCGCGCCGCTGGTGGCGCGCGTGTTGGCCATCGCCGAGAGCGCTCGCGCCGACGTGTTGAATCGCTGAGCGGGAGAAAGGACACGGAGCCGGCCATGGCCAGGGTGAAGCATGAGGCGAGGTGGTACCCGCTGGAGCCCGAGGAGAGCGTGCTGGACGGGCTCTTGCGCCAGGGCGTGGGCGTGCCTCACTCGTGCCGCGCGGGCGCGTGCCAGTCGTGTCTGATGCGCGCGGTGTCCGGTGACGTGCCGGAGGCCGCGCGCGCCGGGCTCAAGGACACGCTGCGGGCCCAGGGCTACTTCCTCGCGTGCACCTGCAAGCCCGCGCCGGGGGCGGAGCTGGAGGTCGCCAGCGCGGAGGGGCTGCGGCTGCGGGCACGGCTCGTCTCGGTGGAGCCGTTGTCGCCGTCCGTCCTGCGGGTGCGGCTGGCCACCGACGCGCCCATGGACTACCGCGCGGGGCAGTACGTGTCCCTCGTGCGGGCGGATGGCCTGGCGCGCAGCTACTCGCTGGCGAGCCTGCCCCGCGAGGACCTGCTCGAGCTGCACGTGCGCCTGGTGCCGGACGGGGCGATGAGCGGCTGGCTCGCCCGGGAGGCCCGCGTGGGGGACGTGCTCCACGTGCAGGGCCCGGTGGGCAACTGCTTCTATGTCCCCGGTCGCCCCGAACAGCCGCTGCTGCTGGCGGGGACGGGGACGGGGCTCGCGCCCCTGTACGGCATCGTCCGCGACGCGCTGGAGGCGGGGCACACCGGCCCGGTGTGGCTCTTCCACGGCGCGCGGACACCGGAGGGGCTGTACCTGGGGGACGCGCTGCGGGCCCTGGCCGAACGCCACCCCGCGCTCCACTACCGTCCGTGCGTGCTGACGGGCGGCTCGCGGGACGTGGCCGAGGGCGCCCTCGACGTGCTGCTCCGCGCCGAGCTGCCACGCGTGGCCGGCTTCCGGGCGTGGCTCTGCGGAGACTCGGGATTGGTGCTATCCCTCCGCAAGAAGCTCTTCCTCGCGGGGCTCTCGCTGAAGGACCTCCACGCGGATGTCTTCCTGCCGAGCGCTCCCCGGGCGGAGGCCGCCGGAGCCCGCTGAAAGTGCACCTCACCCTCCACGCCGACTACTCGCTGCGCGTCCTGCTCTACCTCGCCGCCCGCCCCGACCGGCTCGCCTCCACGCAGGAGCTGGCGGATGCCTATGGCATCTCCAAGCACCACCTCGTGCGCGTCGTGCAGACGCTCGCGGGCGAGGGCCTCGTCGACGTGAGGGCGGGGCGCGCGGGCGGCGTGACGCTGGCGCGCCCGCCCGCCGACATCCACGTGGGCCGCGTGGTGCGCGCGGCCGAGCCGGACTTCGACCTGGTGGAGTGCTTCGACAAGGAGCGCAACACCTGCCCCATCGCCCCCGCGTGCGGCCTCAAGGGCGTGCTGCGCGACGCGCGCGAGGCCTTCCTCGCCGTGCTGGACCGCTACACGCTCGCCGACCTCATGGGCCGCTCGCGCAAGGACCTGGCCGACCTCTTCCTGCCGGCGGCCTCGTGACGCGCCCCGCGCCCGTCGCCCCCTACGAGCTGTTCCACCGCATCGCGGACCGGCCCTCCGCCGTGGCGCGCCTGTACGTCGTCGACCACGCGCTGGAGGACCGCGTCGTCTTCCGCAACGTCGCCTTCGAGGACGCCGAGCGCGACTGGCGGCGGCGCGGCGGCCACACCACGCCCGCGCTGTGGGACGGCGCCCGCCTGCACCAGGGCGCCCAGGCGGTGGTGGCGCGGCTGCAGGCCATCGTCAACCTGGGACGCGACGACGCCTGACGCGTGACGGCGCGTGTGCCGACTCCCGCGTGCCACTGCCACCTGTGCGTTCCTCGGGCACCATGCGCTCCGTGTGAGTCGGCGCGCGCAAGCTTCCGGAGTTGGACACGCGTGCAGGTACGCGAATGCGCGCGGGCGCTGACGCTTGCCGGGCCCGTGCTGGTTGCGATAGTCAGCCCGCCCCCCCGCCTCGCGGCGAGGGCTCCCGCGCGAGGCAAGGAGGGTGGACGGTGAACACGGCGTGCGTCCTGGTGGATGATGGGTCGGGAGCGTCACACGCGCGAAGCGCGGGTGGACTCGCGCCGCGCGAGTCAAGCCCCCTGGCTGCTCATTTCGTTCCGGTCCGTGCGTGTTTCACGCGAATCACGCGCTTCTCCCTGTCCGTCCAGCCCTGAGCCTCGGTTAATCTCCGCGAACCCATGCCGCTGACTTCCGCCGAGCGCCAGGACAGGTTCCATGCGGCGTTCGTGGGGCTCGCCATCGGAGACGCGCTCGGCTTCCCGCTGCGCGGCGTCCCGCCGGCGAGCCTCGCGCGGCTCCCGAATCTCGCGGAGGACTTCGCGCCGCGTCCGCGCGGCAAGTTCGCCAAGGGCCAGTTCAGCGACGACACGCAGCTGCTGCTCGCCGCGGCGGAGAGCGTCATCCGCGAGGGCCGCGTCGAGGGCCGCAGCGCGGCGGCGCACCTGGCGTGGCTGTGGCAGGAGGGCATCATCCTCCAGCCGCCGCGCAGCCTCGCCGAATCGCTCCAGCGGCTGGCGGGCGGCGCGCCGTGGATGAGCGCGGGCGCGCCCCTGGGCACGCTGTGCCCGTCGGTGCTCAGCCGCGCGCTGGTGGTGGGCCTGTTCGAGAGCGGCCACCGCGCGCGCCTGCCGCACGACGCGGGCGTGCTCACCGTCATCACGCACAAGGACCCCGTCTGCGCCGCCGCGGCCGCCGCCTTCGCGCAGGCCGCCGCGCTGGGCATGGAGGAGGAGCCGCTGACGCCCGCGGCCTTCTGCGAGGAGCTGTCGCTGGCGGCGGCCGTGCACGACAAGGGGCTGGCCGAGGAGGTGCGCCACCTGCCGCGCCTGTTGACGTGGGACACCACGCGCGCGCTGACGCAGCTGCGCCGCGTGGGCGTGCCCCCCAGCGAACTCAAGGGCGTGGACGGCCTGCCCGCGCACGTGGTGCCGGTGCTGCTCACGTCGCTGTACGCCGCGCTCAAGGTCCCCCACGACTTCCGCGAGGCCGTCGCGCTCGTGCTGCGCTGCGGCGGCGAGGCGGACGTGGCGGCGGCCCTCACCGGCGCGCTGGTGGGCGCCCACCTGGGCACGCGCGCGCTCCCCGCGCGGCTGCGCAAGCAGGTGCTGTACGTCGACAACCTGATGGACACCGCGGACCGCCTCTTCCGCGCCCGGCAGGTGCGCGAGACGCTGGCCACCGCCCTGGCCCACCAGCGCCGCCGCTGACCGCCCGGCCGTCCCGGGCAGGCAGCCGGGCGGGCAACCCTCCCCATCCGGGCTTCTCTTGCCCGTCCGCCCTGCGCACATTGTCTCCCAGGGAGTCGGACCGGTCGCAGGCCCGCCGCGCGAGCGTGCGCCCGCAAAGTCCCGCTCCACGAGCCAGGGAGGCGCGAGTCGTGGACCTCGAATCCGAACGCCTGGAGCGCAGCCAGTTGGAGACGCTCTCCACCGCGGAGCTGTTCCGCCATGCCCTGTCCGAGACGCGGCTGCTCGTGCGGGCCGAGGTGCTGCACGCCAAGAAGGAGCTGCGCGACGAGCTGAAGGCGGCCCGCACCGCCGGCATCCTGCTCGGCGCCGGCGCCGTGCTCGCCCTCGACTCGCTGGCCGTCCTCTTCGTCGCCCTGGGCCTGGCCCTGCCGCTCGGCGCCGCCCTGGGCGTGCTGCTGGTGGGCGTGGTGCTGCTCGTCGTCGCGGGGCTCCTGCTCCTCATGGGCGCCAAGCGCCTGCCCAAGAAGCCCCTGGCGCACACCCAGGAGCGCCTCAAGCTCGACTACCAGATGACGCGGGAGACGCTGCAATGAAGGGCAACGGGCGGGAGGGCAGCGAACTGGTGGCGTCCGAGCGTCACGCCGACCACCGCATCACCCGGGGCATGGACGACCGGAAGCAGGTGGAGCAGACGGCGGACCGCATCCGGGATGAGCTGCTGCTGACGCTGGAGGAGCTGGACCGTCGCCGCGAGCGCATGCTCGACGTGCGCTACCAGGCCCGTCAGCACCGCGGCGCGCTCGTGGCCGCGGGCGCCGTGGCCATGGTGCTGGTGGGCGCGGGCGTGGGGCTCGCCCTCTACCGCTCCCGCCGCCGGGAACAGCTGCTGCGCAAGAAGCGCCGCAAGGCCCTCCAGCGCGCCTGGGAGCACCCGGACCGGCTCGCCTCCACCGCCGAGCAGCGCCCCATGGGCGTCGAGCTGGGCCGCAAGCTCGTCCTCATCTTCGCCACCTCCCTCGCGACCGCCGTGGCGAAGAACTCCGTGCAGACCCTCGTCCCCGCGCGACGGGGACCGAGCGAGGCTTCGCTGTCTCAGTAGAATGAATAATTGCGCGAGAATTGCGCATTATTAGTTCTGATGTCCATGACGGACCTGCTCTTTGCCCGGGCGCAGATGGGGTTGTCGCTGGCGTTCCACATCGTCTTCGCGGCGGCGGGGGTGGCGCTGCCGCTCCTGATGGTGCTCAGCGACCTGAAGGCGCGGCGGACGGGGGACGCGGACTACCGGAAGCTGAGCCTGAAGCTGGCGAAGGGCACGGCCATCCTCTTCGCGGTGGGCGCGGTGAGCGGCACGGTGCTGTCGTTCGAGCTGGGCCTGTTGTGGCCGGACTTCATGGGGGAGTACGGCGAGGTCATCGGGCTGCCGTTCAGCCTGGAGGGGGTGGCGTTCTTCACGGAGGCCATCTTCCTGGGCATCTACCTGTACGGGCGCGAGCGGGTGTCGCCCGGCATGCACCTGTTCTCCGGCGTCATGGTGGCGGTGAGCGGCGCGGCGAGCGCGTTCTTCGTCACGCTGGTCAACGTCTTCATGAACCAGCCCTCGGGCTTCGTGGCCACGCCGGACGGCCCCGTGGACGTCCAGCCGGTGGTGGCCATGTTCAGCGCCGGCTGGCAGTACGAGACGGCGCACGTGCTGCTCTCCTGCTATCAGGCGAGCGCCTTCGCGATGGCGGGCATCCACGCCTTCGTGCTGCTGCGCCACCCGGGCGCGACCTTCCACCGCAAGGCCCTGTCGGTGGCGCTGCCGCTGGCGTGTGTCACCGCGCTGCTCCAGCCGCTGGTGGGGGACCTGTCCGCCAAGCACGTGGCGCGGGCGCAGCCGGTGAAGCTGGCCGCGATGGAGGGCCAGTTCGAGACGGAGCGTGGCGCGCCGCTGCGCATCGGCGGTGTGCCGGACGTGGACACGGGGACGGTGTCCGGCGCGCTCGACATCCCCCATGGCCTGTCCATCCTCGCCTTCGGCGACCCGCACGCGGAGGTGAAGGGGCTGAACGCGTTCCCCCGCGACACGTGGCCGCCGGTGGCCAAGGTGCACGTCGCCTTCCAGGTCATGGTGGGGACCGGGAGCCTCATGGCGCTGCTGTCGCTGGTGACGCTGGCGCTGCGGTGGCGGCGCAAGCAATGGCCCACGGGGCGTCGGATGATGGGGGCGTGGCTTGGGGCGGGGCCGCTGGGGTTGGTGGCGCTGGAGGCGGGGTGGCTCGTCACCGAATGGGGACGACAGCCGTGGATCGTCCGCGGCGTCATGCGCACCGCGGAGGCCGTCACGCCCGTGCCGCACCTGGCCGCGCCCTTCTGGACCTTCACCGTGCTGTACCTGTTCCTGGGCGTGGTGGTGCTGTTCCTGCTCCTGCGCCAGGTGCGCGACACGCTGCCGGGGGCGCCGACGCCCGCGGCGGGCCACCCGCCCTTCGGAAAGGACGAGGCCCATGTCCACTGAGGCGCTGCTGGGGTTCGTCCTGGCGGGGACGTTCGTGCTCTACGCGCTCTTCGGAGGCGCGGACTTCGGCGGGGGCGTCTGGGACCTGCTCGCCCGGGGGCCGCGCAAGGCGGAGCAGCGCGCGCTCATCGCCCAGGCGATGGGCCCCGTCTGGGAGGTCAACCACGTCTGGCTCATCGTCGGCGTGGTGCTGCTGTTCGCCGGCTTCCCGCGCGCCTTCGCGGCGCTCAGCGTGGCGCTGCACGTCCCGCTGACGCTGCTGCTGGTGGGCATCGTCTGCCGGGGCGCGGCCTTCACCTTCCGCGCGTACGACCTGCGCGGCGACGCGGTGCAACGCCAGTGGGGGCTCGTCTTCAGCTGCGCGAGCGTGGTGGCGCCGCTGCTGCTGGGCATGTGCGTGGGCGCGGTGGTCAGCGGCGCCATCCGCGTGGAGGGCCGCGTGGTCGTCAGCGGCTTCTTCGCCTCGTGGCTGTCGCCCTTCGCGTGGGCCGTGGGCGTGTTCGCGCTGACCCTCTTCGCCTTCCTCGCGGCGGTGTACCTCACGCACGAGGCGTCCTCGCCGGAGCTGAAGGAGGACTTCCGCCGCCGCGCGCTGGGGTCGGGCGCGCTCGTCTTCGCCGCCGCCCTCGTCGTGCTGCTGCTGGCGCGCACCCAGGCGCCCCGCGTCTGGCACGGCCTGCTCGCCTCGCCCTTCGCCGTGGCCCTGCACCTGGGCACGGCCCTGGCCGCGGTGGCCGTCTTCGCGCTGCTCTGGACCCGGCGCTACGCCTGGGCCCGGCTCGCCGCGGCCGTCCAGGTCGGACTCATCGTCCTGGGTTGGGCAGCCGCGCAGTATCCCTATCTCGTGGTGCCAGACATCACGCTGAAGGCAGCCGCCGCGAGTCCATCGACACAGCGTCTGTTATTGGGCGCACTGGTGGTGGGCGCCGCGGTGGTGCTGCCCTCCATCGCGCTCCTCTTCCGCGTGTTCCGCCCGCGGCCAGGGGCGCCGTCCGTCACGCGCACCCGGACTTGAGACAGAAAAATCCCTCCAGGGTGCATCACCTCCAGGACGCGCTCGGGCCACATCCTTGAGTGGTGCTCGCATTTTAGGGTGTGGCGGTTTTGTCTGGTTTGACCCGGGCTGAAGGATTCGCGTGCCTGTCTTTGTGACGGGACGTGACGCCGTGGGTCGTTTTCCAGGCTGCTCGAATCTTTGATTTCGAGACTGCAATCGTCCGTGGGGGCGGATGTAGGAATTGCGATTTTCACACGCAAGGAGTTGCAACGGGCGCGTTGATAAATGCAAGACAGTGAGAAGCACCGCTTCTTCCTGACGTGGAGGTCGCCGCTATGGGTGTCATCCGACGCGCCGTCGTGCTGCTGTGCTTCCTTTCGGTCGTGATACCGAAAATGTCTCACGCGGGTGAAACATTCGTGAACTGGGAAGACCCCCATGTCCACCCGCTGGAGCTGACCCCCGACGGCAACCTGCTGCTGGCGGTGAACACGGCGGACAACCGGCTGCTGGTCTTCGACGTGGCGGAGCGCAACGGGCCGCGGCTGGTGTCCTCCATCCCGGTGGGCCTGGACCCGGTGTCGGTGCGGGCTCGGAGCAACTCCGAGGCGTGGGTGGTGAATCACATCTCCGACAGCGTCAGCATCGTGGACCTGCGCCGGGGCGTGGTGACGGCCACCGTCTATACGGACGACGAGCCCGCGGACGTCGTCTTCGCCGGGCGCCCCGAGCGCGCCTTCATCACCTGCTCGCAGGTCAACCGCGTGCTGGTGGTGGACCCGCGCCGGCCGGACGCCGCGCCCCGCCGCCTCACCCTCAAGGGCGAGGACCCGCGCGCGCTCGCGGTGAGCCCCGACGGGCGCTTCGTCTACGCGGCCATCTTCGAGTCCGGCAACGGCACCACGCTGCTCGGCGGCGGCCTGACGATTCCGGACGCGTTCCCGCCCAACGTCGTGAGCGACCCGCGCGGCCCCTACGGCGGCGTGAACCCTCCTCCCAACGCGGGCACCACCTTCTTCCCGGCGCTCAACCCGGAGAACCCGCCGCCCCCGCCCGTGGGCCTCATCGTGCGCAAGGACGACCGGGGCCGCTGGATGGACGACAACCGCGGGGACTGGACGGACCTGGTGAGCGGCCCGAACGCCTCCGCCTCCGGTCGCCGCGTGGGGTGGGACCTGCCGGACCGCGACCTGGCCATCATCGACACGGCGTCGCTGGACGTCTCCTATGTCTCGCGGCTGATGAACCTGAACATGGCGCTGGCGGTGCACCCGTCCGGCTCCGTGACGGTGGTGGGCACGGACGCGCACAACGAGGTGCGCTTCGAGCCGAACGTCAACGGCCGCTTCGTCCGCGTGCTCATGGCGTCTGTCGACCCGCGCCGGCCGTCGTCGCGCTCCATCCACGACCTCAACCCGCACCTCGACTACACCACGCCCACGGTGCCCCAGGCGCTGCGCGACCTGTCGGTGGGAGACCCGCGCGGCGTCGCCTGGAACGCGCGGGGCACGCGCGCCTTCGTGACGGGCATGGGCTCCAACAACGTGGTGGCGGTGGCGCCCAACGGCGCGCGGCTGGGTCAGGTGGACGTGGGCGAGGGCCCCACCGGCATCGTCTACGACGCGGGGCGTGAGCGGCTCTATGTCCTCAACCGCTTCGCGGCGAGCATCTCCGTGGTGAGCGCGGACCGGCTGCGCGAGCTGTCCCGGGTGGCCTTCTTCGACCCGTCCCCGGTCGCCATCAAGGCGGGGCGCAAGCACCTGTACGACACGCACAAGACGTCCGGCCTGGGGCACGTGTCCTGCGCGTCCTGCCACATCGACGCGCGCATGGACCGGCTGGCGTGGGACCTGGGCGACCCCGCGGGCGAGGTGAAGTCGCTGGAGGGGCAGAACCTGGGCATGGGCCTGCCGATGCCGCCGTTCGAGCCGTTCCACCCGATGAAGGGCCCCATGACGACGCAGACGCTCCAGGACATCATCGGCAAGGAGCCGCTGCACTGGCGCGGCGACCGCGCGAGCCTCGAGGAGTTCAACCCGGCCTTCGTGGGGTTGCAGGGCGACGACACGCAGCTGACGCCGAAGGAGATGGCGGAGCTGCGCTCCTTCCTCGCCACGCTGACCTTCCCGCCCAACCCCTTCCGCAACCTGGACAACTCGCTGCCTCGGGACCTGCCGCTGCCCGGCCACTACACCACGGGCCGCTTCGGGCCCGCGGGCCAGCCCCTGCCCAACGGCAACGCCCAGCGGGGCATGGAGCTGTTCCGCCCGCCGAGCCTGCTGGCCATGGGCCTGTTCGCGTGCAACACCTGCCACACCTTCCCCACGGGCCTCGCGGTGGACATGACGTGGGATGGCTCCAAGTGGCTGGCGCTCCCCACGGGCCCCATGGGCGAGACGCGTCACGCGCTGGCGTCCACCGACGGCAGCACCAACGTCTCCCTCAAGGTGCCGCAGCTGCGCAACCTCTACGAGAAGGTGGGCATGGAGCTGAGCCAGAAGGAGAGCCTGTCCGGCTTCAGCTTCCTGCATGACGGCAGCGTGGACTCCATCGCGCGGTTCGTCACGGAGCCCCCCTTCAACCCGGAGAACGACCAGCAGGTCGCGGACATCGTCGCGCTGATCTTGTCCTTCTCCGGTGGCGACCTGCCCCGGGGCTCGTTGACGGACATGTACCTGCCGCCCGGTCCGGACAGCAAGGACTCGCACGCGGCGGTGGGGCAGCAGGTGACGCTGGCGGACGTGACGCCGGCGGAGCTGGCGCGCGCGCTGCGCTTCATGTCGCTGGCGGACAGCGGCAAGGTGGGCCTGGTGGTGAAGGGCCGCCGGATGGGGCTGGCGCGAGGCTACACGTACCTGGGCAACGGCCAGTTCCAATCGGACCGCGCCTCGGAGCGGGTGAACGCCTTCCTCCTGCTGGCCAGCGCGGCGGCCGGCGCCGAGCTGACCTTCACCGTGGTCCCCTCGGGCAGCGAGTGGCGCATCGGCGTGGACCAGGACGAGGACGGCATGTACGACCGTGACGAGCTGGACCGGGGCCGTCGTCCGGACCAGCCGAACGACAGCCGCCGCTTCGTCGAAGGGGTGAGCGCTCCGCTCGCGACGATGGTGCCGTAGCCGGGGCGCCGGGCCTTCAGCCCCGGGGCCCAGGGGCGGTCCAGACGAGCCGGGGCGCCTCGTCGTCGCGCGCCACCCACGCGGTGGCGCCGTCGATGAGGTCCTCGGAGTCGAGCGCCACCTCCACGGCGCGCACGGCGGCGTCCACGTCCATCACCCGGCAGTGGACGCGCAGCAGGCCGTCGCGCAGCTCGCCGCCCTCCACCTCGCCGTTGCCCGTCCAGCCCAGCGCGTCGGTGAGCAGCTCCTCCACGGCGACGCGCTTCTCCAGGTCATGGCCGGTGCCCTGGCCCTGGACGGCGTACTGGACGACGAGGGAGTGCATGGCGTCGGGGTCGGGCTCGTCGTAGCCCTCCTCGACGAAGGGGCCGGCGGCCTCGGCGAGGGCCAGCTCCGGGTCCTCCTCCTCGGGGGGCAGCGGCAGCTCCTTCTGCTCGCCGACCTCGCCCACGGTGCCCCAATGCAGGGTGAGCACGCGTTCGTGGACCCAGGCTTCCCAGTAGCGAAGGCTTCCGCCTTCCTTCTTGTAGAGCTTCAGCAAGCGCTCAATCCCAATCCCAAGCGGTGGCGGCCGGCCTCATAGCACGGGGCGTGCTCGGCGCCCCGTCAGAAGGCGCGGCCCTGTCCACCATCCACGGGGAGGGTGGCCCCCGTCACCCACCGGGCGCGGGCCGAGCAGAGGAAGGCCACCACGTCCGCCACCTCCTCGGGCGTGCCGAAGCGCCCCCAGGGCAGCTCGTCGCGCACCAGCTTCGCCACCTTCTCCGGGTCCGCCTGCTGGCGTTTGTCCCAGCTGCCGCCGGGGAAGAGGATGGAGCCGGGGGCCACGCCGTTGACGCGGATGTGGTGACGGGCCAGGTCCACCGCCATCTCCTTGGTGAGGGCCGTGAGGCCCGCCTTGGCGGTGGTGTAGGGCGCGCTGGTGGCGTACTCGCGGCCGAAGATGGAGTTGATGTGGATGATGGTGCCGCCGCCGTGCTGGCGCATGTGCTCCACCGCGCGCTGGCTGCACCAGACGGCGGACAGGAGGTTCCTGTCGAGGACGGCGGTCCACTGCTCGCCCGTGGCGGTGTCGAAGGCGCCCGCGCCGCCGCTGCCGCCCACGTTGTTGACGAGGATGTCCAGCGTGCCGAAGGCGGCAATCGCCGCGTCCACCGCCGCCACCGCGCCGGCCTGGGTGGCCACGTCCGCGACGACGGTGGCCACTTCCGCGCCGGTGGCGCGCAGCGCGGTGGCGGTCGCCTCCAGCGTCTCCACGCCGCGCGCGGAGAGACACACCTTCACGCCCTCGCGGGCGAGCGCCGCCGCGGTGGCCCGGCCGATGCCCCGGCTGCTGCCGGTGACGAGGGCCACTTTGCCTCTGAGCTCCAGGTCCATGGACCCGGGGTTCTACTTCACGCGGCCTTCACCGGCCGAACCGTGAGTGCCTGGTGTGCGAGCCACTCGACGGCGTCCTCCCACAGCGTCTGGCGGAAGGTCTCCCGGAAGAAGCCGAAGTGTCCGATGGGCTGGCCTCCCACCTGCCTGGGCGTGACGTGGCGGTGCTCGACGAGGGCGTCCGCGTAGAAGTCCAGCAGGTGCGAGACGGCGGCCTTGGAGGCGATGGGGTCGTCCGAGAAGCTGTAGGCGCGCAGTGGCAGGTACAGCGACGCGTAGGCCTCACGCCGCGTCTCCCCGCCCTCGCTCATGAGGTATTGGGGGGACAGGCACCAGCGGGCCCACTGCTCCGCGACGCCGGCGGGCAGGTCCTCGGCGGTGCCGGCCCAGCCGGGCAGCTTGCCGAAGGCGCGAATCAGCGTGGGGGCGATGACGCGCCAGTTGAGGGCCATGCGCAGCCGCTGGGGGAACAGCTTGTAGTAGCCGGAGCCCGCCGCGACGTGGAGCATCGCGGAGACCTCGTTCGCGTTGGGGGCGAGGCCCAGCAGCTGGCCTCCCACGCTGTGGCCGATGAGCAGGAGCCGGCGACGGGGGAAGCGCTCGCGCACGGTGGCGATGGCGCCCGCGAGGTCCTGGCTTCCCCAGTCCTCCATGCGCGCGGCGAAGCCCTCGAGCTTCTCCGGGCGGGAGCCGCCGATGCCCCGGTAGTCGTAGGTGATGGTGGGAAAGCCGCGCCGGGCGAGGAAGGCGGCGAAGCGGGCGTAGTAGCGCTGGCGGGCCCCGGTGGCGCTGGTGATGAGGGCCACGGCGCCCACCTCGGCGCCCTCGTGGGGGAAGAGCTTGCCGGACAGCGCGTAGCCGTCGAGCGCGCGGATGGGGAAGTCGAGGCCGGGGTTGGTGTCGGCCGTCGACACCGTGAGGCGCTCATCCCGAGAGAGGTCGCGAGGCAGGGGGGCCACGTTGTGTTCCAGCACCGTCGCATGAGACATGGTGTCCTCCATTGGCGCGGGGCCGTCGGGCGTGCCGCCGCTTCGTCCGGTTCGAGATAGCGCCAGGGGGGCTGCACAGATGCAGCCCTTTGCTGCACCATTGCAGGCATGGATATGCGATGGGACGACCTCCGCTACCTGCTCGCGGTGGCGAGGCAGGGCTCGCTCGCTGGCGCGGCGCGTGAGCTGCGAGTGGACGCGACGACGGTGGGCCGCAGGCTGGCGGCGCTGGAGAAGTCGCTCGGGACGAAGCTGGTGCTGCGCGGCGCGCGGACGCTCGGGCTGACGAAGGGCGCGGAGGCGGTCGTCGCGCGGGCGCGGGAGATGGAGGAGGCGCTGCGCTCGCTCCATGGCGCGGTGGCGGACGAGGCCCGCGTGGAGGGCTCGGTGCGCGTGGCCGCGACGGAGTACCTCGCGCAGGCGCTGCTGGCGGCGCACATGGACGTCATCCACGGGCGGCACCCGGGGCTGGACGTGGAGCTGGTGGTAGGGACGGACGTGGTGGACATCCAGCGTGGAGACGCGGACCTGGCGTTGCGCTTGGTGGCGCCGCGAGGGGATGCGTTGGTGGTGCGCAAGGTGGGGGAGCTGGGGTTCGCGATGTACGCGGCGCGCGGCTACCTGCGCCGCCGGGGGGCGCCGAGGCCCGGGGACTTCCGGGGGCACACGGTGCTCGTCTATCGGGAGACGCTGACGTCGGGCGCGGAGTCGGAGGAGTTGAAGCGGCTGACGTCGGGAGGGCGGAGGCTGTTGCGCAGCAACAGCACGGCGGTGCTGCGCGAGGCGGCGGCGGCGGGACTGGGCGTGGCGCTGCTGCCGTGTCTCACGGGGGAGCGGGACACGCGACTGACGCGCGTGGGCGCGGGCGTCATCGCGAAGCGGCCCTTGTGGCTGGTGCTGCACAGGGACTTGCAGCGCAGCCCCCGCGTGCGGGCAGCGTCGGATTGGATCGCGGAGCTGTGCCGACGGGAACGTGCGGGGTTGGCGGGGGAGGGCTCGCGGTGAGGGCCGCTCAGGCAGCCTGGGTGCGGGCGAGCGAGGCCCACTCCGTCGGAGTCGCCTTGCGGAACCGCGCAGGGGAGGCGCCCACCTCCCGGCGGAACGTGTTGATGAAGTTCGACAGGTCTCCGAACCCCACGTCGAACGCAATGTCTGTCACGGGGCGGCTCGTGTCGCGCAGCAGCTCCAGCGCGCGGCGCACCCGTGTCTGCAAGAGGAAGCGATGAGGCGTGACACCTGTTTCACGCTTGAATACACGCAGGAAGTGATACGGGCTCAGCCCCGCGATGCGCGCGAGGTCCCCCAGGCCGAGCTCCTCCGTGGAAGAGGAGGACTCGATGGCGGCGATCGCCGCGTAGACGCTGTCGCGCGTGCCCCGGTTGTGCTTCGGCGCTTCGTCCTTGGGCGCACTCCCCATCTGTGAAGCGACCGTCGTCGCGAGCGCGAGCCCCAGCTCCTCCAGCCCCAGGGTGGAGCTCTTCTCCGCGAGCCGTTGCTCAGCCAGATGCCTGAGCGCCTCGACACGCGGGATGGGAGGGAGGACCGACTTCGCGAAGTAGCGACGCGGGGCGCCGTGCGGAGGCCGGCCCACCAGCTCGTTGATGGCGGCCTCGTCGAAGCGGAAGACGATGCAGCGGTCACCACCCGCGTGCTCGTGCGAAATCTCGTACTGCTGTCCCGGGTTCGACAGCAGCGCGAACCCCGTGCTGAGCAACTGGGGGCTGCGCTCGTTGCGGAATCCGAAGACCCCCGAGCGCACGAGGCTGATGGCGGGGAAGCTGAACTGCTCCGGCTCGATGGGCGCGTCCTTCTCCGCGTGGCAGCGATACTCGAAGACCCGCACGAGCCCCGCGCGAGCCAGCTCGTGCTTCGAGGAGGGAAGGGCTGTTGCCGGTGAAGCTCCCTGCGTGCGGCTCATGGGCGTACCCTAACAAGCCCCTGGTGAGTTGGCCGTACCGATCGCGCCTCGACGCGGGCACGAGCCCACCTGTTGCTCGCGCAATTTTCACCAAGTGGCTGCCAGGGCCGCCCCGCTACAAGCGCGCCCATCGCGGATTGGCGCGACGGGTGGGGACGACACATGGGTTCGACTCAGCACGTAGCGGGAGCAGGTGGCGTGGCAGGGATGTATCGGAGGACGTTCCTCGAGCTGATGGCAGGGACGTTCGCGCTGTGCGTGTTGCCCGGTTGCGCGGGGAGAGCGGGGCAGGCCGGTGGCTCGTCGCTCGGGGTGGGGCACGCGGAAGGGCCGCTGGACGCCGCGGCCTACCGGGCCGAGCGGCGCTATCTGGAGACACGCTTCGGTCGCATCGCGTACCTCGAGCGGGGCACGGGCGACGCGGCCCTGTTCCTCCATGGCTTCCCGCTCAACAGCTTCCAGTGGCGAGGCTCCATCGAGCGTCTGTCTCCCTTCCGGCGCTGCGTCGCCCCCGATTTCATGGGCCTCGGCTACACGGAGGTCGCGCAGGGACAGAGCTACGCCCCCGCCGAGCAGGTCGCCATGCTCGTCACCCTGTTGGACAGGCTCTCCATCTCCACGGTGGACCTCGTCGCGAACGACAGTGGTGGGGCCATCGCCCAGCTCTTCCTCGCCCATCACCCGGACCGCGTCCGGACGGTGCTCCTCACCAACTGTGACGTGGAGACGGAGTGCCCACCCGCGGCCGTGCTCCCCGTCATCGAGATGGCGCGCAAGGGCACCTACGTGGACCAGTGGCTCGCGCCCTGGCTCGCGGACAAGGTGCTCGCGCGCTCCGACCAGGGCATCGGTGGCATGACGTACACGCGTCCCGCCGAGCTGTCGGACGAGACCATCGAGTACTACTTCGCGCCGCTCGTGCGCTCCCAGCGAGGGAGGGACCAGGTGCACGCGTACACCCTGGCGCTGGAGGCCAACTCCCTGGCGGGTATCGGCCCCGCGCTCGCGAAGAGCACCGTCCCCACGCGCATCCTCTGGGGGACCGGAGACACCATCTTCTCGCAGTCGAGCGCCGACCACCTCGACAAGGCCTTCGGAAACTCGCGGGGCGTGCGGCGCATCCCGGGGGCCCGCCTCTTCTTCCCGGAGGAGTATCCCGACCTCATCGCGGAGGAGGCCCGCGCCCTCTGGGGCGTGAGGTGACGCGCTGTCCGAGCGCGAAGCCTCGCGCCTCGTGAGTGTGCACGAGCGACGAGAGGGCCTGGGCGATTCCTCCGAACGCGAACGCCCGGCCCCTCCGAGGAGAGTGCCGGGCGTCGATGCGGCTCGGAAGAGAGGTGTCGCTCAGCCCGCGCGGAACCGCGCGCCCGCGGGGCCGGGCTGTCCGGAGCGCTGGATGCCGCGCTCGGGGTTGGCGGCCAGGTGCTCGAGAATCTTGAACACCGTCTCCACCTCGTTGGGCTGGCCGACGTCGGCGGCGAGCTGCTCCGCGCTGCGCGCCTCCGCGCGAGCCTCCCTCAACCGCGCCACGAGCTTCTTCTGGAGCTCCAGCACGGACGTGGCGGCCTTCTTGCCAGCCTCGACGCCCGGCTGGTGGTAGGCGTTGATGTGCACGAGGCTCGCGTAGAAGCCGACCGCGCGCTCGTACAGCGCGACGAGCCCGCCCAGCGTGCGCGCGCTCACGTCCGGCACCGTCAGCGTGATGGACTCGCGGCCCTTCTCGTACAGCGCGCGGCGCGTGCCGAGCAGGAAGCCCAGCAGGTAGTCACCGCTGGTGATGCCGCCCTCCACCTCCATGGACGGGCCCTCGCGGTCCTTCAGCACCTCGATGAAGGTGGCGAAGAAGTTGGGCACGCCCTCGCGCAGCTGCTGCACGTACGCATGCTGGTCCGTGGAGCCCTTGTTCCCGTAGACGGCGATGCCCTGGTTCACCACCTGGCCATCCAGGTCCTTCTCCTTGCCGAGCGACTCCATGACGAGCTGCTGGAGGTAGCGCGACATCAAGAGGAGCCGGTCCTTGTACGGCAGGATGACCATGTCCTTCAGGCCGCGGCCGTCGCCCGCGTGGAACCACATCAGCGCGAGCAGCGCCGCCGGGTTCTTCACCGGGTCGCGCTCGCGCGTGGCGATGTCCATCTCCTTCGCGCCCGCCAGCATCGCGTCGATGTCCAGGCCCTGGAGCCGCGCGGGCAGCAGGCCCACCGCCGACATCACCGACGTGCGCCCGCCAACCCAGTCCCACATGGGGAAGGTGCGCAGCCAGCCCTGCTTGCGCGCGTGCTGGTCCAGCTCGCTGCCCGCGCCGGTGATGGCCACCGCGTGCTGGGCGAAGTCGAGCCCCTTCGCCTTGTAGGCGCGCTCGGCCTCCAACATGCCGTTGCGCGTCTCCTTCGTCCCACCGGACTTGCTGATGACGACCGTCAGCGTCTCCGCGAGCCGCCCGCCGAGCTGCTGGCCCAGCACCCGGTCCATGCCGTCCGGGTCGGTGTTGTCGAAGAACGTCACCTGCATCGCGTCGTCATTCGACGTCAGCGCGTCCGCCACCAACTGCGGCCCCAGCGCCGAGCCGCCGATGCCCACCAGCAACAGGTGCGTGAAGCGCTGCGCCTTCTGCGGCTTCACCCGACCGGCGTGCACGTCCTTCGCGAAGGCGTGGATGGCCGCCACCGTGTCGGTGATTTCCTTCGCCAGCGCGGGCTCCGGGGCCAGCTCCGGCGCGCGCAGCCAGTAGTGGCCCACCTTGCGGTTCTCGTCCGGGTTGGCGATGGCGCCCTTCTCCAGCGCCTCCATCTGGGTGAAGGCCTCCTCCACGCGAGGCCGCATCCGCTCCACGAAGTCCGCCGCGAAGTTCATGCGCGAGACGTCGAGCGTGAACCCCAGGGTCGGGACGACGCTCAGATATCGCTGATACCGCTCCCACAGCTCACGCTCGGTCATGACACCCCTCCACCTTCGGTTGCTCGCGTTGAACGTGGGCGGTGGCTTAGCGCCTCCGCCCGCTCGATGGAAGCCGAACGCGAGGCCCGGGCGCGAGCGCCCGCCCCATGGCGGCCAGTGCTCAACACCTCCCGCGATGGAGTGAGCAGGGGGCAACCCCCGAGGGGCTCGCCTCCGTCGCGCTCAGGCCGACGTCCGCGCCGGCTCCGGCGCCGGCGTGGGGGCGGAGGGCGGGCTCGGCGGCGCGTCACCGCCGGGCTTCCAGGCGGGGTTGCGGAACACGTAGCTCAGCCGCTGCTTCCAGGAGCCCGGCTTCAGCGCGTCCCGCGCGATGGCGACGAACTCGTGGGTCGCGATGCGCAGCGGGTTGAACGTCTGGAGGTTCTTCGTCAGCCCGTACACGGGCCGCTCCGTCTCCGGCTCGAAGGTGCCGAAGAGCCGGTCCCAGATGATGAGGATGCCCGCGTAGTTCTTGTCGAGGTAGCGCGGGTTGGAGGCGTGGTGGACGCGGTGGTGCGACGGCGTGTTCAGCACCCACTCCAGCGGACGGGGCAACCGGCCGATGGTCTCCGTGTGGATCCAGTACTGATACAGCAGGCTCACCGACTGCTGGACGATGATCATCACCGGATGGAAGCCCAGCAGCGCCAGCGGCGCCCAGAACGCCCAGCCCGTGGGAGGTGTCCACGTCTGGCGCAGCGCCGTCGACAGGTTGTAGTGCTGGCTGGAGTGGTGCACCACGTGCGAGGCCCAGAAGAAGCGGCTCTCGTGGTGGACGCGGTGGAACCAGTAGTAGCAGAGGTCCTCCGCGAAGAAGAGCAGCACCCAGGCCCACGGGCCCGTGCCCACCCGCAGCGGCGTCAGGTGGTACAGCGCGAGGTAGCCGGCGAAGGCCACGCCCTTCCACACCACGTTGATGAACACGTTGCCCAGCCCCATGGAGAGGCTGGCCGCCGAGTCCTTCAGCGTATGCCCCACCATGGACCGCCCCTCGTCCCGCAGCTTCTTCACCCAGAGGGCCTCGGCGAGCACCGTGATGATGAACACCGGGATGGCCGGAGTGATGAGGTCGGGAATGTGTGTGGCGTCCATCGGGGACCTCCTTCGTATGTCTCAGGAACGGGTGCGTCGGCGGCGTGGACTTTCGGGCGGAGTGAAGGCGCTGCGCATGAAGCGGGTGAGGGCGTCGAGCATGCGACGGTGGGCTGGGTCGTCCGGACGGGCGCTGCCCCCCACCGCCGCGCCCTGCACGGCGTCCAGCGCCAGCTCCACCACGGCGTCGAAGTCCGGGTGCTCGGCGGCGGCCTCCGGGAACAACTCCCGGGCCACCCGGTGCAGGTTCCGCCGGTGCGGCCCATCCACCGCGGCCAGCGCCACCTGGAGCGCGGTGTCCGTGCGCGCCGCCACGTACAGCTCGATGGCCGCCTGGAGCTCCGGGCGCTGGTAGGCCGCCCACAGCATGTCCACCGCGGACGCGATGCGGTCCTTGCCGGAGGGACGCGCGCCCACGCCCGCGAGGTAGTCCTGGATGAGGCGCGGGAAGAGGTGCTCCACCGCCGCGGCGAGCAGCTCCTCCTTCGTGTCGAAGTGGGTGAAGAGGGCGCCCTGCGACACGCCCGCCCGCTTCGCCACCTCCACCGTCGTCAGCCGGGCGTGGCCCAGCTCCACCAGCGTCTCGATGGTGGCGTCCAGCAGCTTGCGGCGCGTCGTCTCACGGCGCTCCTGCTGCGTGCGTCGCGGCGGACGCGAGGCGGGCGCTGGCGCGGTGCTCGTCCGGGTGGCCATTCACGAAAAGCATAGCCTCGGACTTAATGAGTGACCAGTCACTATGTTGACGAGCCGCGTCGAGCAGGCATGATGCGCCGCGCCGAGCGCTCGCCGTGTGAGCGAGGTGACGGGGGCAGGTGGCGTCGCTTCCCGCGCGCGTCTCCGCCACCGCGTCATGCGTCGTGTCGAGTCCGTTCCCCCGGCGAGCGAGGCGCCGAGGGCTCGTCCGTCGAAGCGGGCGCGCGCTCTGGAGACATGCGGGGGAAGCAGGGCGGCCGAGCGGGCAGGGCCCGGGGCCTCTGGTGATAGGCCCTGGGGCCGCGAGATAATTCGCACAGGAAATACCTGGGCCACTTGTCACCGTTGTCCGCCAGCCCGATATGAACCTTTCCTCTGCCCTTCTCGTCGGCTCCCTGCTGGCCTCCGCGCCGGCGGCTCCCAACTCGATTGCCTCTCCTCCGAGCGATGCTCCGGAGGTCGGTGTCCCGTTCGCGTGTGGCCGCATCTACACCGTGAGCCAGGGACACGACACGGGCAGCCACCAACACAACGACACGTATGCGTGGGATTTCCGCATGCCGGAGGGCACGCCCATCGTAGCGGCGCGCGACGGCGTGGTGCGCATGTCTCGCGGCGACAGCACGCAGGGTGGCTGCGACGAGAAGTTCGCGCCGTACGCCAACTACGTCGTCATCCAGCACGCGGACGGGCTGGAGACGCAGTACCTGCACTTCAGCGCGGTGGTGGTGAAGTCCGGGGAGCAGGTGAAGGAGGGGCAGTTGATCGGCTTCTCCGGCTCCACGGGCTGGGCCTGTGGCGCGCACCTGCACTTCAAGGTGGCGCGCAGCGTGGGCAAGGGGTGGAACAACCCCTCCGTGCCGGCGCGCATCGCGGGCTATGGAGACCCGGTGCGCGACACGCGCGTCTCCGCGCCCATCTGCCGCGAGTCCAGCGCGACGACGCTGATGGCCACCAACAACGACGCGCACTCGCCGGGCCAGCCGGTGGTGTCCATGTCACCGGAGCGCCAGGATGCGCCGCGCGGCCTCCCGCCCGGGGCGAAGGCCATCATCGACGGCCTCTCCCAGCCTCCGGCCCAGGGTGGCCAGGGCCTCGACAAAGCGGCTCCGGCCGGCGGCGCCCGCACGGCGAGCGGCCCCAGCGAGACTCGCTGACGCCACGAGCGCGCCCGCGCCCGCCAGCAGCGCGAAGAGGGCTCCCGCGTTGACGAAGTAGTCGAGCGGCAGCAGGGGGCCCTCCACGTAGGCCCGCGCCACGCGGTAGCCCGCGTGTCCCAGCAGCGCCAGCAGCGGCAGGTTGATGAGCGGCAGCACCAGCCAGCGCGCGGTGCGCCACCAGCCGGCCACCGCCTCGCCCACGCCCGTCGTGGCCGTATAGCGCCAGGCGCTGGCCCGCGCGGCGCGCACCTCCTCCAGCATCAGCTCCACGTCCGGGACGCCGAGCAGGGCCGGGTCCAGTCCGCTCGAGCGCACCACGCTGCGCGCCTCCGCGAGCGCGGTGCGCGCGGCGGACTCCGCGCCGAAGTCGTCCTCGAAGGGCTCCACCACCGCGCTCTCCGCGGCGCGCGCCCGCGTGTGGCCGCGCACGGCGTCCACCACCGTGGAGGCCGCCGCCACCGCCAACCCCGCGGGCAGGCTGCGTCGCCCCACGAGCGCCGCCGCGCCCAGCCCGCTCGCGCCCCAGACGGACAGGCGCAGCCCCCACGCCGCCGGGCCCCAGAAGCGGCCACCGGCCTGCCTGCGCACCTCGGCCGCGAGGTGCCCGTGGGCCAGCTTCAGCCGCGCGTCGAAGTCCTCGCGCAGTCCCTCCGACGCCTTCTCCAACCCCGAGCCCAGCGCCGCCTTCGTGCGCGCGAGCAGCGCGTCCGTCTCCTCCAGCGAGGCCTTCACCGTGGCGTGGACTTCGTCGAGCGCGCCCAGCGCGTTGCCATGGCGCACGCGCGCGGCCACCGCCTGTGAGGCGAGGCCCCGGAGGTGGAAGAGGAGGGCGCCGAACTCGCCCGAGACGTCACGGCCATCCCGCGCGGCCAGCGCGCTGATGGCGAAGACGGGGACGTCGTCCCTGGCGAGGCCATACTGCTCGGAGGCCACGCGGCGCACCTGGGCCTTGAGCGTCTCGCGGGACTCGGCGGACAGCTCGTCCGCGAAGTTGAGGATGAAGACGAGCGCGCGGCGCCGCGCGAACTCGGCCAGGAACTCCACCTGCGAGGCCTCCGCCACGCTGCCCCGGTGCATCACCACCAGCGCCACGTCCGCGCGCTCCAGCGCGGCGCGCGCCACGTCGCGGTGGGTGGTGGCCACGCTGTTCAGGTCCGGTGTGTCGATGAACACCTGTCCGCCCCACAGCGCCTGGGGGCCGGGGGCGTAGCGCAGCACGCGGGCGCCGGACTTCGCCAGCTCCTCCACGGCGGCGCCGTCGGGCGCGAACACGGTGGCGGCGGTGCTGGTGGGGCGGTCCACGCCCTCGCGCGAGAGGGATTGGCCGGCGAGCGCGTTGAGCAGGGTGGACTTGCCCGCGCCTGTCGCGCCCACGAGCGCCACCGCGAGCGGCGCGTCCTTGCGCGCCACGCCCCGGGCGTAGTCGTCCACCAGTCGCCCGAGGCGCGCGGCGTGGGGTTGGAGCGACGGCAGTTCCAGGGCGGTCTTCAGCAGGGACCGCAGGGCTTCGGGCTCGGGCAGGGGCGTCTCGTCCACGGGAGGGACAGCCTCTCCCGACCCAGGGCCCGGGGCCAGCCCGAATGCGCGCTCGCGTGCTCCAGCGTTCAGTGCGTGGCGGGGCCGGGGTGACGAGGTGGGGGCGCGGAGGGTAGAAGCAGCGCATGATGGACCTCTTCCTCATGTCTCCGCCGGGACGTGGTTGGGCGCTGCGTGGACGCAACAACTTCCGCAGCCGCGAGGCGCCGCAGGTGGATGCGCGCGCGGCCCGGAGGGAGTGGCTGGCGTTGGCGCGGGCCATCGAGGCGCGAGGTGGCACGGTGGTGGCGTTGCCCTCGCCGTCGGAGCTGCTGACGGGAATGCCCTACGCGGCGGAGTGTGGCCAGGTGGTGGCGCGCGAGGGCGCCGCGCCGTTGTTCCTCCTGCCCCGGATGATGAGCGAGCACCGTCGAGCCGAGCGGGACCACTGGGCGCCCCTGGCCCGGCGCA
This sequence comes from Myxococcus stipitatus, assembly GCF_021412625.1. The sequence goes on along the minus strand of NZ_JAKCFI010000006.1, from coordinate 496,138 downwards.
TGGGCTTCGACGTGGTGGACCCGGATGTCGGCGTCTGGGAGGCCCATGGCGACGTGGCGACGTTCGATGGCGCCACGCTGCTGTTCTGGGGCGGGCGCACGACGCGGGAGGGGATGGAGGCGGCGGCGCGATATTTCCCGGGCGAGGTGGTGCGGGTGCGGGTCCGCGAGCCCGCCTTCCACGGGAACATGGCCGTGCTGCCGCTGCCCCAGGTGGACCGGTTGATGGTGTGTCCCGAGGTCGTCGCTCCGGACTCGTTCGAGCTGCTGCGCGAGCGCTTCGGCGAGGAGCGGCTGTTGAGGGTGACGGAGGACGAGATTCGCCGCTATGCGACGAATGGTCTGCCGTTGGGTTGGGACCTGCTGGCGCCATCCGTGGTGCCGGAGGCGGTGCGCGTGCGGCTGGAGGGATTGGGGATGCGGGTGGTGTCGCTCACGATGCGCGAGCTGTGTGAGAAGGGAGGCGGCTCCTCGCGGTGTCTCGTCTCCCGGGCGCGGGTGGCGGAGGACGCGGTGCGGATTCCCGACGAGGTCCGGCTGTCGACGGTGGCGAAGGACATCGAAGCCGATGAGTGACGCGCGCTCGCTGACGCGGCAGGCGGAGGACTTCTTCTCCCGGCACCCGGGCGTCTCCCTCATGGCGCTGGGTTCGGGGGAGCACGTCGAGTCGTTGGACCTCGCGCCGTTCGGAATGCCGGTGAGGTACCTGCCCGCGGAGCGGAACCTGGAGCTGGCGGCGCAGTATCTCGTCCTGAACCAGTTCGCCTTCGGTGGCATCGGCGTGCCGCGTTGGGTGCTGTCGGACCTGTACCTGCTGCCCGGGGCCATCGGTCTGCTGCGCTGTCCGGCGCGGATGCTGGAGCCGCGCGCGCGGGAGCGGTTGGGGCTCGCGGATGAAGACCTTGCCATCGGCGCGGCGTACTACGCGGCGCCGTCACTGACGCCAGGGCTCTTCATCGGCGTGTCGTTGATGAGCTTCCTGCCGGGAGGTGGCGTGGGCGCGTGGGTGAAGCTGCTCACGTTGCGCATGCTTCGCGCGAAGCGGCTGCGCGGCGTGGCCCAGTGGGACAACCCCAGCGTCCGGGTCCACGCGCGCCTGGGGCCGTTGCGGCTGGTGGGGCGTGTGCCCGGTGGTCACGAGTATGGTGAGCGCACCTTCGTCTACGAGACGGATGTGTCGGACGATGCCCGCGTGGCGGCGGCGATGGAGCGGCGATTGACGCTGGAGCCCACGCTGCGTGTCGCCGTCACGGACCTGCCCGCGCTGGGTGGGTTGTTGGACCGGGCGGACGCGGGGGAGGTGCTGCACCTGGTGCCTCCTGGCGTGGAGGCAGGGCACGTCCTCGTGCGAGAGGGCTGAACGGGCCCGCGCTCCTTGGAAGAGGTGGGCTCACGCGGGGAGGCCACTCGTGTGTCGGAGGTGGGGCACCCTCGTGCGCTCGTCTTCCACGCGCGCTGCACCACAGCCGCGCATCGGTGGACCAGGCCCTCACGGCCCCATCGAGGAAGCGCTCCCGCGTGTCCGAATGCATCCCAGGAGCCTACCCAATCGGCCTCCTCGCGGCTCAAGGCGAGGGCGCGCCGGGCGCCTCCCGTTCCTCCTCCAGCGCCCGGCGCAGGGCGGCGGCGCCATTGCTGACGATGGGCTCGCCGTGGGCGAAGCACACGGTGTCCACGGTGAGGTGGTCGAGGATGCGCTGGACGCTCTGCCGGGTGCGCAGCGGAGCGTCCTGGTATTCGTTGGGGACGAACTTCGGCGTGCCCTTGTCGTCGTGGATCAACAGGTCGGAGATGAAGGCGACGCCGCGCGGATGTCGCTGCATCCAGAGCGTGTACATGGCGATGGCGGGCCCCGGCGTGTGGAAGGGCATCAGCCCCCCGGGGAGCGTGTCGCCCGCCACGTAGGTGTAGTCCGGCTCGCTCTCGAGCCCGTAGGCGTTCTCCGGCGCCCAGACCGGCGCGCCGAACGCCTTGCGGAAGCGCCACGCGGAGCGCTGGTGGTTGCCCGCCGTCAGGAGGATGGCGGTGATGTCCCCCAACTCGCGCAGCTTCGCTTCGTCGATGGGCAATGGGTCGATGAGGACGACCGCGCCGTCGTCGTCCACCACCGCGTAGGCGTCGCTGTGGCTTCCGCCGAGACGGTCATCGGCCACGCTCCAGTGGTGGACGCCGGGCACCACCTCGACCAATCGTCGTGCCTTCCCCTTGGGCTCGCTCATGCGGAGAAGCTAGGCACCGCCCCACGGTGTCCAGGGGGCGCCCGCGCCTGTCTCGCCCGCCCGCTCGCCCTCCCTCCCCTGGAGCGGCCTCGCCCCGGTGGTCCGGCGCGGCCTGCGCCTCCGGGCACGCGCACCCTTCTCTCAAGGAGGATGGACTCATGCGCGCGACGGCGCCCGACGCATTCCCCCGCCCTGGCTCGCGGCGATGGGCCTCGGGAGGACCGCGTCCCCTCGTGTTCTATGACGGTGACTGTGGCTTCTGCCGGCGCTGGGTGGCGCGCTGGAGCGCGCGCACGGAGGGGCGGGTCCGCTTCCTTCCAGGCAGTGACTGGCGGCGGTGGCTCCTCGGCATCTCCTCGAAGCGGATGCGTCGGGCGATGCAGCTCGTGGAGCCCTCGGGCCGGTACTCCCAGGGCGCGGAGGCCGCTTTCCGCGCGCTCACCTGGTCGCCCCGCTGGCCGACCCGCGTCGCGGCGAGGCTGGGCCTGCTGCCCGGCGTGCTCTCCGTGGCACGTGTCGTCTACGGCGTCATCGCGCGGCACCGCACCGCGGCCTCGCGTGTGGACCGCTGGCTCTTCGGACGCGAGGTGGTGCCTCGCGAGTACCGCTGGGTCCGTTGGGGCTTCCTGCGCCTGATGGGAGGCGTCTATCTCATCGCCTTCACGTCGTTGGGGCGGCAGGTGCTCGGGCTCATCGGCTCACGCGGCATCCGCCCGGCCAGGGAGTTGTTGGCGGCGGACCGCGAGGCGACCTCCGCGCGCGAGCGCTGGCGCCAGCGGCCCACGGTGTTCTGGCTCGACGCCTCCGACGAAGCGCTGGTGCGCGGGTGCCGAGTGGGGCAGGGACTGGCGTTGGCGGTGCTGCTCGGCATCGCGCCGCGTCCCGCGCTGGCGCTGCTGTGGGGCTTGTATCTCTCCTACGCGTCGGTGGGGCGCGAGTTCCTCTCGTTCCAGTGGGACGTGCTGTTGCTGGAGATGGGCCTGCTGTCGGTGCTCACCGCGCCCGATGGGCTGCGTCCCGGACTGGGGAGGCGTGGGCCCGGCGCGCTGGAGGTGTTCCTCTTCCGACTGCTCGTGTTCCGGCTCTACTTCGGCTCGGGGATCAGCAAGTGGCAGTCCGGGGACCGCACGTGGCGCGAGCTGACGGCGTGTCGCCACTACTACGAGACGGCGCCCCTGCCGACGCGAGGGGGCTGGTACGCGCACCACCTCCCGTCCTCCGTCCAGCGGGCCTCGACGGGCGCGGTGCTCGCGCTGGAGGTCGTGGGGCCCTTCTTCGTGTTCCTGCCGCGACGGCCGAGGATGCTCGCCTTCGGCGCCTTCACGGCGCTCCAGGCCCTCATCGCCGCCACGGGCAACTATGGCTTCTTCAACCTCCAGTCGGCGGTGCTGGGACTGTGGCTGTTGGATGACGCGGCCCTGGGGCGGGTGCTCCCCCTGGGGCCTGGCGCGAGTGCGCCGCTCCGGCCCTGGTGGCGGACGGCGCTGTCGGGCGCGCTCGTCTCGCCGCTGGTGGTGCTGGGGGCCGCGGACGTCTTCATGCGCTTCGAGCGAGGGGCGCGCCTCCCGGAGCGGGTCCTGCGTCCGTTGTCGTGGCTCCACGGCTGCGCGCGCCCGCTGCGCTCGGTGAACCGGTACGGCCTCTTCAGCGTCATGACGGTGGAGCGCCCGGAAATCGTCGTCGAGGGTTCGAGGGACGGTGAGCACTGGGAGGCCTATCCCTTCCGTTACAAGGTGGGGGCCGTGGACCAGCCTCCCTCACAGGTGGCTCCGCACCAGCCCCGGCTGGACTGGCAGATGTGGTTCGCCGCGCTCTCGTCGCCACCGACCTGGTTCATCGCCTTCCTGGCGAGGCTGCTCCAGGGCTCCCCGGACGTCCTCGGGCTGCTGGCGGGCAATCCCTTTCCAGACGCGCCTCCCCGGCAGGTCCGGGCGGTGCTGTATGACTACCGGATGACCGACATCGCCGAGCGGCGGCGCACCGGCGCATGGTGGCGGCGCGAACGCCTGGGCCTGTATGTCCAACCCCTTGCGCTGGCTCCCGGGCCCCAGCCCTCCGGACGCATCCCCCGGCTGACCTGGCTGGCCCCGCGGGGTTTGTAATGGGCACCCCGCCATCCAGTTGCGTCACGGAGGGCGGGAACTGGCGTGGGCCCATGTCGGCGCGATAGCGAGTGCGTGCGATGACGCTCGCGAGCAGTCCGGTCCCCCGGGCCTTCGGGCGCTATGCGGTGCTGAACCGCCTCGCGGTGGGCGGCATGGGGGAGAGCCTCCTGGCGCGACAGGTGGGAGTGAGCGGGTTCGACCAGCTGGTCGTCCTCGACAACCTCCTGCCGGGCCTGGCGCGGGCCGGTGCAGTGCGGGCGGATGCTGGCGGTGCCCTGCGCCTTCGACCTGCTGACCTTTCCGGCGCCGCCGCACCCGGGGCTTCCTCCGGACACGGCGCTTCGGCTCATCGGCCATCGAGCGGGCACGCGCTTCGACGCGAGGGTGGTGCGGCGGTTCACCGCGGTGGCCGGCTTCTATCTGGTGGGGACGTTGGTGCGCTTGCCTGGTGGGCAGCTCGGGGGATGGACGTCCCCACGGACCCGGCGCAGGCGGGGCGTCAGCGCGTCCGGGTCGTCCAGGGCGTGGGCAGGACGAAGGCGGGCTACGTCGTCGACCTCGCCGAGCCCGGGCAGCGGCTCATCATCGTCGCCTCCCAGGACTCGACCGAGAGCGACCTCGACGTGCCCCACTTCCTGTTCTCCCGAGGCGGGCGGCCACGGGACGCGGGGGGACCGCATGCCTGGATGGGTGCTTGTGGACGCTTGGGGCTCCCAGGGGCCCCGGTGTGGAACATCCTCGCTCGCGTGCACGGTGGTCGGCGTGTTTAAGATGGGCGCTCCTCCCGCCCCTGTCCCGCTGTCGCCGCCGTGAAGACGCCGCGCACTCCTTTTCTTCGTTCCGTCGCTCTCCTCGCTCTCGGGCTGCTCGCGGCCTGTGGGCCGACGCCGACCTCCATCACGCTCCAGCCCCTCGAGTCGAAGTTCCTGCGCACACCCGGGCAGAACGTGAAGCTGGACTTCGTGGTCCTCGATGACGAGGGCCAGCGCATGACCGAGCCGAAGCTGCGTTGGACCAGCTCCGCGCCCGAGGTCGCCCTGGTGCAGGATGGCGTGCTGACGGTGCGCCGGTCGGGGAAGACCGTCATCGGCGTGACGGGGGGAAAGGTGCGCGAGGCGCTGCCCCTGGACCTCGTCATCCTCAACTCGCTGGACGTCCGGGCTCCGGGCGCGGACTTCCTGGAGGTGGGGAGGACCATCAAGCTGCGGGTGGTGGCGCGCAACGAACAGGGGGCTTCGCTCGCGGACGCCGCGCCGAACTTCTCTTCCTCGGACGAGACGGTGGCGCGGGTGGAGGATGGGCAGCTGGTGGCGGTGAGGCCGGGCTCGGCGACGGTCAGCGCCACGTTGGGGCACCTGTCGCGCCACATCGCCGTGCAGGTGGTGCCCGCGGACTTCGCGCGCCTGGGCCTCAACCTGACGCACCATCAGTTCCAGCGCCGGGGCCAGTCCGTGCTGCTCCAGGCGCGGGCCTTCAATCGCAACGGCGTCGTGCTCGATACGGTGCCGCTCGAGTGGTTCACCTCGGATTCCGCTGTCGTGTCCGTCAGCCAGGATGGGCGGGTGACGGCGGTGGGATCGGGGCGCGCCGTCGTCTCCGTCGTCGCCGGCCGCCGCCGCTCCGCCGCCGAGTTCGTCGTCCCCTGAGGAGGTCGGAACTCGGACCCACGCTCGTCGGGGCTCGAACGGGGTCGTCGTTCCCCGGGGAGGCCGGAGCTCGGGCCCACGGTCGTCGCGGCTCGAACGGGACCGTCGCCCCGTCCGAGCGTCGGTCCCGCGACTAAGGCGTGGGCGCGGGGCTCCCCGCCTTGGGGCTGGAGACGGGCGCCTTGGGGCGGCCGCGCTTTCCCTTCTTGTCCGCGGACGGGTCCTCGGGGCAGGGGGGACGCGGGCCCTCGCTGGGCGGCTGGATGGTGAACTCGACGCGGCGGTTGAGGGCCATGCCTTCCTTCGTCTCGTTGTTGGACAGCGGCCGGCTGCGGCCGAAGCCCTGCGAGCACAGCCGCTCGGCGGCAACGCCGCTCTCGACGAGGAAGCGCATGACGCTGGCGGCGCGGCGGCGCGACAGCTCGAGGTTGTACGCGTCGCTCGCGCGAGCGTCGGTGTGGCCCTCCACGATGATGCGGTCGACCTCCGGGTTCTCGTTCATCACCCGCGCGACGTCCTCCAGGATGATGAAGGACTCGGAGAGGATGACGTCCTGGTCGGTGGCGAAGTTCACCTGCTCGAGGATGACGATCTTGTTCCCGTCGCGGCGCGCGAGCGGGCAGCCATCCCGGCCACGGCTGTTGGCCGGCTCGTCCGGGCACTTGTCGAGGCGGTCCACCACGGAGTCGCCATCGCGGTCCAGGTCCGGGCAGCCCGCGTTCTCCACGGGGCCGGGCACATCCGGGCAGCGGTCGCCCACGCCGATGACGGAGTCCCCATCCGGGTCCACGAGCGGCGCGGGCGGCGGGGGCGGCTCCGGGGGCTCCTTGAAGCGCTCCAGGGCCTCCCACTCGCGCGTCTTCGCCGGAATCCAGATGATGGACGTGAAGAAGCTGAGCGTGGGTGATGCGAGCGAGCAGCCGCAGCCCGCGCCGCCGCCGAAGGTGAACGTCAGGCCGGTGGAGCTGTACCAGCGCAGACCGATGAGCAGCTCGGCGGGCACCTGGCGCTCCTGGCCGGGGGCCTTCTTGAGGCCGACCGCGCCGTTGACCATGCCCAGGGCCATGACGCCGCTGCCGCGAAGGATGGGGACCTCCGCGCCCACGCCGAAGGGCATCATGTCCCCGAGCTGCACTCCGCCGAAGACGCGGTCCGGTCGCTTCCAGAAGCCGCCGTTGAGCGCGAGCAGGATGCCGTTGCCGAAGCGGTAGTCGAGCACGAGGCCGGGGGCCCACGTCATCTCGCCCTCGCCCGCGAAGGCATCCTGGGCGCCGGTGGGGAAGCTCACGTTGAGCGTCAGGGCCGCGCCGAAGCCCTCGCCCTCGGCGGGGCGGCGCAGGCCGGGGATGGCGACCTTGCCGGTGAGGCGCAGGTCGCCGAGCACGAAGCTCTCCACGCTACCCTCGGTGCCGATGACCTCGAGGTTCTGCCCTCCCTGCGCGAGGATGAGCGGCATGTCCACGCCGACCTCGCCCCAGTCGAACAGGCCCACCATGGCCATGACGTCGAGCTGGAGCCGGTTGCCGACGAGGCTGATCTTCTCCAGGTCACCGCCCTCGGGGATGAGGGTGAGGGGGTTGAGCGAGTAGCTGAAGTACGGCCCCGCGGCCACGGTGGCGTGGGAGAGCGGCCGGGACTGCGTCACCACCACGAGGTCCTGGGGACCCGCGGACGGGCGGAACAGCTGCACGTCGAAGCGCGTGTCCGGCTGGGCGGCGGCGAGGGTGGACACTCCCAGCGCCACGAGGAGGAGGGGCAGGTGGGAGGTCTTCATCGGACGCGGCGGTGGGAGCGCAGGAGCAGGAGGCCGGCGGCCAGGAGGAAGAGCATGGTGGCGCTGCCCGCCGGCGTGGCGTCAGCGGCGGTTCCGCAGCAGAAGGCGCCGCCCTGCGGGTCGGTGCCCGGTTTGCGTCGGCCGCGCTCACACACCTGGGTCTTCGCGGAGCAGTGCTGGACGCCGAGGCAGTCCTCGCTGTCCGTGCACGAGGTCGAGCAGGTGTTGGTGCCGAGGTCGCATGTGCCGCCGCAGGGGCAATGGGCGTCGGCGAAGCACTGGACGCAGGACTCGCCGTTGCAGACGAGGCCCTCGTCGCAGGTGACGGCGCAGGCGCCGACGTTCTCGCAGGCGCGGGTGGTGGGGTTGCACTGGCCGCTGCCGCAGTCCTCGTCGCCGCGGCAGCCGACGCACGCGCTGTTCTGCACGGAGCCGTCGGACAGGCAGAAGGGGGTGTCGCCCTCGCAGGCGGTGCAGCGCTCGCCGCAGTGTCGGTCGGTGGTGCAGGCGCTGCACTCGCCACTGACGCAGAACTGGCCGTCGCCGCACTCGAGGTCGGTGCGGCACTGGACGCAGACCTCGCCATCGAGGCAGTAGGGCCGCTCGCCGGGGCACTTGGCGCAGCTGGGGCCGCAGGCGTCGGCGGTGTTGCACTCCGGCAGCTCGGTCACGCAGCGCCCGTTGAGCGGGTCGCACTTCTGGCCCTCGGCGCACTGGCTGTCGGCGGTGCACTCGACGCAGGAGGGAGCGGCACCTGGGGTCAGCGCGGCGCACTGTGTGCCATTGGGGCAGCAGTTGCAGGAGTTGCCGGCGCAAGCGTCGTTCGTGTTGCAGGGGACGCACTGGTGATTGGAGCAGGTCTCTCCGCGGTCACACTGCTCGTCGACGTTGCACTCGACGCAGGTGTGCGTCTCGGGCGCGCAGGCCTGGTCGCCGGGGCAGTGGGTGTCATCGGTGCACTGGACGCAGGTGGAGGACTCCTCGTCACAGGTCGCTCCCGGGCAGTCGCTGTCGTCGTTGCAGCCCGTGCACTGGTTCGTCGAGAGGTCGCAGCGGCCGTTCTCCGGGCAGTCCGCGTCCTCGTTGCAGCCACGGCACATGTTGTCGGTCAGGTCGCAGCGGCCATTCGGGCACTGCGAATCTTCCGTGCACTGGACGCACTGGGTGCGACCGTTGACGTTCGCGCAGTAGGGAATCGACTGGCCACAGGGGGAGCAGTCCTCTCCGCAGAAACGAGCGGAGTCACACCGCGCACAGAGCGCCGCCGAGTTGCAGTAGTAGTAGGGACCGCATTCCCGGTACCTGTTGTCGTCGGCACTGGCCCGCGGACACTGGGCGCACTGATTGAGGTTCTCTGGGAAGGAAGGGAGCCCGTTCTCGGTCTGGAAGAACTGCGCGGGCTGGAGCAGTTGGAAGCCGGCGTTGTAGAGGTTGATGATCGGCGGCTGGTTTGCACCACGCTCGAAGTCAGCGAACGAGCCCACGAGCATCGACATTTCGAGTGCTGCGTGCTCAGTCACCTGTGAGTACAGGATCTCAACGGCATACATACCCGGCTGATTGAAGGTGATGCTGTTGGTGGTCCGCCATGTCGGAGCTCCCAACTGTGGGGGCCGATTGACGACCACATAGGACTGGGTGCGGTCGTAGATGACTAGGCTGATTGCGTCATCCGCGTAGTAGGCGAAGTGGATGACTTTACCCACCAGCGTGCTGGGTACGTTCAGGTACCCGCGGAATCGTGACACGAATGATGTGAACGCATCGTTGTCATTGATGACGTTGAAGCTGCAGCCCCCCATCGAGCAACCAGGGGCCGAGACTTGTCCGACGAAGTCGCCGTAGCTCAGCGTCCGGCCGTCGTTGAGGTTGTTCGAGATGTCGAACGGTGTTCTCAAGACGGTGGTGACACGGTTCTGTCTGCTCGCTGGCTCCTCGATGAATCCATTGATGACATCGAGGTAGGTTCCTCGTGTCTGTGGAAACTCGTTCAGGGTCCTCGTCCAGATGCTCGACGCGACACAGAGCCCCTGTCCGCTCCCGTCGAGTGCGGGCACGATGGGTGGGCCTGCGACGATGACGTCCGGCAGCTTCACCTGGCCCAGAGCGGGGGATGCCGCGAGGCACACCGATAGGACAGCGAGCGCGGTACGCGCGATGCGGAACGAGGGGAGTTTCAAGGCGGCGCAAGCATCCTACATCCATCTGACGAGGGCAATTCTCGGAACGCTGGGCATTCGCCGTATCCGGGACGACGTGACAGGTCCTGCGCATCGTCGCGGATCATGACCGACGGGGGGCCGTGGCAAATATCGGGAACAGCTCGCAAATCCGGCCGGGAGGGCATGTAGGCCCGCGATACATCGAGGGTGCGGTCACCGCCCCGTGACGGCGCGCATCACGCCCGACGACATGCCACGTCGCCATCCTGGGAGCGGATGAACGCCGTGGTCAGTTCGGTGCCGACGGCCGCGCACAGCACCTCGTAGGTCCGTCGCCGCGCGCCGCCGACGACCGAGGGCTGGTGCGCGAGCGTCTCCGGATGCCGCACGAAGATGTTGTAGCCGACGATGCAGCCGTCCGCCCGCAGCACGGTGATGCCGTCGGTCGCCATCATCCCGCGTAGCAGCTGGGCCGTCGCGCGCACCGCCGTGGCGGCCGGGAAGGTCGGGTCCACGTGGTAGCGCTCGAGCAGCGCCACGGTGTCCAACGGCCGGGGCAGGATGATGCCGTCCACGAACAAGCTCGACCCCGCGCGCTCGCGTGGGAGCACCGCCACCAGCGTGCCGTGCGACCCCTGCATCACCTCGAACAGCACGCGCCGGAAGAACCCCCGGGCCCGCTCGCGCGCCGCCGAGGCCACGCCCTCCGTGATGGCCTCCGCCAGCTCGTTGAGCACCATCGGCGGCGACGCCGTCTCCACCCTGGCGCCGGACAGATACACGTGGCGGACCAGTCCACCCCCCGCACGCAGCTCCAGCATGTTGTCCGCCAGTTGGAGCACGCCGATGACCCCGGCTCGGGCCTCCCCTGTCTGGCGCAGCCGCTCCAGCGGTGACTCGGCGAGCGGGAAGGGGTCGGTCCGGAAGACGCCATACGCGAAGCCCTCGGGCACGCGCAGGAAGTAGAGCGCCCACCACCGCCCCTGGCCCAGGGGCGCGCACTGCTTGAGCGCGCGCTGGACGGTCGCGCGCGTGCGCGGCCCGATGCCGATGGCGATGGGGTCATGCCCTCCGAGGACCTCCAGCATCCGCCCCAGGTCGTCTCCCACGAAGGCCATGGGGAACAGGGGCGCGCCTTCCTCGCGGTAGCGAGACAGGGTGACGATGAGCTCGCCGATGGAGTCCGCCGTCTGCGCGCACGTCATCCCTGCTTCGTCGAGGAACGTCCCGACGGCGTCGGTCAGCAGATGGCGGAACGAGAGGACAGGGGGTGGGGTGCCCGGGGCGCCGGAGTCCGAGCCGGTCGTCATGACCCACCCAGCATGACGCATCGGCGTCGGACACGCACGGACGGAATGACACCCCTTCCGTGCGTCCGAGTGTCTTCTCCCCACAGTCCCGGTGGACGGCGCGTTCGGCGCGCGCCCGGCTCACCCGACACACCGGAGGACAGGCGCTCGTCCGCCCGTCGCCTGCCGGGCAGAACCCCCGTCGAGAAGGGCGTCTCGCGGGCCGACCGTCCCCGCGTCGGCCGCTCAGGTGAGCGCGGCGCGAGCGGCCTCGAGGCGCGCGGCCGTGTGGGTCCAGTCCCCGGCCAATCCGTCGAGGTGTCGCAGCACGTCCGCGAAGAACCGCCGTTCCAGCGCGTGGGCCAGGGTGGCGCCATGCGCGTCCGCCCACTTCCGGGTGACGCGCGCGCGCACCTGCGCGCCCAGGAGGTCCACGAAGCGCTCCATCAGCGGCGTGGACAAGAGCGTCCCCGCCCACACCACAGCGTCGTGGCCGAACCCGCCCGTGGCCACCGTCACCACCGCCGCCGCGCCCGACGGCACCGAGTACACCAGCGTCGTCAACGCCTGGAGCAGCTCCTCCCGCATGCCGCCCTGGAGCTCCTCGGCCACCAGCTCGCGGCAATACGCATACAGCGCGGCGCGGTCCGCCCCATGCGCGTGCAGCGCCTCGAAGCCCAGCGGCTCCTCCAGGCGAGCCAGCGTCGCCGGACCGAAGGCCTCCGCCAACGTCGCCCGCGTCCCCGCGTCCCCGCGCCACGCGGCCACCTCCGGCGCGAAGGCGTCCACCAGCCGGCGCACCCCGTCCGTCAGCGTCGCGTCCACCGCCTGTACCGGCGTATCCGTCCCGCGTGGCTCGGGGCCCGTGAAGGACTGCCGCACCTTGCGGCTCACGTACGTGAGCGCCGTCGCCAGGCCGCGGAACGGCAGTCGCACCCACTTGTGGAACGCGCTGCGCGCATCCAGTTCGTCGCGGAAGGCGTCGATGAGCACGTCGGCGGGGACGGCCTTGAGCGCCGCCGCGCGGCCCACGCCCGCCAGCTCGTGCCGGAGCCGCTGCCGGAGCCGCTCGGGCTCGTGCGCGGACCGTGTCGCCGCGCTCGCCACCGCCTCCAGCTCCGCGCGCGCGTCCGCCAGCGAGGCCTCCAGCGCGCGGGCCTTCAATTCCCGCGAGTGCTCGGCCTGGCCCAACAACGCGTTCAACGGCGGGCGCCCATCCAGGGGGGCCGTGGCCAACGGCGCGAGGCCCGCCTCCACGTCGGGCTGGTGGGGCGCCAGGTAGCGCGCGAGCGGAGGATGCCCCACGTCCGCGGCGAGCTTGTCGAGGTGCCCCCGCGCCACCTCCTCGCGCGACGCCTCGTTGTAGACGAGCAGGTACGGCCGCCCATGGCCCACCGCCGCGCGGAGGAAGTCCACCAGCGCCGCGTTCTGGTACGTCTGCCGGCTGACCACGAACACCAGGACGTCCACCGTGACGAGCAGCGCCTCCGCGCGCTCGCGGTTCTCGCGGTACACGCTGTCGAAGTCCGGCGTGTCCATGACGAGCAACCCGCGCGGCACCGCCTCCGCCAGCACCAGGTACAGTCGCCCCGCCGGGCCCGGTTGGTCCACCGGCGCGTCCTGCCCGGGCGCGACGGGCACCGTGTCGTAGCGCCGCGTGAGGAACTCCTTCAGCGTCCCCGTCCACGTCTCCGGGTGGGCGGCGGCCAGGCATTGCTTGGTGAGCCCTCCCTCGGGGCGCGCGGGCGACAGCGCGGCGCCCACCAACGCGTTGAAGAGTGTGGACTTCCCCACGTTGTTCGGCCCGGCGATGGCCACCAGCAGCAGCGGCGCGTCGGCGGAGCCCAGGCGTGGGAGCAGGTCCCGGCGCAGGCGTTCGGCCAGGCGTCGGGCCAGGTCCGCGTCGGACGCCTCGGCGAAGCGCTCGGGAGCGGGAAGCGCGTCCAGGGCGGACGCGAGGGAGTCGCGCAGGGTGTACGGGTCTCTCATCACCAGAGGTCCACGCGCACCACAGCATGCGCGCGGACGGGTGCCCAGCGGCTTGAACGCGCGGGTGTCGACGGGGGACACAGGCCCGGGGACGCGCTAGGGTGTCGCCCCATGCGAACCCATGCCGCCTGCCTGCTGCTGCTGGGGCTCGTCGCCTGCACCGCCGCGAGGACCCAATCGCCCTCGGAGCCGACGCACGCTGGAGCCCCGCTGCCATTCATCGAGGACGACTACGCCCGCGCGCTCGCCGAGGCGAAGTCGAGGGGCATCCCCCTCTTCGTCGACGTCTGGGCGCCGTGGTGTCACACCTGTCGCTCGATGAAGGCCTACGTCCTCTCCGACAAGTCGCTGGCCCGTCACGCGGACCGCTATGTCTGGCTCGAGGTGAACACCGACATGACGCAGAACGCGGCCTTCCAGGAGAAGTTCCCCATCGACTTCTGGCCGACGCTGTTCATCATCGACCCGCGCCAGGAGAAGCCGCTGCTGCGCTTCGTCGGGAGCGCCACCGTGGAGCAGCTCGAGCGAATCATCGAGGACGGTGAGCGCGCCTACAAGGGCGGCATCACCGGCGCGGAGGCCCTGCTGGCGCGCGGCGACGCGCTCTACGGCGAGGGCCGCTCCGCGGAGGCCGCCGAGGCGCTGGCGGAGGCCCTCGCCGAGGCGCCCGCGGACTGGTCTCGCCGGGGCCGCGCGACGGAGTCGTTGCTGATGGCCATGCTCGGCGCGAATCAGGCCGAACCGTGCGCGCGCAAGGCCCTGGAGCTCTTGCCCGGCCTCCCCCGCTCGCTCTCGTATGCCAACGGCGCGGCGACGGGCCTGCTGTGCGCCATGGGACTGCCGAAGGACGAGGCCGCGAGCAAGGAGCTGCGAGCCGCCCTCGAGGCGAAGGTGGCCGAGGCCATCGCGCCGCCCGCCATCGAGATGTCCGTGGACGACCGCTCCGGCCTGTACGAGGTCCGGGTCATGGCGCGCGCGGCCGAGAAGGACGAGGCCGGCGTGAAGGCCCTCGCCGAGGAGTGGCTCGCCTACCTCGAGGCCGAGGCGGCGAAGGCGCCCAACCCGGACGCGCGAGCCGTCTTCGACTCCCACCGCATGCAGGCGGCCATGAAGCTGGGCGCGCCCGCGCGGGCCATCCCCGCCCTCGAGCAGAGCGAGAAGGACCTGCCGCGCGACTACAACCCGCCCGCGCGGCTGGCCACGCTCTACCGGCTCGAGGGCCGCCTGGATGACGCGCTCGCCGCGAACACCCGCGCGCTGGCGCTCGTGCAGGGCTCGCGTCGCATCACGGTGCTCCAGAACCGCGTCGACATCCACGTCGCGCGCAAGGACACCGCCGCCGCGACCCAGACGCTGGAGGAGGCCATCGCGTTCGCGAAGACGCTGCCCACGTCGCAGGTGGGGCCGCACGTGGTGGCCAACCTCGAGAAGAAGCTCGCCGGCATCCAGGCGGGCGCCCAGCCCGCGCCGAAGTAGTCAGCGCGGGACTCGGACGGCGGCGCGGGTGTCCAGGTCGAACAGCTCGTAGTCCTCGACCGGGCACTCGCGCATGCCGCCATCCGTGAAGACGAGCACCGCCTGTCCCGGCCCCGTGGGCGGCGGTGCTCCCCACGCGTAGTCCCCACGCCCTCCCTCCATCACCAGGTGGCGCACCACCCCGTCGCGCGGCGGCAGGGCGGTCGCGCCCAGGCTCTCCCGGGTGCGCTTGTCGCGCGTGTGCCCCAGCACCTGGGTCAGCCCGGCGGGGAGGCGCCGGGGGTCGAAGCGTCGACGCGGCGTCGGGTGCGTGCGCTCGGCGTCCTCCGGCTTCAGGGTGGGGCGTTGGTAGAAGATGCCCGTGCCCTCGCCACGGGCCGCGTTGCCCGGCAGGTGCAGGCCCGCGAGCTCCAGCGCTCCGCCGCTCCAGCCCCGCACCGCCGCGTCCATCGCGCCGTTCAACGCCCCGGCGACCGCGTCCGCGTCCGCGCGGCGCTCGGGAGCAAGCCCCACCACGTCCAGGTCCTCGTGCGTGACGCCCGCGTGCAGCACCACGAGGCCCGGGCCGGCCGCGTGCGCCACGCGGAACCGCCCCACGCGCAGCAGGTGCGTCACCCAGGCGCGCTGCGCCTCGCGGAAGTTGCCGAAGTCCCGCGCCACCAGCTCGGCGCTCGGCACCCGGGGCCAGCGCGCGAGGAAGTCCCGCTCCGCGGCCTCGTCCGTGTGGCCTCCCTGGTAGACGCGGTCCGCCTCCGCCTGCGCGACGGCGAACGTCGCGTCGGTGAAGCCCGCCAGCTCGCCCACGCGCCCCAGGTCGTGGTTTCCCAGCAGCATCACCACCTGGTCCGCCGGGTGCGCGGACAGCCACGCCACCAGCTCCAGCGCGCTGGCCGCGGCGACGTCGCGCTCCCGCGGACTGCCCCAGTCGAAGTGGTCCCCCACCGAGACGAGCCGCACGTCCGGCCTCAGCCAGCCGTCCTCCCCCAGCAGTCCCTGGTGGTCGAGGATGCGCAGGACCTTGTCGAACTCCGCCTGGGGGTCCCCCAGGACGAGCCGGCGACGGCGGCTCACGCCATTGGCGGGCGCGGAGGAGGGGCCGGCCGCCACCGCCTCCCTCGCGCGGGAGCGGGCGGCCTGGATGCGGGTATCTCGGGTGTCGTTCACCGCCCCAGTCTAGACAGGCTCCGGACGCCCGCCGACTCCCACGTCAGGACGACTGGAAGAAGCGCGCGATGAGCGCCGAGCGGCTCTCCACCTGCGCCTTGGCCAGCAGGTGGGTCACATGGACCTCCACGGTGCGCTCCGCGCAGCCCAGCCGGCCCGCGATGGCCTTGTTCGTCTCGCCCTGCACGATGTGCGTGAGGACCTCCGACTCGCGAGCGGTGAGGGACCAGCGCGCGGCGAGCGCCTGCACCCGCGCGGCGGCGCTGGAGGCGGTGCCCGTGTCGATGGCCAGGTAGTGCGCCGGGAGCCCCGTGGTGCGCAGCGGCGTCAGCGACAGCGGCCCGGAGCAGGGCACGCCCTGCGCGCCCCGCTTGAGCTGTTCGATGAGCTCCGGCTCGCCCCGCTCCAGCCACACGCGGCCCGCGCTGTTGGCGTGGACGACGCGGCCGCTGCCGCTCACCACCCAGGCCGCGCGGCCGAGCGCCTCCATGGCCACCTCCAGCGCCGTGGACATCAGCCCCGACTCACGCAGCCGCGTCTCCATCGTCAGCCGCCGCTGGAGCGTGGGCGTCAGGGCCTGGAGCAGCCGCTGCTCCCGGTCGGTGAACGGCTCCTCGCGCGTCAGCCCCACCCAGCCCAGCAGCGCGGGGCCCTCGCACACCAGCGTGCGCAGGAACGCCATGCGCTCCATGCCCAGCTGCCGGAACACCGCGCCGGAGCGCGAGTTCACCCGCTCCCGCTGCGCCGCCAGCTCGTTCTCGCTCCAGCCCAGCCGCCGCCCCACCTCGTACGCGGGCACGTCGTGCAGCGGCATCTGCTGCGCCTCGGACTCCTTGAGCGAGCGGAAGTGCAGCGCGCGGTTGCGCTGCACCGGCGCGGGCCTCGCCGGGTCGTACCATCCCCAGGGGCTCTCCCGCTGCGACATGAACGCGTCGAGCGCCTCGAAGACAGCCCCGGGCTCCTGCGGGAAGCCCGAGCTGAAGGAATAGCTCACATGGTAGCGATCCGGCCCCACGTCCACGCCGTAAGCCACCGCGCGCTCGGCCTTCAATGAGTCGCGCAGTGCCCCCAGCACCGTAGGCAGGGATTCCGCTCCTGGCTCTGCCTCTATGAGCAGGGCCTCCAAATCAGACAGGAGGCGCTGCTCCTCGGAATTCAAACGAATCAAGATTTGCTGAGTATACGCTGACAATGCGTGGCGCCCAGTCCCCGGCCCCGAGGTCGGGAATGAGAGGTGTTGGGCGCCGGGCCGCAAGCCTCCCTCGGGTGCAGGGTATTGGGGTGGAAGTCGACATCAGGGCTTCCCCGGATGGAATTTTCGACAGCGCCCGACGGACAATGAATCGCCGGCCCACCGGGGGGGAGGGCCGTTATCGCGGTAGGTTTCATGTGAGCGCGCGCCGGCGTCAGAGAGTCGACGCCCGGCGCGCCGCCCTTGAGCGCCGCGGGTGATGAAATTGCTGTGAATCTGAAAAACTCCGACGCGCGTAACATTTCTCGCCATGAGCAGCCGAGCGCGAAATGTCCGACGCACTGTTGAGTGGTGGACTTCGCGCCTTGCCGCGGTGGGTCACCCGCAAGGGCGCGAAATGGCGCGGGTGTCCTCTCGGCACGGCCCTGGCTATGGGGGCAGTCCTCACACACGGCCCACCAGAACGAATGGTCATTCACCACCTCGGGTGTCTGGAATGAAGACAGAGAGCCTGTCGAAGCGAATGGTGTGCATGGCGTTGCTGGGGTTGGTGAGCGCGGCGGGATGTCGGACGCCAGGCGCCATGGGACAGCAAGGGATGAGTGCTTCAGAGGAGTCCTCGGATGGCTCCAATTCGGGCTCGGGAGATTCCTCGGGACAATCGGGCGAGTCGTCCGGCCAGTCCGGTGAGACGAGCGAGAGCTCGAACAACAGCTCCGAGGAAGGTGGCTCCAGTGAGTCCCGCTCCAGCAAGCAGAGCGAATCGGGCTCGAGCGAGTCGGAGAGTGGAGGAGAGGGCAAGGACTCGCGCTCCGAGACGAGCAACAGCGAGAACAAGGACGGACGCATCGTCTCCGCGACGACAGTGGCGGCCACGGTACTAGGACTCGGCGTGGTCATCTGGCGGGCCTCCGTCGCCGCGGAGCGTCGCGAGCGTGCGCGCGCCGAGGAGGTGGGACGCGCGGCGCAGGTGTATCTGCGTGCCCGCACGCACCAGCTGCGCGAGGACCTGGCGCTGGGCGCGGGTCCCACGGTGAAGGACCTGGCGGAGGCGGCTCACATCCGCCGGGAGAACGTGGGGACCTTCGGTCGACTGCTGAGGACCCATCGCCGGGAGCTGCTGGCGATGGCGGACTCGCGCACGCTCACCCCCGAGCGCGCGCTGGCGTGGTTGGAGCGGGTGGGCGAACTGGCGCGCTCGGATGCCCGGCTCGACGAGGACCGCCGTGCCTTCCTCTCCGCCTGGAACGAGGAGGCCACGGCGGAGGTGTCGCGGTGACGCTGCGCTTCCCTCGCCCGCGAGGCCTCCTGCTCCTGCTGTCCGTCCTCGCGACGGGCGGGCCGGCGAGCGCCAGCGCTCCCGGGGATGCTCGCGCAACGCTCGACGCGCACGCCGGGTCCTCGACCTCGTCCGCCGAGTCCGGTGAGTCGACGGTGAACCCCCACGCCGACTCCCACGCGCGGGGCATGGAGGGAGACGCGCCTCGCATGGATGGACCCGACACGGACGCGCTGCTCTCGCGTGTCCACGTGCTCGAGCGCCAGGGGCTCCTGCCGCGTGGCCCGGGGTGGTGGGACGCGTCACGCGTCGCGGACGTGGAGGCGGGCCTCGCGGCGTTGCCTCCGGCGATGCGGCGTTTCCCAGGGGGCGCCCTGGAGCTCGTCCTGCACGACGAATCGGCGCCGCTGGGACTGGGGGATGGAACGCCCGAGCGACCGGACTGGTCGGAGGGACGCGCCCGCTTCCATCTCTATCGCCACCAGCCCTCCACCGACCGACGCGCCATGGTGCGACTGTCTCGGCTGACGGACGCGGAGGTGGAGCGCCTGTGGAGGCGTCGCGCGGTGGTGCACGCGGTGGTGCAGCGTTGGGACGACGCGCTCGGGTGGAGTCGAGACGCCCGCTGGAGGCGGCTCGCGGGCTGGCTGGCTCCGTTCGAGCGGCCGCTCGTCTGGAAGGAGCAGGCCCGCATCCACTACGCGGGGGCCTTCAGCCGCGCGCTGGGCCAGCGGAGCGCGTCGCTCGACCTGGTCACCTTCGCGGAGGAGCTGCTCGTCCCCGTGGAGTCCCTGCGCGAGGACGCGCTGGGCATCGACGACCGGGTGCGGTGTCAGGAGTTCTCCAAGGCCCGGGCCTTCGCGGAGCTGGTGGAGTCCTCGGGGCTGGGGGCGCTGTCCTGGCGCGCGCCGTGTCCCGCCTTCGATGCCTGGGCCGAACTGGACCTGCTCTCCCACTTCGAGGTGTTGCTGGTCGCCGCCACCGGACGTCAACCGGAGTCCCTCTTCGGACACCTGTTGTTGCGCCCCGTGTGGCGCGAGGGCCCGCGCGTGCGTGGGCCGACCTTCGAGCGCGTGGTGCAACTGGTGGCCCTCACCGGCATGGAGGCCCGGGGGCTCGGCTACGTGGTGAAGGGGATGACGGGGGGCTACGACACCGTGTTCCTCACGGGGACGATGGGGGACCTGGCGCACGAGGCGCTGGAGCTGGAGCAGCGCACCATCCGTCGCTTCCACCTGCGCCTGACGCGAGGCGAGGAGGCGCGGATGCTCGAACGGGTGTGGGAGCTCGAGCGCCGGGGGTACCTGGGCTACTACTTCTTCACCGACAACTGCGCGACCGCGCTCCTGTTCCTCCTCAACGGCGTGATGGAGCACGGGCGCGAGGTTCGCGCTCCCGGGACGTTGTGGGTGCTGCCCACGGCCACGCTGGACGCGCTGGCGCGCGTGGAGGTGCTGGGCAAGGACGGCCGCGCGGGCCCGTTGCTGGCGCTCGTGCCGGACGCCTTCGAGTCCACGGGTGACCGGGCGGTGCGCGCGAACGCGGCGCGAGAAGCGGCGCTGTCCTCGCTCGAGGGAAAGGTGGAGGCGCGGTGGCTCGCGCGGCTGCGGGACCTGGAGGGGCGCCTCCAGTCCCCAGAGCCCGAGGCGAGACGCGAGGCGTACCAGGAGCTGCCGGCGCTCGTGCGCGCGGTGCTCGGCTCGGCGGAGGAAGGCGCACGGCGCTCCGCGCGCGAGCTGCTGCACGCGTACGTCGCGCACGCGGTGCGCATGGAGCGCGCGGCGGTGGACCGCGCGGAGGGGGTGCGACTGCGCATCGAGCGCGCCCGGCTGCTCACGGTGAAGACGGCGCTGGAGGGCTCCGCGGCGGCGGGCATCCGCGAGCGCCAGCGCGTCTTCGAGCGCGAGGACGTGCTCCAGCGGAAGCTGGCGGTGCTGGACCGCACGACGCTGTTCCAGCAGGCCCTGGCCACCGCGCCTCGTCGCCTCCCCACGCCCGAGGAGCTGAAGGCTCTGGTCCGGGCCGACCGCACCGAGGCCGCGTTCGCCGCCGCCACCGACGCGCAGGGCGAACTGAACGACGGCGTGCTCGCGGAGGTGGACCCCACGGCCTTCCTGGCGGAGGACCGTCGACGCAAGGTGGAGGCGGAGTCGGCATGGGCCGCGTCGGCGATGCGGGACTCCGGCGCGGCGCGCACCGTGGTGAGCGTGGGAATGGACTTCCCCGACGTCGGCGGCCCCAGGCCCGTGGTCAGCGTCCGCACCGCGGGCATGGCGGAGGCGCTGGGGGACGCGCGGCTCCATGGCTTCCAATCCAGCAGCGAGCTGCGCGTGCTGGATGGCGAGCTGTCCGTGGAGCCGCGTTGGGGCCTGCCCCGGCTGGTGTCCACGGACATGACGCTGGTGGGCTACCGCACCCTGCAGCGCGACCTGCCCCGCTTCCGCGAATCCGCCTGGGACTCGCTGGGCTGGGGCGCGGAGGCGAGGGTGGCCTCGGACGCCTCGAGGTCGCTGCCCTACCGCGCCACCGTGCAGGCGGAGGCGCTCGTGGTGGTGGACGAGGCCGAGCGCTTCTCCCGCTTCACCGCGCTGGGCATCGGCGGACTGGCGCACGTGCACTGGAGCGACGCCATGCTGACGCCCGCGGCGGGGCCCCGGCTCTCGCTGGCGCACCGCACGGGCCTGCCGGGCTTCGGGGCGAGCGCGGTGCGCGTGGAGGCGGCCTACGCGCCGACCTGGCGCGTGGGGGACTCGCACCTCACCCACGAGGCGGCGGCGTCGCTCCAGATGGAGTGGTGGCTGGGGCGCGCGGGGCCCTTCGGCGTGCTGCTCACTCCTCGCGCACAGGTTCGCTGGGAGGGGACGCTGTCTCCACCCGTTCGACACGCGTCACGGTCCGCGTCGTCGTCGTGGTGGAGCGGTACGACGGACCGCCGGCTGGCGCTAGGAGTCGAGGTTCGCTGAAGTACTCGGCCGTCACCGGGCGACTGGCCGCGCCCGTCGCGGCGCCGACGAGCGTCCCGATGGCGTTCAGCACCGTCCAGGCCCAGAAGCCCAGGCCGGAGAAGATGCGCAGGTCGTTGGGGCCGGCGAGGAACCACGCCAGGGCGATGATGAGGGGAACCACCACGGCGGTGACGGCGCCCGCGCCCAACGCCCGCTTCATCCGGCCCGCGTGATAACCGCCGAGCGCGCCCGCGAACAGGCCATTGAAGAGCGGGGCGAAGAACAGGAACAGGCTGGTGATGACCATCACCACCACGCTGACCATGAACCGCTTGTGGTCCAGGCGGAAGTCCTCGTCCCTCATCCCGATGCCCGGTGGCAGCTCCGTGTAGGAGTACGCGCGGCGGACGTCCCGGACGTAAGGGGGCGTCGCGGACTTCCTGTCGGTGCGGATCATCTCGACCATGACTCCAGGCCTCCCTTGGGGACGAAGCGCCCCGCATGTCTCACAGGTGGCATCGGCGGTGGAGATGCGGAAGGGCCGCCGTCCACCTCGGGCACCGAGCCACCCCGCGACCCCTCGACTCCTTCTCCTGGATTATCGGGAATGTCCGGGCGCATCCGCCGACCGTGGGCTTGGCGGACCGTCGACTGCGGCTATGCTGCGCGGCCCGTCGTTCCCTCACGTCCTTCTGGAATCTCCATGAGCCTTCGCCGAGCCCTGCTGACCGCCGCCCTCGCTGCCTCCTCCCTGCTCTCCGCCTGCGCGCTGCGCCCGACCTACCAGCAGGTCGTGCAGTCGCCTGGCGTGGAGAGCCTCTCGCCGGGACAGACGGTGGTGCTGCGCGTGGTGGATGCCGCTGGCGCGCCCGTGGCGGGGGCGCGCATCCTCGCGGGCGAGGGTCGCACGCGGCTGTCCGCCACCAGCGACGCCGACGGCATCGTGAAGCTCGAGGTCTCCGGCACGCTGTTGAAGGAGAACCCGTTGGTGGAGGTGATTACCCCCAAGGGCGTGAGCGGCTACCGCCTGCTGCCGGTTCCCTCCGGTGATGCCCCCGCGGAGACGGCGCCCGAGGCCCCGGTGACGCCCGAGGCTCCGGCCACTCCCGAGACCTCCCCGAGCGCGCCGCAGACCCCCGCCGCTCCGGACGCGCCTGCCGCCGCGACCACGCCCGCTCCGGCGACCTGAGTCGCCGCGCCATAGGTCCCCGCGAGGCGTCTCAGTTCTCGTGGGGAGCGGCTCCTCGTGGAGCGCCGCCTCCCCGCGAGGCATCTCAGTTCTCGTGGGGAGCGGCTCCTCGTGGCGCATGGCCTCCCGTTCGTCGTGAGCCCCACGGGGAGCGGAGCCTCGTAGTAGAGGAGGTCGTGCCTCCGGCGTTCGTGCCGGTCGAACTGGCGCGGAGCGCCGGACCGGGCGCGAGGTCGAGGGCGCGGAGCAGGCCCACCTCGTGTCGCGCGGGCTCCGCGTGGATATTCCCGCGAGCGAGCCGGGCCCTTCCACGCACAGCCATGAAGGGACCTTGGCCCGGGCGGACGTTCCGCTGGATGCGTGCCCTGGGCGTCACGGGCTTGCCCGACCGGGCGCGTGTGCATTGCTTACCTCCCAGGCCTCGAAGGGGCGTGGGCGATACTTCTTCCGGGCACCGGCGCGGAGGCGTGGGCATGTCGAAGGCATTCACGAAGGAGGACTCGGGAGGGGATGACGTGGTGGTGCCGCCACGCCCCCGGTCCGAGTCAGGCGAGAAGCGCTACATCACTCCCGAGGGCTACCGGGCCTTGCAGGAGGAGCTGGTGGCGACGCAGGGGCCGGACGTCGGCGCGGAGGGCCTCACGCCCATGGAGGCGGACGCACGCCGCAAGGAGCGCGAGCGCCGGGCGCAGCAGCTCGCGGCGACGCTGGAGGAGGTCCGCGTGGTGGAGGCGGATGCTTCCCAGGCGGGGCGTGTGTTCTTCGGCGCGTGGGTCGAGCTGGAGGACGAGGACGGCGCGCGGACGCGGTACCGCATCGTCGGTCCCGACGAGGCGGACGTGAAGTCGGGGCGGCTGAGCGTGGAGTCCCCGCTGGCGCGAGCGTTGCTCGGCAAGGAGGTGGGGGAGACGGTGCTGGTGGAGCGCCCCCGGGGCTCGGTCGAGTACACCGTGGAGGCGGTGGACTACACGGCGCGGTGAGTCGCGCGCGGTGGCGGGCCCGGGTATCGTACCGCCCTGTCTTCCACACCCCGTTGTGTCCGTCGGAGTTTCCCATGAGAAGCCTCCTGGCTGTCCTCGTCACGGTGCCCGCGTTGGCCCTGGCCCAGCCTGCTGGCGTCGAGAAGGTCCCGGTGACGAGCACCCCCGTCGCTGGCAACGTGCACCTATTGGTGGGCGCGGGCGGGAACATCGCCGTGTCGGTGGGGCCGGATGGCCTGCTCATCGTCGATGACCAGTTCGAGCCGCTGGCGCCCAAGATCCACAAGGCGCTCGACAAGCTGAGCCAGGCGAAGATCGCCTACGTGCTCAACACGCACTGGCACGGCGACCACACGGGCGGCAACGCGGTGTTCGGGCGCGAGGGCCGCATCGTCGCGCAGCGCGAGGTGCGCACGCGGCTGGCCGCGGGCCAGGACCAGGGCTCGCGTGGCGTCATCGCTCCCGCGAAGAAGGAGGCCCTGCCGGTCATCACCTACGACACGGGCATGTCGCTGTACTTCAACGGCGAGGAGGTTCGCCTGACGCACCTGCCCGCGGGCCATACGGATGGCGACACGCTCGTGTACTTCACGGGCTCCAACGTGATGCACACCGGCGACCAGTTCGTCCTGGACTCGTTCCCCTTCGTCGACGTGGCCAGCGGTGGCTCGCTGGAAGGCTACGTCCGCAACGTGGAGCAGGTGCTCCAGACGCTGCCGCCGAACGTGAAGATCATCCCCGGCCATGGCGCGCTGACGGACCGCGCGGGCATGGAGCGCTTCGTGGCGATGCTGCGCGAGACGGTGTCGCTGGTGCGCGCGAAGCGCGACGCCGGCAAGACGCTGGAGCAGGTGAAGGCCGAGGGCCTGCCGGAGAAGTACAAGGTCTACGGCGAGGGCTTCATCAAGCAGGACTTCTGGCTGGAGACCGTGTACCGCGGCCTGGAGAAGGGCGCGGCGAAGGCCACCGACGGCAAGTAGCGTCTCAGCGCTTCGTCGCGATGACGGTCGCCAGCGGCGTGAAGGGCGGAGGGAGGATGCCGTCGCGCACCTCGACGGTGAGCCCCTCCGCCTCCAACAACGCCCGGGCGCGAGGCACCAGGAACGTCAGGTAGTACATGACGAAGGGTGGGCTCCACAGCGCGTTGCGCACGCGCATGGCGGCGTTGAAGCCCTTGGCCATCCAGAAGCCGGGATGGAGCCGTGAGGGCGGGTGGCCGGTGACGAAGAGGAACCGGCCTCCGGGCCGCAGCGCCCGGGCGATACCGCGCACGAGCCGGGGCTCGTCCTCCTCGAGGATGTGCCCGAACGCGCCGAAGCTCGTGACGACGTCGAACGCCGCGTCGAAGGGCAGCTCCAGCGCGTCGCCCCGGACGAACTCCAGCGCCGCCGTGCCAGGGGCGCCGGACAGCCGACGCCCGGCCTCCTCCAGCATGCCCTGGCTCAGGTCGAAGCCGACGATTCGCTCCCGGGCGAGCGGGCGCAGGAAGCGCATCGCCGCGCCCGTGCCGCAGCACACGTCGAGCGCGTCGCGCACACTGCCCGGTGGCCCCAGCGCCTCGATGGCGGCCTGGAGCACCGGGTCCGGGGTGCGGAACGGCGTGTAGTCGAACTTGGGGGCGAGCAGGTCGTAGCCGCGCTCGACGGACGAGAAGGCCTGCTCGGCCAGCTCCAGCAGGGTGGGCCCTTGGCGATGGAACATGGTGCTCCCCGGTGTACCGCATCCCGGGGAGGAAGGGGCCTACGCCCGCTTCTCACTGTCCAGATGCGCCATCGCGGCCTTCGGGTAGCGCTCCCCCGCGGCGGCCCCGGCGGGCACGGCCTGTTCGATGGCCTTCAGGTCCTCGGCGGTGAGGGCGACCTCGGCGGCGCCGAGCGCCTCGGTGAGCCGCTTGCGCGAGCGCGCGCCGATGAGCGTGACGATGTCGTCGCCCCGCGACATCACCCAGGCGATGGCGGCCTGGGAGACCTCGATGCCGCGCGCCTTCGCCACCTGCCGCAGCGCCTCCACCAGCGCGAGGTTGTGCTGGAGGTTGTCGCCCTGGAAGCGCGGGCTGTTGACGCGGAAGTCCCTCGACGTCAGCTCCCGCTCCGGCTTCCAGTGGCCCGACAGCAGGCCCCGGGACAGCACGCCGTACGCCGTCACGCCGATGCCCAGCTCGCGCGCGGTGGGCAGGATGTCCGCCTCGATGCCGCGCGACAGCAGGGAGTATTCGATCTGCAGGTCGCAGACCGGGTGCACGGCCGCGGCGCGGCGCAGGGTGCTGGCGCCCACCTCCGACAGGCCGATGTGGCGCACGTAGCCCGCCTTCACCATGTCCGCGAGCGTGCCCATGACCTCCTCGACCGGCGTCTCGCCCACCATGCGCGCCGGGCGGTAGATGTCGATGTAGTCCGTGCCTAGCCGCTTCAGGCTGTACGCGAGGAAGTTCTTCACTGACTGCGGACGCAGGTCCACGGGGCCGAAGCCGCCGCCCGGGTCTCGCATCGCGCCGAACTTCACCGACAACACGACCTTCGCGCGGTCGCGGCCCTTCAAGGCCTCGCGGATGAGCAGCTCGTTGTGGCCGGAGCCGTAGAAGTCACCGGTGTCGATGAGGGTGATGCCGGCGTCGAGCGCCGCGTGAATCGTCGCGATGCTCTCCGTCTCGTCCGCTGGCCCGTAGAAGTCGGACATGCCCATGGCCCCGAGGCCGAGAGCGGAGACGGTGGGGCCCGTGCGGCCGAGCCGACGGGTGCTCATGTGGGTCGTCATGGCGTTGCTCCTCGAAAGCAAGAACCTGGGTGTGACAGCCCGCACCCGCCGCTCCGGCGCCCCTGGCCGGCCGCTCGGAACGCCGTGCGCGGACAGGTGAGATGTATTGTTCGCGGCGCGGGCGATAAACTGCCTGGAGTGGAATGGGCTGGTCGGAAATTCCGACCAATCCTCCTCCAGGAGACACGGGACATGGACAGGATGCGGGCGATGGAGCTCTTCCTTCGCGTCGTCGAGACGGGCTCCTTCACAGCCGCGGCCCAGGCGCTGCGCATGCCGCGCACCAGCGCGACGACCGAGCTGCAGGCGCTCGAGGCCCACCTCGGCGTGCGGCTGTTGCACCGGACCACGCGGCGCGTGTCGCTCACCAACGACGGCTCGCTCTACTACGAGGAGGTCCGTCGCCTGCTGAAGGACCTGGCGGAGGTGGAGTCGAGCCTGGGGCGTTCGGCGGCGAGCACGCGTGGACGCATCCGCGTGGACGTCCCCGCCGCGGCGGGGCGCCACCTCATCGCGCCAGCGCTCCCCGCCTTCTTCGCGCGCCACCCGGACATCGTCCTGGAGCTGGGCTCGAGCGACCGTCCCGTGGACCTGGTGGCGGAGGGCGTGGACTGCGTGGTGCGCGGTGGCGACGTCCACGACGAGTCCCTGGTGGGGCGACGGCTGGCGCACCTGCCGGTGGTGACGTGCGCGGCGCCGGGCTACCTCGCCGCGCGTGGCACGCCGCGCACGCCGCACGAACTCGAGGGCCATGTCTTCGTGAACTACTTCTCCTCGCGCACCGGCAAGGTGTTCGAGGTCGACTGGCGTCCGCCCGGCGCGGGACCGGACGCGCGGCTCGTGGTCCGCATGGCGCGGCACCTCGTCGCCGCGAACGACTCGGACACGTGGGTCGCGCTCGCCGTCGCGGGGCTCGGGCTCCTCCAGACGCCCTGCTCGGCGCACGTGCGAGCGTGCCTCGAGCGCGGTGAGCTGCGCCTCGTCATGCCCGGCTGGCGCAGCGAGCCGCTCCCCTCCAACATCCTCTACCCCGCTGCCCGCCACCTGCCCGCGCGCGTGCGCCTCTTCATCGACTGGCTCTCCGAGCTCTACACCGCCGAGGCCCAGGCCGCCGAACGGTTCGTCGCCGACGCCGAGGCCCGCGCCCTGGCCTCGCCCTGAGGCCTCGCGAAGGCGTGTCTTGCCTACATCGGAGCCATGCCCTCACCCGAGGGGATTGAATGTTCCGGAGGGGGCCCCGTCAGAAGGTTCAACACGGACGACGGAGGTTGAAGGACATGGCTTTCAAGACTGCTATCGCGACCCTGGCTCTCGGCACGCTGTTCTTCGGCTCCACGGCGGCGCAGGCGGCGGACGGCAGCGTGCGCGACTGGGCCAGCCAGCAGAGCCGCCGGGATGACCGCCGCGACAACCACCGCGACTACTACGAGGCCCACGTCCACACGCGCGACTGCCACCACGCTCCCGCGCCCCGTCCTCCTCCGCGCGCCCAGGGCCGCTACGAGCTGCAGACGGTGAACCGCTGGGTCGAGGGGCGCTACGAGCGGGTGTGGGTGCCCGAGGTCTGCACGGAGCAGCGCCGCGGCCGCCATGGCCGGGTCACCCGCTGCACCGAGGGCCACTTCGAGCAGCGCTGGGTGCCCGGCCGGTACGAGCGGGCCACGGAGTGGGTCTGGGTGTCGTACGAGCGCAACGACTGGCGCCCGGGCTACCACACGGCCAGCTACCACCCGTAGTCGGGGCTGAAGGATTCGTTCCGGGGGGAACGTGAAGAAGCGAGGGGCGGTGCCGGGATACGGGGGTATCCGGCGCCGCCCTTCGTGTTTCTCAGGTCCCCGGTGCCTTTCGAGTCGCGGCCTGTTAGTCAGTGCGCCGCATGGGCACCGCATTCATCACGGGCGCCGGCATCCGCGTGGGCAGCGCGGTGGCCCGGGCCCTCGCGCAGGCCGGGTATGACCTGGCGCTCCACGCCAACCGCTCCATCGTCCCCCTCGAGGCGCTCGCGGAGGAGCTGCGGGCCCTGGGCCGCCGCGTCACCCTCCATGCCGCCGACCTGGCCCAGCCCCAGGCGGTGGACTCGCTCGCCGCCCAGGTGCGCGAGGCCTGGCCCGCGCTGGACGTGGTGGTGCACAACGCCGGCCTCTACGAGCGCGTCGACTTCGCCTCCATCACCCGCGCGCGGTACCACGCGATGCTGGCGGTGAACCTGGACGCGCCGTTCTTCCTCACCCAGGCGCTGTTGCCCGCGCTGCACGCCGGACAGGCCCCGCTGGTGGTGCACATCACCGACATCGGCGGTGAGCGGCCGGTGAGTCAGTACGCCCACTACTCCGTGAGCAAGGCGGGCCTGCTCATGCTCACGCGCGCGCTGGCGGTGGAGCTGGCGCCGCGCGTGCGCGTCAACGCCGTGTCTCCCGGCGTGGCCATCTTCCCGGAGAGCTTCGACGAGGCCGCGCGCGACGAGGTGCTCCGGCGCGTGCCCCTGGGGCGCTCGGGCACGGTGGAGGACATCGCGCGCACCGTCGTCTTCCTCGCGCGCGAGGCGCCCTACATCACCGGCCAGGTCATCGCCGTCGATGGCGGCAGGAGCGTGCAGCTATGAGCGCGGAGCAGGCGTTCCAGCCCCCCAACGTCACCGACGCCCAGGGTCGGCCGCTCGACATCATCGAGCTGCGGGGGCTCACGGTCGACTGTGTCGTGGGCATCTACAACCGCGAGCGCGTGACGGCGCAGCCCCTGCGCCTGGACGTGGCGCTCTTCCTCGACACGCGCAGCGCGGCGACCGGGGGGCGGCTGGCGCACACGGTGAACTACGGGCGGCTGACGGGCGAGCTGCGTTTCCTTCTGGAGGCGTGTCGCTTCGAGCTGCTCGAGTCCGCGGTGGAGGCGGTGAGCCGCTATCTGCTCGCGCCGCCCACGGTGGACGCGCCGCGCGCGCAGGTGCTCGCCGCCACGGTGCGCGTCATCAAGCCGCTGGCGCTCGGTGGGGTCGCGACGCCGTCGCTCCAGGTGCACCGCACGGCGGAGGAGATGGTGTACGCCAGCGAGGAGCGGTCCTTCGGCCGCGTGGACGTCATCCACGAGGGCGCGGGCTATGGCATCTATCGCCTGCGCGTGCGGCCCGGTGCCGGCGTCTCCGCCCGGTCGAACGCCCGCATGGAGGAGAGCGAGCTGGTGCTCGGGCCCGGGCTGTTGTCCCAGGGGCGCCCCGTCGAGCGGGGCATGGCCTTCCATTGGCCGCGCGGCTTCCCACACCGGTATGACAACCCGTCCAACACGGAGCAGACGGTGCTGTGCGTCTACAGGCCGCGCTACCTGCCGTCCGAACCGGATGCGACGACGGACGAGCCGCCCGTCGCGCCGCTCGAGCCCCTGGCGGGAACGTCCTACTACCCGCATGACGAGCCCGCAGCCCCGGGACTTCACGCCGAGCGTCACCTCTGACGGAGGGCGGGCGCACGGGCGCCGCCCGGGTCGTCCGGGAGGGGCGGGGACTACTGCTGGAGGAGGCAGGCGCGGTATGACGCGGGCTCGGCTCACAAGGAAGAAGACCGGATGAACCTCGACAGGCGGATGCAGCTCTTCGTGGTCCTGGCGGCGGTGTTCGTCACCTCGCTCGTCGTCGGAGACCTCATCGGGGTGAAGTTGTTCGAGGTGCACGTCGGCTCGGTGGTGGCGGTGATGTCCATCGGGATGCTGCCCTTCCCGGTGACGTTCCTGCTCACCGACATCCTCAACGAGTTCTACGGCAAGAAGGCCGCCCGCTACGTCACCTGGGTGGGCTTCTTCATGGCCATCTTCGCGTACACGGTGATTGCCATCGCCGTGCAGGTGCCCTGGGCGCCGCTGACGCGCGCGCCGGACTTCAAGGGCACGGTGGAGAGCGCGTTCAACAACGTGTTCGCCGGCTCGCAGCGCATCCTGGTGGCGTCGATGATGGCCTATCTCGTGGGCCAGTTCGCGGACATCACCATCTTCAACCTGCTCAAGCGCACCACCAACAACCGGCTCCTGTGGTTGCGCGCGACGGGCTCCACGCTGGTGTCGCAGCTCAT
Organism: Myxococcus stipitatus; assembly: GCF_021412625.1. Next base: position 465,921 of record NZ_JAKCFI010000006.1, on the reverse strand, counting down.
CGACACGACGGTGGTGCAGTTCGTGGCGTGGACGGGTGTGCTGCCCACGGCCACCATCTTCAGCATCATCTACACGTCGTACATCGTGAAGCTGCTCATCGCCGTGGGCCTGACGCCGTTCATCTACCTGGGCCACGGCATCGTGGAGCGGAAGCTGGGCATCAAGCCCGTGGTGCTGGGCGCGGACGGCGAGCCGCTCCCCGAGTCCACCGAGCCCGTGTCCGTCTCCGTCGCGTCGAACTGACGCTCAGGGCACCCAGCGCTGGAGGAAGAGGTCCGTGTCGTCGGCGGTGAAGTCACCGCCGCTCGCGAACGTGTGCGTGCCGCTGAAGCTCCCCACGCCCACCACGTCGCCTCCGGGCACGAAGGTGAGGTCCGTCAGCGCGGGGGCCGCGGAGCAGGGTTCGGCGGCGTGGGATTGGCGCCAGAGCGCCTCGCCCCGGGCAGACAGCCGCTCCAGCTCCGAGCCGCAGGTGCCCCGCCAGAGCACCGCCGCGCCCCCCTGGGGGTCCGCCGCGATGCGCGCGGCGGGCGCGCCGTCGGGACCGCCGCTGCCCGCGACGTGACTCCAGAGCGGGCGCCCCGCGGCGTCGGCCGCGAGGACGAACGCGGTGCGCGGGCAGACCTCGTCGACGCACGGGGGTGACAGCGTGGCGCCTCCCCAATGGAGCGTGGCGCCGAGGTCGCCGGTGAGCAGCAGGCCCCCGTCGTGGGTGAAGGCCACCTGGGTGAAGACGGGGGCATCCGGTCCCACCTCCTGCTCCCAGTAGATTTCGCCCACCGGAGACAGGCGCGCGATGAAGCCGATGCTCTCGAAGGGGGAGACGGGCCGGCGTCCGGCCAGCACCGCGCCTCCGTCCGAGTCGAGCGCGACGGCGGACGCGGAGGTCATGGCCGGGATGTCCTGCGACCAGCGCGCGAGTCCCCGCGTGTCGTAGCGCGTGACGAGGCGCCCATGCGCCACCAGGACCTCGCCGTCCACGTCCGGCGTCACGGCCTTCACCACGCCGGTGGCGCGAGCCCACAGCGGCGTACCGTCCGGTGACAGCTTCGCGAGGAAGCTGCTGTCACTCACCAGGCTCTCACCCAGCCGCAGCCGCCCCTCCACCTTGCCCGCGATGAACAGCTCCCCCGTGGAGGCCACGGCGAGCAGGTGTCCGTGCGCGTTCGCCACCGACGACTCCGACGGCTCGGGGACGAAGTCCCGCGTCCACACGACCTGCCCACCCGCGTCGCGGTGGGAGAGGGTGAGCACGCGACCATTCCCGGCCTGCTCGGAGGAGGACGTCCCGTTGCCCGGGGGCCTGGAGCCGCCCAGGAGGAGGGTGCCGCCCTGTCCGTCGGAGACCACCGCGATGGCTTCCTGTGAACCCGGCAGGCGGACGTGGACGCTCCAGCGGACATCTCCGGATTTCGGGGTGGGTGGGAGGGGAGGCTCCGTCGTGGGAGGTGTCTCCTCCTCGGGGGGCGGCTTCTCCGCGGAGGCGCCGTCGCCACCACATGCGAGCACCAGCCCCGCGCAGAGCGTCAGCGTCGCCGTGCCTCGCCACCACCGTCTCATGTCGACTCCCACGATGACACCTTGCCCTCCGGCCGGAGCCAAGCTGGGGCGCCCGGGGCCACGAGGCAATGTGGGCGTCGGGGACTGAACGTCTCAGCCCATGCCGGTACGCGGAACGAGGCCGGTGAGCTCGCACCAGCGTGCCACGGTCAGTGCCGTGTAGCTGTCGGACTCCAGTCCATATGAGCCCAGCGAGAAGCCATCATTCCACTCGACGAGCGCCGTCTCGCCCGTGTCGAGCACGCCGACGTCGAGCGCGTAGCCCGCCGTCGCCTCACCCGACGCCTCCAGCAGGCGCAGCGCCTCCTCCACGCACGCCATGTCCACGCCGATGGCGGAGTCCCCCGCGTAGTGCCGCAGCCCCACCAGGACTCCCTTCACGACGAAGGCGCGGTGCTCGCTGCGAAAGCGCACCACCTCCGCGCAGAGCAGCGGCGTGCTCGCCGAGGCCCGCTCCAGGTAGAGGAGGTCGTCCGCGCTCTGGAAGACATGGCCGGTGAAGCGCTTGCGGCGTCCCAACGGCTTGGCGAACACGGGGGGGCTCGCGACGTCGAGCAGGTCGGCGGTGAGCCGCCGCACGGTGCTCTTCCACAGGCGCCGGCGCAGGAAGGGCTGGAGGCTCGCGGGGTAGTCGTTCGTCGGAGGCGGCTCGATGCCCAGCTGCTTCAAGGCGCCCAGCACCGAGGGGACGTGCCCCGCCACCAGCGTGTCGGGGGCCAGGGGGACCTGGCGCCGCTCCAGACGCTTGGTGGTGAAGCACTCGGTGGGGATGCCCTGCTCGCGCAGCCCCTTGAGCAGCTGTCGCATCTCGGGCTCCATGCGCCCGTGGGCTTCTTCCTGGATGAAGGCCCGCCGGAGCATGCCCGTCCCCTGTCGTCACGTGCTCGCGCGCGCGAGCGGGGTGAGGATGTCACGCCAGTGGGGATAGAGGGAGAAGTGTCCCCCACCCGGGAGGAAGTGGGGCACCGCGCGCGGGATTCGCGCGCCGAGGTAGCGGCCCATCTGCGGCGGGACGATGCTGTCGCCCTCCCAGTACCAGAGGTCCACCTCCTGGCGAATCTCCTCCAGCGGGACGTTCCAGGGGGACGCGAGGATGTGGGCCTCGCGGCGCATGCCCGACACGCCGTGCCGCGTGGCCTCGCGGCGCCAGCCGTGCACCTGCGCGGCGATGAGGGGATCCGCCAGCACCTCCCGGTCCGCCGGGGACGAGTGGGAGATGAGCCCCGCGAGCGCCCGCTCGGGGTTGGCGCGCACCTGACGGTCGTGCATCGCCATCAAGGGGTGCAAGAGCCACTCGGGCCACGCGGCCAGGGTGTACGCGTTGCGGTACTCGCGGTTGACGCCCTCCATCGCGCCGGGGCGCTTGAGCGGGGAGGCGCCGGAGACGATGGCCGCGCGGGTGACCCGCTCGCCCAGCCGCCACGCGGACGCGGCGACGTAGGGGCCACCGGCGGAGACGCCGAAGAGGGCGAAGCGGCCCACCTTCAGCGCGTTGGCGAGCTGCTCCAGGTCGTCCGGGAAGTCGAGCAGCGTGCGCCCGGGCTGGTAGTCCGACAGGCCGTAGCCAGGGCGGTCCGGGACGATGAGGCGCACGCCCAGCGCGTGGGCGATGCGGTCGTCCGGGTGGCGCATGTAGCGCGAGCCGGGGTTGCCGTGGATGAAGAACACCGGGAAGCCATCGAGGTCACCGGCCTCGACATAGGCGAGGCGACGGCCATCGCGCAGGCGCAGGTGGCTTTCGCGGACGCGCACGGCCGTGCCCGGTGACGTGTCGTTGCTGGACGAGTGAATCATGGCTCCATCGACTGGGAGCGCGCGGCAATCCACGCGGAGATGGAGGGCCACACGACGGTGGGGCCCTTGCTGGAGGCGGACAGGCCGATGTGGCCCACGGGATAGCGCCGCGTCTCCTTGTCCTTGGAGGCGACGAGCCCGAGCAGCGGTTCGCTCATGGCGGGGAAGGCGATGGTGTCCTGCTCGGCGATGACGTTGAGCAGCGCGGCCTGGATGCGACGCAGGTCGACCGTCTCGCCACCCACCTTCATGAGGCCCTGGTGGAAGAGGTTCTGCTGGTAGCAGTCCTTGATGTACTGGCGATACACCTCGCCGGGGAAGGGCACGGGGTCGGAGCCCCAGCGCTCCATGGCGAGGAACGTGGAGACGAAGTCCGGGTCGTCGATGCGCCGGCAGACCTCCAGCCACCGCGTGAGGCGCTGCACCGGCGCGGCCATGAGGAAGCCGCTCTCGAGCACGGGCGTGGGCACGTTGCCGTAGGCGTCCACCAGCGAGTCCACGTCGAAGTGGCTGGACGACGTCCACAGCGTGTAGAGGCCGCCCTTGCTGAAGTCGACGGGCGTGGCCTGGGCCACGAGGTTGCGCACGCCCTCCGGGTAGAGGGACGTATACGCCAGCGCCATGGTGCCGCCCATGCAGTAGCCGTAGAGCGTCAGGTCGCGGCTCTTGCTGACGCGCAACGTCCAGCGCACCGCCGTCTGGATGAGGCCCCCGAGCAGGTCCGACCAGGTGAGCCGCTCCTCGTCCTGGCCGGGGATGCCCCAGTCGATGGCGTAGACGTCGAAGCCGTCTCGGGTGAGGTGCTCGATGAGGCTGCGGCCCGGCTGGAAGTCGAGGATGTACCAGCGGTTGATGAGTGAATAGACGAACAGGATGGGCGTGCGGTGACGCCGACGCGGCGCCGCGTAGCGCAGCAAGCGCATGCTGCCGCGCGTGAACACGACGCTGTGGGGCGTGGCGCTGATGGGAGGCTCGCGCACGCCCGCGGCCCGCTCGATGACGGGCTTGAGGTAGGGGTAGGGATTGAAGGGGCGGCTCTTGAACGCGTGGGCGACGGCGCGGGTGAGCTCGACCTGCCCCGTGACGAAGGAGCGCAGCCGCTGCGCGGTGGACGTCGTCATGGCTGCGTGTCGTCCTTGTCGGCGGAGCGGCGCTCGGAGGTGGCCTCCTGCTTGTGGAGCAGGTCCACCACCACCTCGAGCTGCGAGCCGAGCGCCTCCACCTGGTCGTTCATCCGGCGCAGTTGGTCGCGCAGGTGCTCCACCTCGGAGGAGGTGGGCAGCCGCAGGGAGCGCAGGGCCCCCTCGACGAAGCTGTTGCGGCGGATGCGGGCGTTGAAGCCCTGGCGCATGAGGGTGCCGCTGGCGCGAAGGTAGGTGGGGCTCTCGGTGACGCGGGCGAGGACGCGGGTGAGACCCTGTTCGGCGCGGGTGAACACGCGGCCGGAGCGGGTATCCGGGTGGGTGAGGTGGCCCAGGGCTTTCAGTCCCCGAGCGAGGAGTCCCTTGGGGTGGTCCGTGTCGCTCATGCCGCCGGAGGTTAGCCCAAGGCGCGGCGGAGACGCAGGGGTCAGCGCGCCCAAAGTGAATGGAGGTTCATGTTTTCGGCCTCGAAGGGTTCGGCGCGCACGGTGGGCGAGTCGGCGTGCGTGGCACACAGGGCCCAGGCCCCGGACGCCAGCCGGAAGACCTCCAGCCGCTGCTTGCGCGGGTCCAGCAGCCAGAGGTACCGGACGCCGGCCCGCGCGTAGCGCTCCATCTTCTTGCCGCGGTCGAGGGACTCGGTGGAGGGGGAGAGGACCTCGCAGACCCAATCCGGAGGGAGCGTCACCCCGACGACATCGGGGAGCTCCGGCATGCGCTCGCGCCGCCATGCGGCGAGGTCCGGCACGAGGACATCTCGACCGAGGTGCAATTCGGGTTCGGACAGGAAGATCCACCCGCCTGGCCCCTGATGTCCGGATTCGTCATCGAATGGCCCGAGCGCATGGATCAACAGGATGGCCGCGCGGCTGTGCGCCGTGCGGGGACGCGGGCTGACGAGCAGCTCTCCGTCGATGAGCTCCCCGACGACATGCTCCGGGAGCCGCTCCAGCGCTTCGTACAAGTCCTCGGGACGCGGCTCGTCGCTCATGTCGCTCCTTGGTAGGTCACCTCTCCCAGAGCAGGGCGAGTTTCAGGACCATGGCTTCGAAGGGTTCCGCGCGAACCAGCTCGTCGCCGGAGTGCAACCCCAGTCGCTCCCAGACGCCGCCATGAAGCGCGAAGACCTCCAGCGTTCGGGCGCGTGGGTTCACGAACCACAGGTGCTTCACTCCCTCCCTGGCGTAGATCTCCATCTTCCGGCCACGATCACGCAGCTCGGTCGACGGTGACAGCACCTCGCAGACCCAGTCGGGGGGCAGGGTGAAGCCAACGCCTTGTGGCAGGACTGGCATGCGCTCGCGTCGCCAGCCTCCGACGTCCGGCACGAGGATGTCTCCGCGCTCGAAGCGGAGTTCGGGCTCATCCAACAGGACCCATCCCCCGAACCCCCCACTTCCCAGGTCGAATGGGCCAAGAATCGTTCCGAGTCTCGACGTGGAGCGGACATGCGGAATCGCGGGCTGCGGGTTGACGTGCAGCTCACCGTCGATGATCTCCGCGTGGACGCCTTCCGGAAGCTGCTCGTACTCCTCGAGGACGGTTCCCGGTCGCGGTGGCTTGTCGCTCATGTCGCTCCCTGCATGAGGTCCGTTCCGCTCCTGCTTGCCCCGCCCGTCGCCCTGCACCTGGATTTCCTCTGTCATCCGTGCAGTCTGCATCATACCTCTGACATCATGAGGTCTGGCAACAACCCATGAGGTCATGAGGGGATGCGGGGCGGGGCCGGGCCTCGCGGGGGAGGTCCGGACCCGTGCTGCCTCAACCCTGGCGCTTCACCGGGAGCGGCCCGAAGGCCTGTGCCACCGGCATCAACGACATGACGTTGATGTTCACGTGCGCCGGGCGCGTGGCCACCCAGTGGACCGCGTCCGCGATGTCCTCGGGCGTCAGCGGCTGCGTGTTCGCATACACGGACGCGGCGCGTGACGCGTCGCCCCGGAAGCGGATGTTGGAGAACTCCGTGCCACCCACCAGCCCCGGCTCGATGTCCGTGACACGCACGGCGGTGCCCAGCAGGTCCGCGCGCAGGTTGAGGCTGAACTGCTGCACGAACGCCTTGGTGGCGCCGTACACGTTGCCGCCCGGGTACGGATACTCCGCCGCCACGGAGCCCATGTTGACGACGTGACCCCGGTTCCGCGCCACCATGCCGGGCAGCACCGCGTGCGTGCAGTACAGGAGCCCCTTCACGTTGGTGTCGACCATCACCTCCCAGTCGTCGAGCTTCGCCGTCTGCGCCGGCTCCAACCCCAGCGCCAGCCCCGCGTTGTTGACGAGCACGTCCACGTCCGCGAAGTCCGCGGGCAACCCGCCGAACACCCGCTGCACCGCCTCGCGGTCCGTCACGTCGAGCGTCACCGGCAGCAGCCGCTCTCCCAGCTCGTCGCGCAGCGCCTTCAAGAGCTCCGTGCGCCGTCCGGTGGCGATGACCTTCGCCCCCTCCCGGATGAAGCGCCGCGCGATGGCCAGGCCAAAGCCGGCCGTGGCCCCTGTCACCAGCACAATCATGGCTTCCCCTCCGATTCGACTCCCTGTCGCTACATTGCACGCGCCCCGGGGCCGCGCACGGGGAAAGGCGGAGCCCAGCCCCCGGCTCCCCGCTCCGCCATGACCTCCGTACGAGTTGCGACGCACCACCCGCCTACCCCTCGCCCGGCCGCTCGCGACATCGCGTCACGCGTTCTCCGTCGGTGAAGGGGCACCGTGACCGACTCCGGCGCCGCGCCCGCTACCCGCGACCACGCGCTCGGGGCGCCGCGCATCCCCCAACCCCTCGGAATCCCAATCCCTGCCTTCTCTCTCCTCGGCCTGACAGGCAGGGGTTGCGATGGGGGCGGGGAATGAACAAGGCGCGTGCCTCGATTGGCGGCCGTCCTCGCGAGCGCCTCGGGCGTCGCGACCCACACGAGGAGTCCGACAGGATGCGCCAACGCTCACCGCTGCTGACGGCCTGCTGCTCCGCCGCCCTGCTCGCCTTGCTGGCGTGCAACGGCAAGAGCGAGATGTCCCAGACCCCGGGCACCTCGCCGGGGACGGGCGCGGGGGAGTCTCCCTCCACGGGCTCGCCACAGCCGCCTCCTCCCACGACGACGCCCGGCGAACCCGAGACCCCGGGGGAGTCCCCCTCGCCAACCCCCACGCCGACGCCCGAACCGGAGCCAGCACCCACGCCCACGCCGGAGCCCGAACCCGAACCCACGCCGCCGCCCGCGCCCGCCTACTCACGCATCCTCTGGGTCTCCCCGTCCGGCAACGACAACGCCTCGGGTACGGAGTCCGCGCCGCTGCGCACCGTCTCGCGCGCGCTGACCCTCATCGCTCCGGGCGAGGCCATCTTCCTGAAGACCGGCACCTATACGGAACGGCTCAAGCTGGAGGAGCGCGGCGGCACCGCGTCCAAGCCCCTCACCGTCAAGGCCGCGCCCGGCGCGTCGCCCGTGGTGAAGCCCGGCGCCAGCGAGTCCGCGCTGGTGGACGTGCGCGGCGCCTACTGGACCGTCGAGGGCCTCACGCTGGACGCGGCGGGCACGGCCACCTTCGCCGTGCTGTGGCGTGGCGCGGCCACCCACCACGGCGTGCTGCGCGGCTGCGTGGCGAAGAACGGCACCGCGGGCGCGGGCCTCAACGTGTCGGAGAAGGCCAGCGACATCCTCATCGAGGGCAACTCCATCTTCAACTTCAACCGGGGCAGCGCCGACAGCCACGGCATCATCGTGCAGACGACGTCGCGCAACGTGGTGGTGCGCGGCAATGACATCCACCACAACTCGGGGGACGGCGTGCAGTGCATCGGCCCCGAGGGCGGCGCCACCTTCTCCGGCACGCCCTTCGACAACCTGCTCGTCGAGGACAACGAGCTGCACGAGAACCGGGAGAACGGCGCCGACATCAAGACGTGCACCCGCGTCACCCTGCGCGGCAACGTCATCTGGGGCCACAAGGCGACCTCGACCTCGCGAGGCGAGGGCGTCGTGGTCCACCTCTCCGCCTCGGACGTCCTGCTGGAGGACAACGTCCTCTACGACAACGGGCGCGGCATCAACATCGGCGGCAACCGGGTGAACGGTCCTCCCACGCGCATCACCCTCCAGCGCAACGTCATCCGCGACGGGCTCGGCGGCGGCGAGGACGGCGGTGGCATCCGCGTGGACACCACCAATACGGTCAAGGTGCTCCACAACACCGTCTGGAACATGCCCGGGGCCTGCCTCACCTTCGGTCACGGCGACACCGGGGCCAGCGCCAACCTGGACGTGCGCAACAACATCTTCGCGGGCTGCGGCCTGGCGGCCCGTGCGGGCTCGGGGCGCTCCGGCGCCGTCGTGGACGGCAACCTCTACCTCGGCGCGTCGGGCAGCGCCCGCTTCCAGCTGGATGGGTCGGAGGTGGGGCTCTCCGACTGGCGCTCCCGGAGCGGCCTGGACCGCCGCTCGCTGGAGAAGTCCCCGGCCTTCGTCAACATCGACACGGGTGACTTCCGACTGGGGCCGTCCTCGCCCGCGAGGAACGTGGGCCTGGGCGTGGGCCTGACGTTCTGCGGCAGCGCCCCCGACCTGGGGGCATTCGAGTCGGACTGCCCCTGAGGCGCCGGTGCGTGTAGAGTAGGGCTCCCCCCACTGGACCCTACCCGCCACGTGCCGTCCTCGTTGGAATTCGCCCTCGGCATCACCCTGGTGCCTCCCGCCTCGGCCGCGCGGGAGGTGCTCGCGGCGGCCGCCGCGCGCGCGGGCCTGCGCGTGGTGGACGGCGTGGAGGGGGCGTCACTGGCGCTGGTGGACCTCACCGCGCAGGGCAGCGGCCCCGCGCTGGCCGCGCTGCTCGACTCGCCCCGCGCCTCGCGCGTGTCCCTGGTGGTGCTGGTGGAGCCCGGTGAGCAGGGCTTCGCCGCCGCCGAACCCCTGCGGCCGCTCGACATCCTTGCCGCCCCCGTGGCGCCGTACGAGCTGGTCTTCCGGCTCCAGCGCGCCGCCAGCCGTCACCTGGAGCGCGAGGGACAGGAGCGCGGCCAGGAGGACCTCGCGCTCCTGCTCGAGCTGACGGCGGACTACGCGGAGAGCGCCGACGTGGAGGTGCTCCTGCACGGCGTCACCCGGCGACTGGCGGAGAAGCTGGACATCGCCCGCGCCACGCTGGTGATGCTGGGGCGCAACGCGGACGAAGGCATCATCGTCGCCGCCAGCGACGACCCGGCGCTCAAGGACCTGCGCATCGAGCTGTCGCGCTACCCGGAGATTCGCGAGGTGATGCGCACCGGGCGCCCCGTCGTCATGGAGGAGGCGCCCACCCACCCCCTGCTCGGTGACGTGGAGCGTCGGGCCGTGGCCGCCCGCGGCATCCACGCCATCGCCGCGCTGCCGTTGCCCATCCGGGGCCAGGTGCGCGGCGTGCTGCTCCTGCGCGCGGCGGGACGCCGGCGCACCTTCACGACGCGGGAGATCGACTTCCTCACCACCGTGGCGCACGCCACCGCCGTGGCGCTGCGCAACGCCTCCGTGCTCCAGACGGTGCGCGGACAGACGGAGGCGGAGAAGACGGCGCGGCTGGCGGCCGAGGAGCAGGTGGCCTCCTTCAAGCCGTATCAGCTCTTCTTCGCCAACGTCAGCGAGGGCGTGGCCATCCTCGACGACAAGGCGAGCGTGTTGTCGCTCAACCCCTCTGGCGCGGCGATGCTGGACCTGCCCGCGGAGCTGGCGCGAGGGCGCCACCTGCACCAGGTGACCCAGCCGGTGGACGACGGCGTGCTCATGGAGCTGGTGACCGCCGCCTCGCGGGGCGAGGCCCGTTCGGGCGTGGACGTGGAGGTCTGCACCGCGCTGGGCCGCCGCCTGACGCTGTCCATGTCCGCCGCGCCGCTGCGCGACGAGGACGCCGCCACCATCCTCTCCTTCCGCGACGTCACCGACGCGCGCAAGCTGGAGGACGAGCTGCGCCAGACGAAGGACTTCCTGGAGCGGCTCATCGACTCGTCGGTGGACGCCATCATCGCGGCGGACCTGAAGGGACGCATCATCCTCTTCAACAAGGGCGCGGAGGCGCTGGTGGGTTACACCGCCCAGGAGGCGCTGGCCAACCTCACCGCGGAGCAGCTGTACCCGCCCGGCGTGGCCCGCCGCATCATGGCCACGCTCCGGGGCCCGGAGCACGGCGGCAAGGGGCGCATGGCGCTGACGCGCGAGGAGCTGGTCCACCGCTCCGGCGAGCGCGTGCCCGTCAACATGACGGCGTCGCTCGTCTACGAGAACGGACGCGAGGTCTTCAGCGTCGGCATCTTCACGGACATGCGCGACCGGATGAAGCTGGAGCGCAAGCTGTCGGACGCGCAGACGCGGCTGGAGGAGAGCGAGAAGAGCGCCGTCATCGTCGCGCTCGCCGGCACCGCCGCGCACGAGCTGAACCAGCCGCTCACCTCCGTCATGGGGTACGCGGAGCTGCTCAAGCGCAAGTTGAAGGAGGAGGACTTCGCCTGGAAGCCGGTGGACATCATCTACCGCGAGGCGGAGCGCATGGCGGAGATCGTGCGCAAGATTGGCAAGATCACCCGCTACGAGACGAAGTCGTACATGGGGGAGCAGCAGATTCTCGACCTGGACAAGGCCACCTCCCATGAAGATTGAGACCCGAGCCATGCGCCTCCCGGATGGACCGGGACCCGAAGCCTTCCAGGCCTTCTTCGAGGCGCTGGACGCCCCCGCCGCCGTATGTGACGCGTCGCTGCGGCTGGTGACGGCGAACGACGCCTTCCATCGCTTCTGCCTGGACCACCAGTTCTCCCTCGAGGACGTCACGAGGACGCTCGCGGGGGCCTGTGTCCCCGCCGACGGCGCCAGCTGCGACGTGGCGCTGGGGCTGGCCGGGCTGTCGGGCGCGGTGCTCACGCTGTCTCGCCGGGGCGACGTGGTGGCGGTGCGCGCGCGCAACGACCCGGAGCTGGCGCGCAACCGGCTGGTGGTGGCGGAGAAGGCGCTGCTGGAGCAGGCGCGCACGGAGGGCGTGCTGCTCGACCTGGGCCGCAGCGTGGCGGAGGTCGGCGGCGAGGAGGAGCTGGTGGCCGCGGTGGCGCGCGGGGTGAAGGAGCTGTTCCCCGGGCGCTCGTTCTGCATCCGCATCACCGACTCGCGCACCGGCGGGCTCACCTCGCTCTACGCGGAGGGGCGCCTGAAGGAGGGCGCGCACGAGCCGCTGGTGCTGCTCCAGCGCGCGGTGGAGAAGCTGAACCTGGGCCGCGCCGCGCTGCCCCAGGGCCGCGTGGCCGTGCTGGGCGAGGTGCCGCTGCTGTTCGTCGGCAGCACCCACGGCGTCAGCGCGCCGCTGGTGGCCAGCGGTCAGCTCTTCGGCGCCATCAACATGGAGTACCCGGAGGGCTTCGAGGCGGACGTGCAGCACGACGAGCGCGTCCTGCTCCAGCTCGCCAGCCAGGTGGCCGTGGCGGTGAAGAACGCCAAGCTCATCGACGAGCTGACGTTCGTGCGCAAGTACCTGGAGGACCTGCTGGAGAAGGCCAACGCCCTCATCCTGGTGGCCAACCGGGACAAGCAGGTGGTGGTGTTCAACCAGGCGCTCAGCGCGCTCACCGGCTTCCGGAAGGAAGACGTGCTGGGCAAGGACATCTTCTGGCTGGTCCCGGAGAGCGAGCACCTGCGGCTGTCCCAGGTCATCGCCGCCGCCATCCGCGGCGAGTCGGTGAACAGCTTCGAGACGCGGCTGCTCGCGCGTGACGGCGGAGAGGTGCGGGTGTCCTTCGCCACGTCGTCCATGCTCGCCCACCACGGCGAGGTCGAGGGCGTCATCGCCATCGGCCAGGACATCACCGTGGTGAAGGAGCTGGAGAAGCGCATCATCCACGCGGAGAAGCTGGCCTCCATCGGGCAGCTCGCCGCCAGCGTGGTGCACGAAATCAACAACCCCATGACGGCGGTGGCCACGTACGCGGACGCGCTGCTCCAGCGCTCGCGCACCACCCCCGGGGCCAACCCCGCGGACCAGGAGAAGCTGCGCAAGATCCTGGAGAGCAGCCACCGCATCCTGCGCTTCACGCGCGACCTGGTCAGCTACGCGCGCCCGGCGCAGGACAAGCCGGAGCGGGTGCAGCTCAACGCCGTGGTCGACATGGCCGTGGGCTTCTGCGAGCACGTCGTGGCGCAGGCGCGCGTCAGCGTCCACCGCGAATACATGGAGCTGCCGCCGCTGTCCGCGGTGCGCGCCAACCTGGTGCAGGTCTTCGTCAACCTCATCACCAATGCCTGCCATGCGATGCAGCCGGGCGGCGCGGTGTACCTCTCCACGCGGCGAGACGGGCAGGAGGCGGTGGTGACGGTGCGCGACACCGGCACGGGCATCGACCCCCGCCACCTCCAGCGCATCTTCGAGCCCTTCTTCACCACCAAGCCGGAGGGTCGGGGCACCGGCCTGGGACTCTCCATCTGCCAGGGCATCGTGGAGAACCACGGCGGCCGCCTCACCGTGGAGAGCGCGGTGGGCGCGGGCACGACCTTCACCGTGCGGCTGCCGCTGTCGGTGGAGTAGGGGGCCCGCCCCGCGCTCAGTCCCAGCCCTGGAGCTGGATGCGCACGCGTCGCACCAGGAGCTCCCACTCCTGGCGCTTGAGGGTCGCCAGGATGCGTCCGCCGATGAGCGTGAGCCCCGCGAGCGTCATGACGAGGAAGCCGACGCGGTGGTCCCTCAGGCCCGCGTGGAGCAGGTTCGCCACCACGTCCAGCGTGAGGAAGAGCGTCCCCAGCGCGAGGTAGGCGCGAATCTGGAGCAGCATGCCCACGACGACGCCCAGCAGGCAGACGCCGCCGAAGACGAGCGCGTAGGTCCCATCCGGAGCCTCGCCCACGCGCAGGGCCACCTTGGCCGCGGCGGGGACGTAGAGCAGCAGCCCTCCGAGGACGCGGACCAGGTTGCGCGCGGCGCGCGGCAGGCTGGACGCGAAGAGCTGGCTGAGCATCAGCAGGAGCAGGCCCAGGGGCGCCAGGTAGATTTCCGCGCCCTCCAGTCCGAACGCCAGCGCGGCGACGAGCAGCGCCACGTTGGCGGCCGCCGCGGCGAAGGCGCCGAAGAGGCGGCTGCGCTCCACCGCGCCCAGGGCCGCGTAGAGCAGCCCCGAACCGCCCGCCAGCAGCGCCGCCTCTCGCGTGGCCTCGCTCGGAAGCACCAGCGCCATGCCGAAGGGCAGCAGCGCGGCGAACCGCCGCGTCGCCGCCTCCACGGGCCGGACACCCGCGCGCCGCGCCAGCACCGTCACCCCCACCAGCACGAAGCCCAGCGCCAGCGCGAAGAGGGCGTCGTGCTCCGCGCGAAGGCCCGGCGCATACAGGTTTCGCACCAGCGCGTAGACGCCCACGATGGAGAGCTGCACGAAGTAGACGTGCCGCCCCGTGTGCTCCGTCCAGGCACAGTGCAGGGCCACCAGCACCGCGAGCCCGATGGCCGCGATGGCCTGGGGCAGTGCCTCCGCCGGAGCCTGTCCTCCCACCGCGAGGAGGGAGAGCAGGAGGCCCGTGCCCATGAGCCACGCGTCACGCCCCGCGCCCAGCCCGCTCGCCACGTCCGCGCGCCGGGGCCGCAGCCACTGGCGCGCGGCATGGAGCACGAGCGCGCACGCGGCCGTGACGAGCGCCAGGTCCGCGCCACGCGTGAAGAGCTGCTCGCCATACCCGGGCCACGGGCCGACGCGGCTCGCGCGCATGGCGACGAAGGTCATGAGCGCGGCGACGCTCGCGAGGCCGGTGACGCCCGTGCCCGCGGTCGCGACGAAGGCCGCGAGCGCGCCCTTCCACTGGAACGCCGCCACGAACAAGGTCGCCGCCAACAGGGCGAGCGTGATGGCGACGGCGGGGGCGACCATCCACGTCCCACCCAGGCCCTCGAACAGCTCCCCGAGGAGCCGTGGCACCGCGAGGACGGGGGAGGTGTCACCCCCCACCGCGAACGCGTACACGAGCGCCGCTCCGAAGTAGAGCGCGGCGAGCTGCTGCGAGCGCACACGGGCGGCGCCCTCGGGGAGGCCGCGCCACTTCGCGACGCGGGGCGCGACCGTCACGACGAGCAACCCGAGCAGTCCGAGCACGGGCCCCGGCCAGGACTCGAGGGTGGCGACCTGATGGGCCTGGGCATGCACGAGCAACAGGAGACCCATCGCCACCGCGCCACGTCCCTGGGAGCGGCCTCCACCCAGGAAGAGCGTCACGCCCGTGGTGAGCACGAGCCCCGCCGCCAGCAGCCCCGGCTGGAAGAGGGCCGCGACGCACACGAGCGCCACGGCGTGGACCGCCCAGCGCCGCAGCGCCCGGACGTGGAACTCCGGCAGGCGCGCGAACGTGGCGCCCGCGTAGACGAGTCCCGCCGCGGCGATGCCGATGAGCGCTCGCTGCCACAGGAAGAAGAGGGTGTCACCCGGCGCGAGCCAGGCCGCGGGCTCCGTCCAATCCAATGTCGGGCCCATGGCGCTGGCGCGAACCCACTGCCCGTCCGGAGGGACGAGGGCGGCGAGCGACGGCCCGAGGAGCGACTGGCGCGCGGACCACAGCGCCGCGCCGCCGAGCCCCAGCAGGAGGCCCACGTGCGCCAGGAGCACCGTGCGGAAGGACCGCTCCAGCAGGAGGACCAGCACCGCCGCTCCCAGCACGAGCAATGGCGGCGTCACGCCGAGCGCGCGCGACGGGGACGGCATGCCGACGAGGTATGCGCCCTTGAGCAGCACCAGGGCCAGGGCCAGCACGCCCGCGTGCGGAACGAAGTGGTAGTGCGCTCCCTGTTTCGGATTCTCCAGCAGTCGCCCCAGCCAGGGCCCGAAGCGCCGCGTCGCGACAGCCAGCGCCCAGAGCGCGATGCCGATGAGCGGCAGCCTCGACGCCACCACGTCCGGTGAGAGGGGGCGGCCCGCGCGGTTGGCCATCGCGGTGAGCGCGATGAATCCGCCTCCCACCGCGAGCGCCGCCACCGAACCTCTCAGCCGCCAGGACACGAAGCCCCGGGACACGAACGTCACCAGCGCGGCCCCCGTCAGCAGCGCGCCCGCGAGCAGGACCTGGGGGCGCTCGGCGTCATTGGGGGAGGCGAGCCATTGGAGCAGTGTGAGCGCGCCGATGCCCGCCTGGATGAACGCGACCGCGGCGAAGCCATCCGTGAAGAGGGGCCAGCCCCGCTCGGGGAAGGGCAGCCAGTTCGCGCCGAGGAACTTGCGCCCCCGGAGCGCGGGCGTCTCGGCCGTCGTCGCCCCTGGTCCCCGCAGCGCGGCGAGGAGCGCATAGCCGAGCGTGAGCCCCGCCGCGACCAGCGCGGCCCGCGACGATTGGTAATCGGACACCGTGCCCGCGACCTGGGACGCGAGGAGCGCCAGCGCCGAGGCCGCGAGGAAGGCCACGCCGCGACTCCGGTCGCGTGGCGTGCGCGGCAGCAGGATTCCCGCGAGGAGGGCCGTGGGCAGGAAGGGCAGCACCCTGTCCAGGGGCGCCGCCATGCTCGCGAGCGGCTCCGGAGTCACTGGCACGGCGCCGATGGCGAGGAGCACCCCCACCGCCGCCAACACCAGCGAGAGGTCGTCCAGCGGTAGCAGGTCGTTCTCGCGGTGTCCGACGGGCTGGGCCCAGAGGGCCTGGACGCGCCCGATGACCCCGTAGAGCGCGCTCGCCACCGCGAGCACCGCCAGCGTGCCCCAGCTCCCCGCGAGGGACGGCGTGCCGGCGACGAGCGCATGGACCCCGAGCACCCCGGCGAGCCCGCCCAGGTAGTGCAGTCCCCGCCAGCGCCAGCCTCCGGAGGCGTGCGCCGCGAAGGCGATGACCAGGCCCGTCAACGCCCGGGGCCACAGGCCCTCCGGCAGACCGAACCATGAGACGAGCGGAAGCGCCGCCAACGACGCGACGATGCTCCACAGGAGCTGCTGGCCGCGAGGGGTCGTGTTCTCCTTCCGCCAGCGCGCCGCGAGCATCAGCCCCGAGGCCACCACCGCGCCCCCCAGCACCCACCCGCCCGGGTCGAAGGGGAACACGAGCCGTCCGCACAGCACGCCCGCGAGCAGCGCCGTCAGCACCGCGGTGTGGAGCAACGCGCGCCGCCGTGGCTCCAGCAGGAAGAAGACGAGCGCCGCGAACGCGGGCGTGAGCGCGGAGACGAGGTCGACGGTGCGGTCCTCGCCAGGCGTGACGGCGAACGCGGCGATGGCCCCCACCACGGCGCCGCTGGCCAGCACCGCGTGCGCCACCAGCTCCAGGACCGGGCTCGCGCGAGCGAAGGTGGCGCGCATCGCGTCCGTCGTGGAGGCGAAGGCCACCACCGAGGCGAGGGCCATGGCCCACAGGCAGAAGCCCGCGAACAGGGGCGAGCCCGGCTCCAGCGCGTCGAACCCCGAGGGGCCGCTGGCCACGGCGAACACCGCCAGCCACAGCGCGCCGTAGAGCGCCGCGCCCGCGCCGACGAGCGCGACCTTCCCATCCCCACCCTTGCGAGAACGCCACGCCGAGGACGCGAGCGCCACCACGCCCGCGCCCGCGCAGAGCGCGCGAAGCCATGGCGCATCCTCCTCGAACCCCATCAGCGGCAGGCCCGCGAGCAGCGACGGGAACAGGGCCACGGCGAGCGTCGCGGCGGAGGTCCCATGCAGAAGCCTGCCCGCCGCGCGCAGCGGCAGCAGGCTCACGCCCGCCACGCCGAGCGCGACCGCCAGTCCCAGCGCGGGCCAGAGCGCCACGAGCGAGGACAACGCGACGAAGACGACGGGGAGCAGCGCCAGCCCGATGCCCGCGAGGACGCGTCCCACGGGCAGGGAGCGCCGTCCCAGGAAGGTGCCCAGCCCGATGAAGGCCGCGTGGTAGCCCAGCAGCGCACCCGAGACGAGCAGCTGCCGGGGCACGCCGCCCAGCGCGCGCCAGGCCTCGCGCACCCCCATCAGCGAACCGCCCAGCACCAGCACCGCGCCCAGGAACCACCAGATGTACTCGTGGAGCTTGGGCGCGCGCTCCGGGTCGGCGTCGAGCGCGACCATCGCCTCCAGCCCGCCGCTCAGCGCGCCCGCCGGGTCGCGGGTGAACAGCGCCTGCCCCGAGCCCAGCGCGGAGCCCAGGTCGTCCTCGCTGGCATCGTCCCCGGACGTCCGCGCCCGCTCACGGCGCAGTGCCTCCTGGGCCTGCTCCGCCTTCGCCGCCGCGTCGAGCGAGCGCGCCAGCTCCCCGCCCCAGTCCGGACGCCAGTCGAACACCCGCCGGAGCGAGGTCGCGAGTCCCTCCGCCCACGCCTCCGCGCGAGTCGCCGGGTCCACCCCGGAGGAGACCGCGACCACCGTCGCCGCCACGACCTCCGGAGCCCCCTCCGCGACAGGCGCCTGCTGGACCTCGGGAGCCGGCGTCGCGGCGAGTGTCTGCTCGAGCCGCGTCGCGGTCGCCTCGTCGATGAGCGCGTCGGTGTGCCATCCGTGGATGCGTCGACGCAGCGACGCGTGGATGAGCGCCTCGACGTGCGGCTCGGTGATGGGAACGAGGGGCGCGCCGCATTCCGAGCACGCGGACCCCGACTCCCCCGCTCGGAGTCGCGCGCAGACGAGACAAATCATCCACCCAGCATAGCCTCGGACGCCAAGACGCCGCGTGGCCCCCCGGCGCTCTCAGTCCCTCAGGTAATGGCAGGTGTAGCCACCCGGGTTTTTCACGAGATAGTCCTGGTGGTAGCTCTCGGCCGGGGTGAACTCGCCCGCCTGGGTGATTTGCGTCACCACGGGGCGAGGCCATTTGCCGGAGGCATCCACGCGGGCCTTCACCGCCTCGGCCACCCGCCGCTGCTCGTCGGAGAGGACGAAGAGGGCGGACCGGTACTGCGTGCCGATGTCGTTGCCCTGGCGGTTGAGCGTCGTCGGGTCGTGCATGCGGAAGAACCACTTCTCCAGCAGCGTCTCGTAGCTCAGCACCTTCGGGTCGAACACGACGCGCACCGACTCCGCGTGTCCCGTCCTGCCCGTGCTCACGTCGCTGTACGTGGGGTGCTCCAGGGCGCCGCCCGTGTAGCCCACCTCCGTCTGGAGGACGCCCGGAATCTTCCGCAGCAGGTCCTCCATGCCCCAGAAGCAGCCACCCGCGAGCAGCGCCGTCTCCGTCACGCCCGACGCCGCGAGCGCCTTGCCCACGTCCACCTTCGCGGCGGGCGCGACGGCGGCGGTCGAGGGCTTGCGGCCGAACAGCGCCAGCCACTCGCCGTAGCCCCGCTGCTCCAATTCGCCCACGGGGATGAAGCGCAGCGCGGCGGAGTTGATGCAGTAGCGCTGGCCCGTGGGCTTGGGGCCGTCATCGAACAGGTGGCCCAGGTGCGAGTCACCCGCCTTCGAGCGGACCTCCACCCGCGTCATCCCGAGCCCCGTGTCACGCTTCTCCACGACGTGGGAGGGGTCCACCGGCCGCGTGAAGCTGGGCCAGCCCGTGCCGGAGTCGAACTTGTCGAGCGAGGAGAACAGCGGCTCGCCCGTGGCGACGTCCACGTAGAGCCCCTCCGCGTGGTTGTTCCAATAGGCGTTGTGGAAGGGCGGCTCGGTCGCCGCCTCCTGCGTCACCTGGTAGGACAGCGGGGGGAGGGTGCGCCGCAGCTCCTCGTCGGAGGGCTTCGCGTAGCGACGCTTGTCGCTCACGTTGGCGCGCATCCCCGGGTCGAGCGCCGTCGAGGACGCTCCGCTCGCCTGGGTGCAGGCGGCCAGCACCGCGAGGACGGCGACGAGCCCGTGGAGCAGGTGGCGCGTGGCGCCGCCGCGCGGGCGGCGCGATGGAACGGGGTGGGCGGCGACGGACGACATGGGCTCCAGGCCTCCGGACATGACCGGCGTACGGGTCTCTTCTTTTCCGTACGCGCGAGTCCCGGAGTCGGTTTCAGTCGACGTGGCCTGGCCCGCTCCGCCGCCCCCTTCCGCGCCCCGTCAGTGGCGCGCCGCCCTCAGCCCTCGCCCTCACCCTCGCTGTCCAGCTCGCGGGTGAACTCCTCCTTCGACAGCAGGCCCTTGCGCGCCATGATGCGCATCAGCGCCCAGAACTTGCGCTCCAGCTCCTCCACGCGGTCCGGGTCCTCGCGGGCCTGTCCGAAGAGGTAGTCCAGGTCGTCCAGCACGCCGCCGCCGGTGGCGGGCTTCGGCTTCGTCGCGGCCTGCTCGCGCTTCTGCTTCTGCTTCTCCTCGCGCTCGCGGATCAGCTCCGCCAGCGACGTGCGCTGGGTCAGCTCGCCCGGCGGCAGCTCCTCGCCGACGATGACCTCCTCGTCCTCCTCCACCTCCTCGTCCGACGGGGGCGCGGCCGGACGCGCGGGCGCCACGGGGCGGGGGCGCGCGGGACGGGGCGCGGCGGCCGCCGAGGGGGCTCCACCCGCCGGCGTCACGGGGACCTTGTGGTAGTAGCGCAGGATGGCGCCGCGCACCGCGGACAGCGCCGCCACCCGCACCGCCACCTTCAGTCCGGTGGTGAACTCGATCTCCTCCACCGCCGGAACGTTGAGTGGATCACTCATCGCCACCACGAGCTGGCGGCGCCCGCCCACGCTCTCCAGCGCGATGGGGAACAGGTCGTGCTGCTCGCAGAAGCGCGCCCGCAGCATGTGCACCGCGGCCCACTCCGGCGTCACCGCCGCCAGGTCCACCTGGGGCATGCCCAGCGCCTGGCTCAACGCGCCCGCCAGCGTCGCCTCCGTAATCGCTCCCTGAGCGATGAGTGTTGCTCCCAGTCGCTGCCCGGACTTGCGGTGGGCCGAAAGCCCCGCCTCGAGCTGCGCGACCGTGATCGCCCGCTGCTCCAACAGCAGCTCGCCAATGCGCTTCCTCGCCATGCGGCGCCATTACCACGCGACCCACACGCTCGGAAGCAGACGCGCTGACACAACCGCACGTTCTTGGGAAGCCCCCGCAATGCCTGCTCCGCTGCCCGCAGAGACGCCTGACAAGGGGTGGTTTCGCGCAAATTTCCTGTGAGATTTCAGCACTTAACGGCGCCGTGCCTGCCTTGACACCCCAGACAGCCATTCCTAAAGTCGGCACCACCGTTTTCAACATCCATTCCTGCCGCCCACTGAGTCGTTGGGGCGCACGCCCGGGGGGGCGACAGGTTCTGGAAGGTCCGCACCGCCGGGCCGAGCCGCCGTGGAGGCATGACGCGATGAACCTGGGGTTTTTGACGAATCTGGCCGTGCTCGCGAACACCGGCGGTCCCGAGCGGGGCTTCTTCGAGGAAGTCGCCAGGCGTTGGGAGGCCGGTCAGTGGGGTATGTACCCCATCGCCGTGTGTCTCGTGGTGGCGCTCTCCATCATGGTGGAGCGCACCATCGTCCTGTTCGGCAAGGCCTCCATCAACAAGGAAGCCTTCCTGCGCGGCCTGAAGAAGCACATCTATGCCGGTGACCTGGACAAGGCCATCAACTACGTGGCCGGCCAGAAGGCCACCCCGCTGACCAGCGTCATCAAGGCGGGCCTGATGAACGTCCCCAAGGGCCAGGACGAGGTCCAGGCGGCCCTGGACGAGGCCACCCTGCGCGAGACGCCCCGCCTCGAGGCGCGCAGCGGCTACCTCGCGATGCTCGGCAACGCGGCCATGCTCGCCGGTCTGCTCGGCACGGTGTCCGGCCTCATCGCCTGCTTCGAGGCGGTGGCCAACGTGAACCCGGCCGACAAGGCGACCATTCTCGCCAACGGTATTTCGGAAGCCATGAACTGCACGGGCTTCGGTCTGGTGACGGCGATTCCCTGCCTCATCGCCTTCTCCGTGCTGATGGGCCGCACCCAGTCGCTGATCAACGACATCAACGAGACCAGCGTCTCCGTGCTCAACCTCATCGTGGCGAACAAGGACAAGTTCAAGAACCTGAACATCCCCGCCGCCCGGGACCACCACGACGACTGAGGTCCGCTTCCCCTCGAGGGAACCGGAATCCGGGCGCGCTGTCTGTCGTCCCCGTGAGGGGACGCGCCGCGCGCCTCTCTTCAGTCTGAACCGCGCCACCTCGTAGCCCGGCGCGGATGTAGGAGGAGAACGCCATGGCCGGCGGAATGGACACAGGTCAAGGTGGCAAGGGTGGCAAGAAGCCGCTCGATACCGCCATCAATCTGACCGCTTTCATCGACCTGATGGCCGTGACCATCAGCTTCCTCATCATGACGGCCGTCTGGACGCAGATCGGCCGTCTGCAGGTCTCCCAGGCTGGAGGTCCCTCCATGGAGGAGGAGCAGCCGCCCCAGGAGACCAAGACGGTCCAGCTCACGCTGCTCATCACGCCCTCGGAGATGCGGCTGACGGCGGACCAGACCACGTTCGATCCGATTCCCCTCACCAAGGACCCGAAGGGCAAGACGGACCTGACCAAGCTGGCGGCGCGCTTCAAGGAGCTCAAGTCGCAGCTGCCGGACCAGACGTCCATCACCCTCCAGCCCGAGGACAAGGTCCGTTACGAGGACCTGGTCCGCATCATCGACGAGTGCATCGGCAATGGGTTGCCCCAGGTGTCGGTGACCGCGGCGATGGGCTAGCACGGAGCCACCCCAGACATGGCCATCAAGGTTCCAGGCAAGCGGTACGGCAAGCGCCTCCAGCACTCCAAGGTGTTCGGACACGGCGCCGCCCACGCCAAGCGCAGCGGCTACGCCGACCTGCTCATCACTCCGCTGGTCGACATGTTCGTCATCATCGTGCTCTTCCTCATCGCGAACTTCTCCGCGACGGGCGAGGTGCTGATGATGACCAAGGACATCCAGCTTCCGGAGGCGGTCAACGTCAAGGAAGTGGAGATGCACCCGGTCGTCATGGTGTCCGGTGACCAGGTCAGCGTGTCCGGCACCATCGTCGGTCGCGTCGAGGACCTCACCAAGGACGAGTACCTCAACATCCCCGCGCTGGAGGAGAAGCTGCGGGACATGAAGAAGCAGTTCGAGGACCTCCACGCCATGGCGAACGACGCGGCGAACACGTTCAAGGGCGACATCAACATCCAGGCCCACAAGGACGTGGAGTACGCCATCATCAAGCGGGTGATGTTCAGCTGCGCCACGGCGGGCTACAACAACATCAACTTCGCGGTGCTCACCACGAGCGGCGGCGACGGTGCCACGGCCAGCGCGGCGGCGGCGCCTCACTGATACAAGGCGGAGCTCGAAGCCTTCGGACGCCCTGGCCTCGCGGCCGGGGCGTTTTCGTTTTCAGGAGACATGTGGACATGCGGCTGCGCGCGGTGCTCTTCGACCTGGATGGGACGCTGGTGGATTCGCTGGGGGACATCGCCGACGCGATGAACCACGCGCTGGCGCGGCACGGCCTCCCCACGCACCCGGAGGTCGCCTACCGCCACTTCGTGGGCGAGGGCGTCCGCGAGCTGGCCCGCCGCGCGGTGGGGACCGGGAGGGAGGCGTTGGCCGCGCCCGTGCTGGAGACGTACCACGCGTACTACGACGCGCACCTCTTCGACCGGACCGCGTCCTATCCCGGCATCCCCGGGATGTTGTCGGCGCTGGCCGCCCAGGGCGTGGCGATGGGCGTGCTGAGCAACAAGTCGGATGACTTCGTGAAGCGGCTGGTCGCGAAGCTGCTGCCCGGGGTGCCGTTCGGCGCGGTGTATGGAGAGCGGCCGGGCATGCCTCGCAAGCCGGACCCGACGGCGGCGCTGGCGCTGGCGGCGGAGCTGGGGATGGAGCCCGCGGCGTGTGGCTTCGTGGGCGACACGGCGGTGGACATGAAGACGGCGCGCGCGGCGGGGATGTACGGCGTGGGCGTGACGTGGGGCTTCCGCGACGCGCACGAGCTGGACTCCCACGGCGCGCGCGCGGTGGCCACCACGGCGGACGAGCTGCTGGCGGCCCTGCGCGAGGCCCACCCCTGAGGCGTCCGCTGGCCCTGGCTCAGCGCGGATGTGGACGGGGGAGCCCTCGTCGCGCCGCGCCCGGTGTCTGCCCGTAGCGGCGCTGGAAGGCATTGCCCAGGTGGCCCTGGTTGGCGAAGCCCGTCTCCAGCGCCACCTGGGCCAGCGGCATGCGCGTGTCCAGCACCAGCGCCAGCGCGTGGCGCAGGCGCGCCTCCTGGACATGGCGGTGGATGCTCGTCCCCATGACGCGGCGGAAGACGCGGCACGCGTGGAAGACGGAGACGCCGGCGGCCCGGGCCAGGGCCTCCACGGACAGGCCCGCGTCGAAGTGGAGCGAGGCCTCGTGGGCGATGGCCTCCGCGATGGCGCGCTCCCTGGGGCTCGCCGTGCCTCGGGGCCGCTGCGTCGGCGCGAGCACGAGGCCCAGCGCCTCCTCCACCTGGAGCCGGTCCACCGGCTCGCCGTGGCGGGTTCGCGCGAGCACGGCCTGGAGCCGGACGTAGGCCGCGGGGTCGATGGGCACGGCCGCGGTGTCTCCCTCCATCCATCGCCGCAGCCAGGTCCCTCGCACGGAGAGGCATGCGTCGCCTCCGCCGTGCGGGTGGCTGATTTCACAGGGCTGGTTCGGTCGCAGCCGCAGGCCGACGCCGGGGCTCACCACCGCGCGGGTGCGACGGTCGCGGAACTGGAAGCGGCCATGGAGCGCGAGGACGAGGCGCTCGCTGTCCACGCCCTCCTCCCGGGGACGTGGCCCGTCGTGGCCGTCACACGTCACCCGCGCGAGTTGGAGGTCCGGCGCCTGGAAGAGGACGGAGGCGTGCATGCGCGGCATGGGGCCCGAATGGTCCGCGTTCCAGGCCCCCCCCGGCAAGGGGGACGGACGTGCGCTCGACGACGTTCGGCGCAAGGATGTGTAAGACGCGTCGCCGCCGTTCCCGTACCGTGCCGTCCGCATGAACTTCCCCTGGAACGCGAACGCGCCGCCGTCCCGATGTCTGCGCGCCTGGATGTGGAAGCGCCTGGACGAGGAGGGCAGCGAATACTGCGAGCTGCGCGCGACCGGGTCGGGCCACGTGCTGGCGGGCGCCGTCACCCTCGCGCTCGAGGGCGTCCCCTGTTTCGTGGAGTACGCCGTCGAGGTGGACGCCGGATGGAGGACGCGCTCGGCGCGCGTCGAGCTTCGTCGGGGCGGTGAGCCGCGGTCGCTCGGGCTGCGTGTCGACGAAGACCAGCGTTGGTGGCATGGCGCCGAGGAGGTCACCGCGTTCCGGGGCTGCGTCGACGTGGACCTGGGCTTCACGCCGTCGACGAACACGTTGCCCATCCGCAGGCTGGCGCTGGCGGAGGGCCAGTCCGCTCCCGCGACGGCCGCGTGGGTGCGGATGCCGGACCTGGCCCTGCTCCCGCTGCCCCAGCGCTACACGCGACTGGGCGCGTCCCGCTATCGCTACGAGAGCACCACGGGCAGCGGCTTCGAGGCCGAGCTGGACGTGGACGAGCTGGGGCTCGTCCTGCGCTATCCGCCGGCCTGGGAGCGCGTCGCGGGCACCGGGCGCTGACGCCCCCTTCGCTTCCATCCACGCGTCATCCATTCACGTGGGCCACGACGTCTGGGGCCCCTCACGGGAGGAGTGTGTCATGTCGGAGTCGCGGTCCCCGTTCGCGGAGCGGGCCTTGGAGTTGTTGCGCGCGAGAGGACCCCTGGCCGAGCACGCCGGGAAGCTCGCGCTCTTCGGGCGCTTCATCGGCTCCTGGGACATGGATGTCGCCTTCTTCGACGCCACGGGGAAGGAGACCTACCGGCAGCCGGGAGAGTGGGCCTTCTCGTGGGTGCTCGACGGCAGGGTCATCCAGGACGTGCTCGTCTATCCCCACCCGGAGGGGCTGAGTTCGGCGGTGGGGGAGCGGCGCATCGGCACGACGCTGCGGTTCTACGACGCGGCCCGGGACGCCTGGCGTGTCGTGTGGATGGGGGCCACCGCGGGCTACCTCGTCACCCTCACCGGCCGCGCCCGAGGAGATGAAATCCACATCGAGGGGAACGACCCCGACGGCAAGCCGATACGCTGGATGTTCACCGGGATTGGCGAGGACCACTTCACGTGGCGCGGCTTCCTGTCGGATGACGGCGGCGCCAGCTGGAGACTCACGCAGGAGATGACGGCGCGGCGCCGCGCGGAGCGTTGAGTCCAGGACGTCCGTGCCCTCGGGGGCGGGTACGGCGGACCCCTGGCTCCCTGGGGAGGGCCAGGGGCCTACCCGCCTGGCAGGGAGGCGGGCCCACCTGGAAGGTCCGTGGGCCCGGCTCCCACGTCATGCGCGCGGGCTAGACGACGGTGACGCGATACTTCTCCTTGTCCTCCGCCCGGTTGTGCGCCGTGGCGGCGGAGATGATGTGGCAGACCCAGCCCAGGCACCCCCCGGTGCCGATCCAGAAACCCGGGGTGATGATGAGCCAGAAGACACCGCGCAGGATGTCCCCATTGTAGATCTGCCCCACACCGGGGATCAGGAACGACAGCAGGGCGGCGATTCCGGGACGCGACATCGTCTTGTTCCTCCTCCTTGTCCCCCACTACGGACACCCCCTCCGGCCATTGCATGCGGTGGCGCCGGCGACCTATCGGCTCCTGGACGGTTGGCTGCCCGGCGAGCGGAGTGAAGGTGCAATGCCGGGCCCGGGCCGCTAGCATGGAGTCACTTTGTGAACCCGTCGGGTCGGTCAGGCGGGAGCGTCCCTGGGGGGCAACGTCATCATCGGGCTGATCCGAGCCAGCGCAGGCGCGCTTCGCGGAAGGCATCTCCTGGAGATGCTGGGGCTGGCCGGCGTGTACTTCGCGACGGCGCAGCTGGGGCTGGCCATGGCCACCCTGGGAGGCGTCATCAGCCCCGT
This sequence comes from Myxococcus stipitatus, assembly GCF_021412625.1. Next base: position 439,721 of record NZ_JAKCFI010000006.1, on the reverse strand, counting down.
GTGGCCGCCGACGGGCGTGGCCCTGGCGGCGCTGCTCGTGCGCGGCCCCATCCTCTGGCCCGGCGTCTTCGTGGGCGCATGTCTGGCGACGGCCTCCACGGGCCTACCGTGGCCCGTCCTGTTGGGTATCGCGACCGGCAACACGCTGATGCCGACGCTGGGCGCGCTGCTGGCGCGGCGGCTGCGCGTGGGCGTGGACCTGTCACGCATCCGTGACGTGGTCATCCTGAGCGCGGGCGCGGGCGCGGTGTGCTCCATCGTGAGCGCCCTGCTGGGCCCGGTGTCGTTGACCCTGGGCGGGGCGCTGCCCCGGGAGCTCCTGGCGAGCGGCGTCTGGGTCTGGTGGGTGGGGGATTTGACCGGGGTGCTCGTGGTGGCGCCCTCGCTCCTGCTGCTCAGCCGTCCCTCGTGGCCGCGCAGGCCGGGCGAGGCGGTGGCCCTGGCGGCGCTCACCACGGGGCTCGGCGCGAGCATCTTCCTCTTCCCGGGGTTGCAGCCCGCGGTCGCCCACGCGGCCAGCTTCCTCCTGTTCCCGATGTCGGCGCTGGCGGCGCTGCGCTTCGGGCCCCGGGGCGCGGCGACCGTGTCGCTGGCCCTCTCCGTCGTCGCCATCATCGGCACGGTGCGGGGCCAGGGCCCGTTCGCCTCCGGGAGCACGGCGCAGGACCTGCTCGTGCTCCAGCTCTTCATCGTCGTCAACGCGGTGACGGCCCAGCTGCTGGCCGCGGCGAGCGAGGAGCGCCAGCGCGCGGTGGAGCGGCTCCAGCTGCTCGCGACCACGGTGCGTGGCGTCCACGAGGGCGTCTTCATCGCGGAGGTGCTGGGGCCGGGCATGCTGCGCACGGTGTTCGCCAACGAGGCGCTGGGCCTGTTGATGGGGTGCGCCCAGGACTCGCTGGTGGGGAAGGACCCGTGCCTGATGTACGGCGAGCAGGACGCGCGGTTGCGTCACCGCGTGCGCGCGGCGGTGCTCGCGGGCGAGTCCCTCTGCGTCGAGGTCACCGTGACCCGCGAGGATGGTCGGGTCGTCTCGACGGAGGTGCTGTTGTCCCCGGTCCGCGCGACGGGCGGGGGCGTCACGCACTTCGTGGCCACCCACCGCGACATCACCGCGACGAAGGAGCTCCAGGCGCGCCTGGTGGCGGCCGAGCGGGTCGCCGCGGTGGGCACGCTCGCCGCGGGCGTGGGGCACGAAATCAACAACCCGCTGGCCTACCTGGTGCTGAACCTGGAGGCCGCGTCACGCGGGCTCTCGGAGGGGGGGCTGCTGGGCATCCGCGACGCCCAGGCCAGCGTGCGGGGCGCGCTGGAGGGCGCCGAGCGCATCCGCCTCATCGTCCGTGACCTCCAGGTGTTCAGTCGCCAGGGGGACCAGGAGCGCACGCTCCTGGACCTCAACGCGCTGGTGCCGCCGGCGGTGCGCATCGTCAGCCACGCGCTGCGCCACCGCGCGCGGCTGGTGGAGGAGTTCGGCCCGGTGCCCCGGGTGATGGGCAGCGAGGCGCGGCTGGGACAGGTGCTGCTCAACCTGCTGGTCAACGCCATGCAGGCCATCCCCGAGGGGAACCCCGCGCTGCACGAGGTGCGCGTGCGCACCAGCACGGACGCCTCCGGCCGCGCGCGCGTGGACGTGGTGGACACGGGGGTGGGCATCCCCGAGCAGGTGCTGCCGCGCATCTTCGAGCCCTTCTTCACCACCAAGCCCACGGGGGAGGGGACGGGCCTGGGGCTGGCCATCTGCCAGCAGATCATCCGCACGCATGGCGGCGAGCTGACGGTGCGCAGCGAGGCGGGCAAGGGCTCCGTCTTCACGGTGCTGCTGCCCGCGGCGCCCGTGCAGGTGGAGGTGCCGCCCCGCCCCTCGGCGCGAGGCATGACGGCGCCCGCGCCTTCCTCGGGACGACGGGGCCGCGTGCTGGTGGTGGACGACGAGCCGAGGCTCGCCCAGTCCATGCGCCTGCTCCTGGAGCCCTATCACGACGTCGTCACCACCATGCGCGGCGGCGAGGCGCTGGCGCTGCTGGCGGCGGGGCATCACTTCGACGTCATCCTCTGCGACCTGCAGATGCCGGAGACGGACGGGGCCACGCTGTACCGGCGGCTGAGCGTCATGGCGCCGGAGCTGACGCGGCGGGTGGTGTTCATCTCCGGCGGCGCGTACACGCCCGAGACGCGGATGTTCATCGAGACGGTGCCCAACCTGGTGCTGGAGAAGCCCGTGCGCCCGGAGGTGCTGATGGCGTCGGTGGACGCCGCGCTGGACTCGCTCGAGCGGGAGCGCGCGGAGCTCGACGACGAGGACGGGCCGGTGGCCCGCGCGGGTGGCGCTCGCCACTGAGGGCGGCGCCACCCGGCGGTGGGTGCGTCAGTTGCCGCGCGTGCTGACGCGCTGCTGGAACAGCCAGTCCCAGAGCGCCTGCGTGGCGTAGGCGTTGCGGCACAGCGCCGGGTCATGCCCCAGGTTGGCGTAGACGGTGGGGAGCTTCATGGCGCTCGTGGTGGCGCCACACTGCGTCTCCAGCAGCGTCTTGAGGTACGTGGACTTCCCCGGGTCCGACTGTCCATCCAGCGCGCCATGGAAGGGCCAGATGGGGAGCGTGCGGAAGCCGCAGTAGCCGGGGATGTTGGTGGGGGTGGTCGTGACGGCGATGGGGACGAACGCGGCGAACTTCGTCAGGTTGGGGAGGAGGATCTCCTCGTAGAGGGTGTTGGCGCCGCCGCTGAAGCCCGTGACGTAGACGCGGTCGGTGTCCACCAGGAAGTCCTTCTTGAGGTCCTCCAGCAGGGCCAGCACGGTGTTGGGGCTGAACCAGGCGCTGCCGCTCTTGGCGGCCCGGTAGTAGTGGGGGGACACGGCGATGGCGCCGAAGGTCGAGCGGAAGGTGGCGTCCTGGAGGTTCCAGGCCAGCCCCTCGGGCGTGGTGGCCACGGACTGCAGGTCGGCGTTCAGCGTGACGCCCCCGGTGCCGTGCAGGGAGATGACGAGCGGCCAGCGCGCGGCGCGGTCCGCGTTGTAGCCGGCCGGCAGGAACGCGGCGTAGGCGTAGCGCGAGTTGCGCACGGCGTACTGCTCACCCGCGCGGCAGGACATCGCGCCGGTGGGGGCGGGCGCCGCCTTCCCCTGCACCTTCAGCTCGCGCACGACGCAGGGCTTCTTCTGGTCGTCCGCCGTCACGTTGACGCTGTCGAGGCACAGGAGCCGGACCTTGGTGGCGACGACGGGGGCGGTGAAGGCGAGGCTCTTTACCGTCGTGGTGACGGGATTGGCGGTGACCGCCGAACCGGGGATGTCCTTCCAGCAGCCGCCGTCCCACGACTGGAGGATGAAGTTCTGCATGGCGTCCGAGGCGGTGGCGGACGTGCCGAGGTGGACCTCCGCGGTGTGGAGCTCGTAGGCGCCCTGGAGGTCGACGTCGAGGTAGGTGCCCGGCCGGTCTGGATTGTAGGAGGTGACCCAGCGCGTGGTCAGGTTGTCGTCGGTGGCGTTGGCGGCGGGGAAGCCGGAGTGCATGGCCGTGGTGGGCTTGCCCTGGGCCACGTTGGTCAGGGTGTCCGCGCTGGTGGCCGTCACCGTCACGTCGTCGGAGTGGGTGGCGCCGTCGTCGTCCGTCACGGTGAGCCGGAACACGAACGTGCCGGCGACGAGCCCGCTCACGGAGAGCGTGGCGGTGCTGGCGTTGGAGAGCGTCGCCGTGGGGCCGCTGACCTGCGTCCAGGCGTAGGACGTGATGGTGCCATCCGCGTCCGTCGCGGAGCCCGCGAGGGTGAGGCTGGAGGTGGGCAGGGTGATGCTCTGGTCCGCGCCCGCGTTGGCCACGGGCGGCTGGTTCGCTCCCGGGGTGACGGGCAGGCCGAACACCCACAGCTCCTTCACCCGGCAGTTCTCCTCGTTCGGCTCGTTGCAGAGGAAGCGCACGCGCTGGCCGCGCACCACCTGCGTGAAGGTGGTGGAGACCGCGATGCTGGTGTTGCCCGTCTTCGCGGCGCCGGGGATGGGCAGCCAGCTGGTGCCGTCGTAGTAGTGCAGGTCGTAGTTCGCCACGGGACGGATGTCCCGGTAGCCCGTATAGAGCTCCACCCGGTGCAGGTCGAACGTGCCCTGGAGGTCGATGTCGAGGTAGCGCTGGGCGAGCCGGTACGGACCAGGACACCACCGCGAGTCGTCCGAGGTGATGTTCCCATCCACCGCCTTCTCCGGCGGGAAGTACGGGTCCGTCTGCACGTGCGACGCCGTCGCGGGCTTGGACAGCGTGACGTTCACGAGCCCGCCATCCAGCGCCGACGCCCGCGTCGCCGGCTCGCCCGCGGGTGCCTCCGTCGCTCCATCACAGCCCACGAGCAGCAGGGCCAGCGCCCAACTCCCCATCACGATGTGTTTCTTCATCGAGGTGCGTTCTCCAGGAAAGGAAATCAAAGCCGGTCCTAGTCTGGATTCGCGCCGGAAGTACATGTGTACTACTTATGTTTTTGTATCGAAGTTGCGTGTGTGTTGGTTGCTGTTTCATCAAATTTTGGAGGAGGTGGAATGCGGGGCGACGTGGATGACGACCTTGCCGGTGGTCGTCCTCGCCTCCAGGGCGCGGTGGGCACGGGCCGTGTCTTCCAGGGAGAACGCCTGTCCGATGACGACCTCGAGCGTCCCGGACTCGACGAGCGCGAGCGCCTCGCGGAGCGCGTCCTGACGTTCCTCCCATGGCAGGCTGAAGGTCGCGAAGCCGGTGATGGATTGGTTCTGGGCGACGGCGCCCATCATCTGCTCGCGGCTCCACTGGGATTCGAACAGGCTCTGCGCGCCGAAGAGCACCAGCCGGCCACGGGGCGCGAGGGCCTGGAGCGCGAGCGCGCCGGCCTCCGCGCCCCCCGAGACGAAGACGATGTCCGCGCCGCGTCCCGCCGTGGCCTCCCGGACCCGGGTGGGCCAGTCCGGCCGCGAGGTGTCCACGACGGCGTCCGCCCCGAGCCGCTGGACGAGCGCGCGCTTGGACTCGCCGCCCACGCCGCCGATGACACGCGAAGCCCCGAACCGGCGGGCGAGCTGCACGAGCAGCGTGCCCACGCCCCCCGCCGCGGAGGGGATGAAGACGGACTCACCGGGTTGGAGCCTCGCGCCGACGCGCAGCCCGAGCAGCGCGGTGGGGGCCTGGGCGGGGAGCGCCACCGCCTGCTCGAACGACACGCCTCGCGGAATCGGGAGGACGGAGGCGGCGGGGGTGACGGCGTACTCCGCGAGGGCCCCCTGGGCGGGCAGCAAAGCGACGACCCGCGCGCCTGGCTCGAGTCCTCGGACGGACGCCCCCACGGTGTCGATGACGCCCGCGGCCTCCATGCCCGGCGTGAAGGGCGGCGGCGGTGCTCCGGGCAGTCGGCCCTCCCGCTGCCACAGGTCGGTGAAGTTGAGCCCCGCGGCGTGGACGCGGAGCCGGACCTCGTGCTCGGAGGGCGTCGGCTCGGGCTGCTCTTCGAGGTGGAGCTGCTCGGGACCGCCGAACTGGCGCAGACGGATGGCCTTCATGTCGCTCTCTCCTGGGATGGGATTCGCGAGGACCTATAGTCCCGGCGGAAAGGACGAACATGCGCCGACAGTCCGTTTCTCTCGTCCAATCGTCCGGCCCTGGTTCGCCGGGGTTGGACGTCCTCGCCGATGCGCTGCGCGGCGTGCACCTGCGCAGCCGGGTGGATGCCCGCTACGAGATGACCGCGCCGTGGGGCATGAGGGTCGATGGGTGCCCCTACCCGCTCTTCTACGCGGTGATGCGCGGCAACTGCGTGCTGTCCACGGACGCGCGGGACCTGGTGCTCGCGGGAGGTGACTTCGTGTTCATCCCCGCGGGCGTGCGCTTCTGTCTGCGTGACAAGAAGGGCACGCGGGCGCTGCCCATCGCGGAGGTCTATGCGACGCGTGGACCCATGCGGTGCGGAGGGCTGCTCCAGTACGGTGGAGGGGGCGCCTCGGTGACGCTGGTGGTGGGCTCGTTCACGTTCGAGGGCGAGACGCTCAGCCCGCTCGTCAAGCACCTGCCCACGCTGCTGCACGTGAGGGGCGACGCGGAGACGACGCCGCGCTGGCTCGAACCCACGCTGCGCTTCGTGGCCTCCGAGCTCGAGGCGAAGCAGCCCGGATACGAGACGGTGGTCAGCCGGCTGGCGGACGTGCTCTTCGTGCAGGCGCTCCGGGCGCACCTGGCGTCGTCCGCCGGGGAGGGCGGATGGCTCCGCGCGCTGGTGGACCCTCGCATCGGCGCGGTGTTGCAGCGCATGCACGAGGCGCCGGAGGCGGCCTGGACCTTGGAGTCGCTCGCGAAGCTGGCGGGCATGTCCCGCTCCGTGTTCGCCGAGCGCTTCCGCGTCCTCGTGGGCGAGGCCCCGCTGGCGTACCTCACCCGGTGGCGCATGCACCGCGCCATGGGACTGATGCGCGAGCGACACCGGTCGATGGCCGAGGTGGCGCGCGCCGTGGGCTACGAGACGGAGAGCTCCTTCGGCAAGGCCTTCAAGCGGAGCGTGGGCGTGACGCCCGGCGTCTTCCGTCAGCGCGAGGTGGAGGCGGCGGGGCCGGAGTCCTGAGCGGGCGCTGGCGCCAGGGAGGCTCCGCCGCGCGACGTCGTCGTGTCACTCGGAGAAGTCGAACACCACGTCCACCGGGCCCGACTCGCCCTCCGGGCCGTCCACCTCCAGCAGGTGTGCGTGCACGGTGCCCCAGGCCCAGTAGGAAGGGAAGTCGACCGACCCATCGTTCATGGGCTCGATCGCCGTGAGCGTCAGGGTGCAGCTCCCCCGCAGGCTGACGCCGGTCTCGCGGTCATCGTATTCCGAGTACCACCGCCGCTCGTCCTGGTCGACCACGAGGATGCCGCACGAGACCTTTTCGGTGGGGCCGTTGAAGGTCCCGGGCTGGGGCGGCTGCATCACGAGGGCGGCGACGCCGAACCCGAGCGCCTGTCCCTCGAGGGCGTCGAGGAGGAACTTGAAGGAGTTCGACCGCTTCGCATGGACGAGCGAGCCCCTCGTGCAGGCGGCTGTTCCCTCGATGGCGCCCGTCACCGTCATGGTGCACGTGGTGCTCCGCTCGGCCTCCGGCGGGTTCTCCGGTGGCGGCTTTTCGCTCTCCCCACAGCCGAACAGCAGCGTGACACCGAGCAGGGTGATGGCTTGCGTGTGCTTCATGGGTCCCCCGTCCTTCTCGTGGTGGAGGGGATTCTAGCGCGCCACGGCCACGGCGTCGTGGACCTGGACGCGGACACCTGGACCGCCGTGTACAAGGCGACCCCGGTGTTCGACGAGTGCTTCGCTACCCTGGGTGAAGCGAGGCCGAGGCGCGAGCCCGGGGCTCACGGGCGCGGCTGGGCGACGCCGCGCTCCGTGCCTCGGGCGCGCGTCTTCGCCGCTGGGGACTTCCCCTGGGGCGCCTTGCCGAGCCCGGCGTAGATGGCGTCGCGCACCTCGAGGGTGTAGGCCCCGGACATGCCCTCGAACGCGGTGTTGGTGAGCGCCACGACGGTGAGGCGACGCTTCGGGTCCACGAACCAGTTGTGGCCATAGGCACCACCCCACTGCAACGTCCCCACGGACTGGGGCGTCTTCGCCAGGGTCGGGTCCACGACCACCGAGGAGCCCAGGCCCCAACCCCAGCCCGGACCGCTGCTCTGGAGCTTCTTCGCCGCGAAGCCGTCCTCCACGAGCGCGCGCGTGGTCTTCGCCGTGAGCACCGGCGCGCCGCCCTGGCGCACCGCCTCGAGGAACTTCACGTAATCATCCGCCGTGCCCACCATGCCCGCGCCGCCGGAAGGGAAGGCCTGGGGGTTCAGCGCGCGGCCCGGCGAGAAGCGGACCACGCCACCCCACAGGGGCACGGCCTCCGTCTCGCCCATGCGCACCGGCCGGGGCTTGCCATCCGCGTACGGCGTGGCGAGCCGGGAGACGTCCTTCACGGTGAAGGCGGTGTCCTTCAGCGCCAGCGGCCCGGTGACGTAGCGGGAGACGACCTCCGGCAGCGGCGCGCCCGCCGCGCTGGCGATGACCGCGCCGAGCACGTCCGTGGACACGGAGTAGGTGAACGCGGCGCCGGGCTCGCTCACCAGCGGCACGGAGGCGATGCGGCGCAGGTTCTCCTCCAACGTCAGCCCGGGCGGGTCGTCCAGGCCGTCCGAGACGCCCGCGCGCTGGTAGGGCCCCTCCGCGGTGGTCTCGTTGAAGCCGTACTTCAGGCCCGAGGTGTGCGTGAGCAGGTGGCGCACGGTGATGACGGGCTCGCGGCCATCCGCCAGCCTGGGACGGAACGTGGGCAGCCACTTCGTGACCGGGTCCTCCAGCGACAGCTTCCCCTGGTCCACCAGCGCCAGCGTGGCCACGGACACCAACGGCTTGGTCATCGACGCCAGCCGGAACACGGCGTCCTCCTTCATCGGCGTGCGCGCCTCCCGGTCCGACAGGCCCGCGGCGCGCCGGTAGACGACCTTCCCGTCCACCGCGACCACCACCACCGTCCCCACGACGCGCTCCTGGGCGATGGCCCGGTCGATGACCGGGTCCAGCTTCTCCGCCAACGCGCGGGACTCCGGGGAAGCGGGGGACAATCCAAGACCGACGGCCACCCAGAGGGCGGCGATGGCAGAATGCATGGGGTGTGACTCCTGTTTATGTAGCGAGCGATACGTAAATAGGAAGCACCTGTTGGTATTTCAATAGTGAGCGCTATGAAAAAAGTCGCCGCCCCTCAGCCACGTTCCCGCGGGAGGCCCCGGGAGTTCGACGAGACGAAGGCCCTGGACCGGGCGCTGGAGGTGTTCTGGCGGCTGGGCTACGAGGGCGCCTCGGTGGCGGACCTGACCCAGGCCATGGGCATCACCCCGCCCAGCCTCTATGGCGCGTTCGGCTCGAAGGCCGGCCTCTACGAGCGGGCGCTGGCGCGCTACCAGTCCGAGCAGGGGGCCTACACGCGCAGAATCCTGGAGGAGGAGCCCACCGCGCGAGGCGCGTTGGAGCGGCTGCTCCGGGAGTCGGCCCGGAACTTCACCCGGCGCAAGCACGCCACCGGCTGCATGATTTCCACCGCCGTGCTGCGCTGCGCGGAGGAGAACCAGCCCGTGGCGGACCTGGTCGCGGGGCTGCGCGGGGAGGCGCTCGGGGCGCTCGAGGCGCGCGTCGCGCGCGGCATCCAGGAGGGGGAGCTGCCCCCGGGGACGGACGCGGAGTCCCTCGCCCGCTTCGTCGGCGCGCTCATCCAGGGAATGTCCGTACAGGCGCAGGACGGCGCCACCGAGGCGCAGCTGGTGGGGCTGGTGGAGGTGGCGTTGCGCGCCTGGACCGGGGGCGGCGGGCGCCCGCGCGCCGGAGGGTGAGGCCCGGCGCCCGGGAGGAAAAGTCCCTGCGAATCCAGCGGGTTGGACAGGGCTGGTCGGAGAGGGGGCGCGGCGGGGGACGGTTCCGGTGCGTCCGGCGCCTGTCGGGCTTACAACACCAGGAAGGATGCCCGAGATGACCGCCCAAGAACGCGTCGAGCGCGCCGCGAACGCGCTGAAGGTCTTCCCGCTGCCGTCGGCGGTGCTCTTCCCCCATACCGTCATCCCCCTGCACATCTTCGAGCCGCGCTACCGGGCCATGGTGCGCGACGCGCTCGCGACCGACCGGGTCATCGCGCTGGCCCAGCTCGAGGAGGGCTGGGAGGGACGCTACGAGGGCCGCCCGCCGATGCAGTCGATGATGTGCGCCGGGGTCATCGCCTGGGAGGAAGAGGTGGAGGACGGGCGCTTCAACATCCTGCTCCAGGGCATCAGCCGCATCCGGATGGTGTCGGAGCTGTCCGGGGACAAGGCCTACCGCGAGGTGCGCGCCCAGGTCCTCCCGGACGCGCCCTACCAGGGGCCGGAGGAGGAGCGGCTGCGGCAGGCCGTCTTCGAGCTGGCCGGACGCGTGCCGCCGACCTTCGCGGAGAGCCTCCTGCCGGTGGCCGCGCGCGCGACGGGCGGCATGCTCGCGGACGTGGTGGCCTCCGCCATCGTCCCGGAGGCGGACCGGCGCCAGGCGCTGCTGGCGGAGCTGGACGTGAAGCGCCGGCTGGACGCGGTGCTCGACGACGTGGGGGAGCTCATCGCCCGGCTCCAGCCCGTGCGGCCCTCCGGCCCCTTGAACTGAGCCTGTCGGCGCGTCGCGGGGCTTGCCTTGCGCGCCGGGCCGGGCATTGCTGGGCGCCAAACCGGCCCAGGCGCCTGTCGCGTCCGGCCGGAAGGGGAGTGGAGCAACATGCGGCTCGTCAAGGTCGGCATCGCCAGCGTCAACACCACCGTCGGCGCCTTCGTGGCCAACACGGACCGGGCGCTCACCCTGGCGAAGCGGATGGCGGAGGACGGCGTCACGGTGGGCGTCTTCCAGGAGCAGCTCATCGCCGGCTACCCCGCCGAGGACATGGTCCAGTGGCAGGGGTTCATCGACCGCCAGTGGCCGGAGCTGGAGCGCTTCGCGCGGGAGACGGCGGCGCTGCCCTCGGTGTTCGTCGTCGGCGTGGGCGTGGCCTTCCAGGGCCAGCGGCTCAACTGCGCGGCCGTGGTGGCCGGCGGGCGCATCCTCGGGCTGGTCCCCAAGGAGAAGCTGCCCACCTACAGCGTCTTCTATGAGGCGCGCACCTTCGGCCGGGGCCGGCCGGGCATGGCGGAGGTCCACCGGGGCGTGCCGCTGGGCGACTACATCTTCCGCTTCGACTTCGGCGTGGTGGCCCCGGAGGTGTGCGAGGACATCTGGAGCGCGGACGGCCCCATGCGCCGGCGCACGTATTCCGGCGCGGAGCTGGTCGTCAACCTGTCCGCGTCCCCCTTCCGCCTGGGCTTCGTGGAGACGCGCCGCGAGCTCATCGCCACGCGCTCGGCGGACCACCAGTGCACCATCGCCTACTGCAACGCGGTGGGCAGCAACGACGGGCTCATCTTCGACGGCGGCGGCTTCCTCAACCAGAACGGCCGCCACGTGATGGAGACGCCGCGCTTCCAGCAGGGCTACGCGGCGGCGGTGGTGGACCTGGACCGCACGCTGCGGCTGCGCGGCGAGGCGACGACCTGGCGCGTGGACCGCGACGACTGGCTGGCCCGGGGCGGCCAGGGCACGACGGAGCTGGACTGCACCGGCGCGGTGGCCACGCGGCGCGAGGCGCTCACCTACCCGGTGCCCGCCCACCGCAGCTTCTTCCTGCCCGCCCCCGACAAGCGGCGCCCCGCGCGCGAGGCCCTGTGCGAGGACATCCTCGACGCGCTCTCGCTGGGCGTGGGTGACTACTTCGAGAAGACGCGCGCCTTCAAGGTGCTGGGCATCGCCCTGTCCGGCGGGCGCGACTCGCTCCTGACGCTGCTCATCGCGCACCGCTACGCCAGGCGCGTGCGGCCCCAGGACCCGGGCTCGCTCCTCCAGGCCTTCTACATGCCCAGCCGCTACTCGAGCGACTCCACTCGCGACGCCGCGGAGACCATCGCGCGCGAGCTGGGCGTGCCCTTCCAGGTCGTCTCCATCGACGAGGCCTTCGAGCGCGAGCGGGCCGTGGCCCGGCAGATGCTCGGCGGCGCGCCCGTCACGCCGATAACGGAGCAGAACATCCAGGCCCGCCTGCGCGCCCAGCGCATGTGGAACTGGAGCAACTCCTGCGGCGGCCTGTTCCTCCAGACGGGCAACATGAGCGAGAAGTCGGTGGGCTACACCACCATCGGCGGCGACCTCATGGGCGCGCTGGCCGTCATCGCCAACGTGCCCAAGACGGTGGTGATGTACCTGCTGGACTACCTGCTGGAGACGACGGGCTACGAGGGCATCCGCAAGGTGCTCGCCAAGCCCGCGGGGCCGGAGCTGGCGCACAACCAGGTGGGGGAGGAGGAGCTGATGCCCTTCCCCATCCTCGACGCGTGCTTCTACCTCTATGCGGGCGAGAAGCTCACGCCCGCGGAGATGGTGAAGGCGCTGACCTCCATGTTCCCGGAGGTGGAGCTGGCGCGGCTCGCCTCGTATGTGGACAAGTTCGTGCGCCTGTTCCAGCAGTCCATCTACAAGTGGGTCCAGTCGCCGCTGGCGCTGCACATCGGCAACCTGGACCTGGACCGGGAGCGCGCGCTCCAGCTGCCCGTCGTCACCGGCTCCGAATGGATGCGCGGCGGCGCCTGAAGCCGCCTCCCACGCAAGCCTTGTCGGGCGGACTCCACGCCCGGCCGCTCGCTCAGCAAGCCGCCAGGGAAGGTTGATCCACGCCCTGGCGTGCCTTGCCGGATGTCGCCCCGGAAACAACCTTCATGTCAGCCACTCGACGAGGAGGGTTGGATGAAAGCGAAGATTCTGGCTGGCGCCATCGGGGCGCTCTTCTACGGCACCACGGGTCTCGCGGCCGATGGTGATTGCCCCCCACCCAGGGCGGGCGCGGAGGGAGTCGGAAAGGGCGTGCTGCTGGCGCAGTCCGAGACCTCTCCCAGCGGGAACGAGTACCAGGAGGACGACCTCATCATCGAAACGCAGCCCGTGCCCGACAGCTCGACGTCGAATGATTCGTCGGGCATCGGCGGCAGCGGGCAGGTGGGACAGGGAGGCTCCGCGTCCCAGGGCGGCTCGCCCCAGGGCGAGGTGTACTTGAACATGCCGCTGCGCTGCCAGCCGAGCGAATCCGGCGGACAGGGCACGGGCGGCAGCGGCATGGGCGGCAGCGGCATGGGCGGCAGCGGCATGGAGCAGCACCAGTTCCAGGCTCCTCCGCCTCCGCCTTCGTCTTCGTCTCAGCAGTCCTCGCCCCAGCCTCGGCCGGAGTCCACCCCCCCGAAGGACCGGGCGGCCGAGTCCTACCCGGCGCAGGACACCCAGGCCTTCGGCGGTAGCGGCGTCAGCGCGCCGTCGAACGACTTCCGTCCCGCGGCGGAGCCGGTGGAGCCGCTCGAGGTGAAGAAGGAGGACAAGAACAAGAGCAAGGGCCTGACCGTCACCATCGGCGGCGGTGTCGAGGGTTACACCGGCGCGCTGGCTCCGCAGATCAACCCCGGTCCCACCGCGGGCGTGACGGCGTCCTTCAAGCCGACCCGCCAGCTGGGCCTGGAGGTGGGCTACACGGGCGCGCTCAACAACATCGACGCCAGGCGCGGCCACGTGGAGGGCGACAGCCCGGACCTGGTCCGCAATGGTGGCCAGGCGGTGCTGACGGTGGGCCTGACGCCGACGACGGTGCAGCCGTACCTGCTGGGCGGTATCGGCATCAGCGACTACAACTTCCGCCACGGAGAGGCGCTGGGCTACCGGGATGACACGGTGGGCAACGTGCCGGCGGGGCTGGGGCTTCGCGGGTACATCGGTCACTTCACGGTGGACGCGCGCGCCAACTACAACTTCCTCTTCGACAAGGACTTCGCGCCGGGCATCACCCCTGGCACGGAGGACGTGTCCAAGGGCGGTAGCTACCAGGGCACCGTCAGCGTGGGCGGTACGTTCTGATTCACCAGAGGTGAAGGCCCCCCTGGGGCCATGACAGGTGGCGCGGTGCCCGGTAGGCAACGGGCCCGCGCCATCCTGTTTTCCTGTGCGGCGGTCGGCGGGGCCACGGGTTAATGTGAAACCTTCTACTGCGACAGGAGCGGGAATGAGCCTGAAGGTCGAAGACGTGAAGGTGGGAAGTGGCGCGGAGGCGACGGCCGGCAAGTCGGTCACCGTGCACTACGTGGGGACGCTGACCAACGGCTCCAAGTTCGACAGCAGCCGGGACCGGGGAGAGGGCTTCACGTTCAAGCTGGGCGCCGGCCAGGTCATCCAGGGCTGGGACAAGGGTGTCGCCGGCATGAAGGTGGGCGGCGTGCGCAAGCTCACCATCCCCCCCGACATGGGCTATGGCGCGCGCGGCTTCCCGCCCGTGATTCCGCCCAACTCCACGCTGCTGTTCGAGGTGGAGCTGCTCGAGGTCCGCTGAAGTCACGCCCCGCCGGTGGCGGGGAGAAACGAGGGCCGTCATGGCGACGGTGGAAATCACCAAGGACAACTTCAAGGAAACGGTCGGGAAGGACGGCATCGTCATCCTCGACTGGTGGGCGGCGTGGTGCGGGCCTTGCCGCATGTTCGCGCCCACGTTCGAGACGGCCTCGAACAAGCACCCGGACATCGTCTTCGGGAAGATCGACACGGAGGCGCAGCCGGAGCTGTCCGGCGCGTTCGAGATTCGCTCCATCCCCACGCTGATGGTGTTCCGCGACGGCATCCTGCTGTTCGAGCAGGCTGGCGCGCTGCCCGCCGCGGCGCTGGAGGACCTGGTGCGCCAGGTGCGCGCGCTCGACATGGAGCAGGTGAAGAAGGAGGTCGAGGAGCGCCGCAACAAGGAAGCGCCCAAGGCCTGAGTCGTCCGGGCGGGAGCGACACGGCTCCCGCCCCGCTCGGGCGGGCCCCTACCAGTGGATGCGCAGGGTGAAGTCCTTGAAGGGCGCCTCCCCGGACTGGAGCTCCATGTGGAAGTGGTGTCCCGGGTTCGCGCGCAAGAGCCCCCGCAGGATGATGCCGCGTGTCCAGGCGGGCCCGAACAGCTCGTCGCGGAAGCGCAGGAGCGCGGTGGTGTCGTCGATGCGCTCGTAGTCCCGCTCGCCGAAGGTGCTGGTGGCCTCCGCGAAGCCGGCGGCCACGGCGAGGCCGCGGTGCGGGTCCTGTCCGGTGATGGCCACCACCATGGCGCCCACGGGCGCGGCGTAGATGGGCTCCGCGGCGGCGAAGGAGAGCTGCTCCACGGCGTTCGCGTAGGGCTCTTCCAGCAGGGAGGCGAGGGCGCTCGCGCCGGTGTGCAGCAGCTGCAGGTACTCCCGCGCGGCGCGGTGGGTGGGCGCGCCGCGTCCAACGGTGGGGACGTTGGCGTCCACGTGTCCGGTCCGCTGCGCGATGGTGGCGTGGAGGCTCTGTACGAACAGGGCGAGCACCTGGTGTTCGGGGCGACAAAGGGCCATGCGGGCTTGCAGATGGTGTGGCGCGTCCATGGATGTTCCTTAGCGGCGCCGGCTGGGCCAAATCCATGGATGGGAGGGGGCCCGGGAGTCGGCCCTCTCAATTGGCGACCGTGCAAACCCCTCCGCCGTTGAGGTGGGCTTGATCGACGATGCTCTGGGTGACGAACTCCTGGAGCGTCCGGACGTCGTGTGCGCCCGGGAGATACACGACGGGGTTTCCGGCGCCATCCCGCAGCTCCCCCCCTTCGGAATCCCGCAGGTCGGTGAGCCGCTGTGAGGCCAGGCCCTCCGGGGTGATGAGTCCCTCCGGACTGGCGGTGGCGGCGATGGCGTCGAAGCGCAGCTTCACGCCCTGGTGGGTGCCCAGCCGGTCATAGAACATGTGCTCGGCGTGGATGGTGACCTCCACCTCCGCCGTCGAGCCCTCCGGCACGATGATGCCCTGGGTCCCGTCCACGCCGTTGATGCAGTCCTCCATGCGCGCGTCGACGGGAAAGCCCATCTGGAAGGTGAGCACGCCCGCGCCCGCCTTCACCGCGCGCCCCTCCACCCAGTAGCTGAAGCCGCGCTGGCGCATGCGCGCCAGGTCCTCGGCCAGCACCTGTCCATCCGCCAACTCCGTGGCCTCGCCGGGCGGCGCCACCCGGAACGCCACGTCCCACCGCCCCGCGCCCAACCCCCGCAGCTCCGTCAGCGGCACGTCCCCCTTCTGCACGTCCACGAGCACGTACCGGGGGCTGCGCTGGACCTCTCCGGACGCCGACGTGAGGGTGAAGTCCCCGAGCGACACCAGGTACTTCGTGAACTGGATGGACCAGCCGTCCTCGAAGACGGTGTCCGGCAGACCCCGCTGGGTGCCGTCGCCCCCGCTCATCGTCACCAGGACGTCGCCTCGGGCCACCGGGTCACAGGCCACACCCGCGAGCGCCATCGCCACCAGGACCACCCGGAGCCCTCGAATCCCACCACGTCGGTTCGCGTTCATGTTTCCGTGATGTATATGCAACTGAATTGCATTTCAAGGTGATGAGGGTTATCCCCGGGCCGTGCCGCGTTCCTGGAGGCGCTGGCGCCGCGACCCGAGGAGGGTTCCCACCGTGTGGATTCCGATGTTGATGGTCTGGGGGCTGATGTCCCTGGCCGAACCGCCCATCGTCCCGCCCTCGCCACGGGAGATGGCGCCGGCGGCGATGCCCGGAGGCGCCGTGTTGGAGGGACCGACGACGGTCCTGGTGCGGCTCACGATCGACGCCGAGGGCGAGGTCGAGCGCGTGGAGGTCCGTGAGTCCGGGGGGACATTGCTGGACCGGGCCGCGTTGGCGGCGGCGGTGCGCTGGCGTTTCCAGCCCGCGACCCGGGAGGGTGTGCCGCTCGCCGTGCAGGTGGACGTCCCCGTCGTCTTCTCTCCGCCAGGGGAGGACGCGCATGCCGAGGCGTCTGGCGCCTCGGTGGATAGGCACGCGGCGGCGGCTCGCACTCCCGAGGATGCGCACGTGGCGGCTGCTCACTCTCCGGTGGATGCTCACGCGGCGTCTACTCGTGCTCCGGTGGATGCTCATGGGGCATCAGGCGAGCCCGGTGGCGCGGGGGGCGCGGTGGCTTCGGCAGGGGCCGAGCCCTCGCGGACGTTGGACCGGGCGGCCGATGACGCGCGAGACGGAGCAGGTGTGGAGGGCGCCGGTCCGCGTCAGCCCCCGACCTTCTCCACCACCGTGCGGGGCACGGCGCGGGCGCCGCCTCCGGTCGCGGTGGGGGACTTCCACATCGAGGTGGGGCAGCTGGCGGACGTGCCGCGCAACTCCGCGGCGGACCTGATGCTGCTGGCGCCCGGGGTGATGCTCGCCAACCACGGTGGCGAGGGGCACGCGGAGTCCATCTTCATCCGGGGCTTCGACGCGGGCGAGGGCAAGGACGTGGAGGTGCGCCTCGACGGCGTGCCGCTCAACGAGGTCTCCCATTCGCACGGCCACGGCTACGCGGACACCTACTTCATCATCCCGGAGCTGGTGCGGGCACTGCGCGTCACGGAGGGGCCGTTCGACCCGGGACAGGGCGACTTCGGCGTCGCGGGGACGGTGGAGTACCAGCTCGGATTGGAACGACGGGGGCTCGCCGTGTCCGCCAGCTCCGGCAGCTTCGCGGCGCGCCGGCTGTCCCTGGTCTGGGGGCCGCCCGAGGCGAGCGAGGCCACCTTCGTGGGACTCCTGTTGCGCCAGGGCCACGGCTTCGGGCCGAACCGCTCCCACGCGAGCGCCGGGGCGATGGCGCAGGTGGAGCTGCGGGTGGGCGACGCGTCGCGGCTGCGCCTGCTCGGCGCCAGCCACGCGGGGCGCTTCTCCTCCGCGGGGGTGATTCGGGAGACGGATGTCGTCAACGCGCGGCTGCCCTGCGCGCCGGACGCGGACTCTCAGTTCTTCTGCTTCCACGACGCGAACCAGGGCGGCGCGGGACAGCGGCACCTGCTGTCCGCGGAGCTCCAGACGCGCCTGTCGCGCGGCGGCCGGCTCGTCCAGCAGGGCTACGTGGTGCTGCGCCAGACGCGCATCCGCGACAACTTCACGGGCTTCCTCCAGGACACGCTTCCCGACGGCGGGCCCCAGCGTGGCGACGACACGGAGGGGTACTACCGGGGCACCACCCTGGGCCTGCGGGGGCGTTACGTCCCGGGGCTCACGCTGTTGGGCGAGGCCCGCCCGCTGACGCTGGGCTACGAGGTCCGTCACGACGACGTGCGCACGCGCTCGCGTCGCTTGAGGGACGCGGGAGGCGCGCCCTACGCCACGCTCTTCGACAACCAGGTTCGCACCACGAACCTCGCGGGCCACGCCGCCCTGCGGGTCGCGCCGACCTCCTGGCTCACGCTGCGCGGCGGCGTGCGGCTGGACGCCTTCCTCTTCGGCGTGGACGACCTGAACCGGCCCGCGGTGGACCGGGACGGCCCGCGCATCCCGGAGGAGTCCCTGGAGGCGTATGGCTTCTTCGCCAGTCCCCGCGCGAGCGCGGAGGTGCGCCTGTCGCCCCGGTGGACGTGGCTCACCAGCGCGGGGCTGGGGGCGCGCTCCAGCGACGCGGCGGCGCTGTCCGACGCGGAGCTGGCGCCCTACGCGCGCGTCATCTCCGGCGAGACGGGCGTGGGCTGGCGGCTGGAGGCGGACGGTGGCGGGCCCTGGGCGTTGGAGGCGCGCGCGGCCACCTTCGTCACGAGGGTGTCGCAGGACTACGTCTTCGACGAGAAGCTGGGACGCAACCAGCCCATCGGCGCGTCGAGGCGGCTGGGCGCCTTCGCCACGGCGCGGCTGACCTGGGCCGAGCGGTTCGACGTGCAGACGTCGCTCGCCTGGTCGCGGGCCACGCTGCCCACGCCGGGGGAGTCTCCGTGGAAGGTCTGGGAGGGCGCGGTGGTGCCGTACATCCCCACGCTGCTCGGCCGGGTGGACGCGTCGGCGCGGGGCACCGTCACCGTGTCGGGGCAGCGCCTGGGCTGGAGCGTGGCGCTCGGGCACAGCGCCATCGGCCCGCGGCCGTTGCCGCTCGACCGCTACAGCGCGCCGGTCTTCCTCTTCGACGTGGGCTCCCGCGCGCGCTGGGATTGGCTGGAGCTGGGAGTGGCCGTGGAGAACCTGCTCGACGCGCGCTGGCGGGAGACGGAGCTGCACCACGTTTCCAACTTCCGGGGACCGGACGCGCCCGCGTCGCTGCTGGCCACGCGCCACTTCTCCGCCGGGGCGCCTCGGACGTTCCGGGGCACCCTCACCGTGTACCTCGACCTCGAGGAGGACTCGCCATGACGACCGCGCCGTGTGTCACCCGTAGGGCCGTGCTGGGAATGCTGGGGGCCTCGCTGGCCGGAGGGCTGCCCGCCTGTGGGCTGTCCGGCACGGGCGGGCGCGCCATCGTGTTCGACCTGGGGCTGCGCACCGCGCGGGCTCCGGGCGAGGAGCGCGTGGGCGACCTCTCCACGGACACGGGCTGGCGCGTGCGGCTCACCTCCGGCTGGATGGTGCTGGGCCCCATCTACCTCTTCGAGAACCCCTCGCCGCTCCAGTCACGACAGGCGCGCGGGAGCGACTGGCCGACGCGGCTCGCGCGGATGCTGATGCCCACCGCGCATGCGCACGACGGGGACTTCTTCTCCGGGGGCACGGTGCTGGGCGAGTGGGACCGGGAGGTGGTGTTCGACCTGTTCGCCGACGCGGGCGCCACGCGGGTGCTGGGGCGCTCGCCGGGCATCGCGGGGCGTGCGCGCTCCTTCTCGCTGCTGCTCCAGCCCCCCTCCCGGGTGCTGGGCGCGGAGGCGGCGGTGCTCGAGGGGCACTCGGTGGTGCTGGAGGGCACGGCCTCGCGCGAGCAGCTCCAGATTCCGTTCCGCGTGGCGCTGGACTTCCCTCCGCCGGTGGCGCTCCAGCGGGTGGAGTTCGTGCCGGTGGAGGCGGACCTGGAGGACGCGGGGTGCTTCGTCGTGGAGCTCCAGCCCCACCGCTGGTTCGAGGGCACGCACTTCGACCGCCTGACGCTCCCCGAGGGCGGTGGGCGCGTGGACGTCCCCCCCGAGGCGCAGGTGCACCGGGCGCTGTCGGTCAACGTGCGCCGCTCCACGGCCTTCACGGGTGTCTGGGAGCCGTGAAGCGCGGGCCGCTCAGCTCGCGGCCTCCTGGGACAGCGGCGCGGCGCCGCGGTTCGTCGTGCGGGAGACGCGCAGCCAGACGAGGGTGACGGCGAGCCAGCCGGCGGTGAGCGCGCTCCAGGCCTGGGGCGCGCCGGCCTGCACCAGCCACAGCGTCACCAGGCCGCCCATGCCGAGCACGCGCGCAATCTCCAGGCCCAGGCTCCAGCGCTTGGACTCCAGCATCCCCGCCCACGCGGTGGCCATGGCCCAGAAGAGGGCGCTGAGCACCAGCTTCCGCCAGCCGGAGAGCGGGGAGGCATGGTGGCTGACCAGCAGCATGAACGGCAGCGACGTGAGCATCTGGAACACGAGGTAGCCGCGGATGCCGGGCAGCTCCACGGACTGGAACTTCACCTCCGCGCCCGCCTGCTTCCAGCCCGCCTCCGTTCGCGCTGGCAGGTCCGCGGGGCGCCAGCCGGTGGGCATCACCCACAGGCGCAGCCGGTCCCACCAGCTGCGGGTGTGGATGGCGTCGCCGACGAGCTTGGCCCAGTACTGGAAGTTGATGAAGGTCGGGTCCCACGTGTTCGGCGGCGTGGTGACGCCGTACGAGCACTCCTCCGTCTCCTCCTGGAACGTGCCGAACATCCGGTCCCAGATGATGAGGAAGCCCGCGTAGTTCTTGTCGATGTACAGGTCGTTGCGGGCGTGGTGCACGCGGTGGTGCGAGGGCGTGTTCAGCCAGGACTCGATCCACCGCGGCAGCTTGGGGATGACGCGCGTGTGGGGGATGAACTGGAGCACCAGGTGGAAGGCCACCATGGCGAGCACGGCCTCGGAGGGGAAGCCGACGACGACCAGCGGCCAGTAGAACAGGAAGGAGAACAGCCGCTGCGTCACGCTGGCCCGCAGGGCCACGGCGTAGTTGAGCTCCTCCGTCGAGTGGTGGGGCGAGTGCGCCGCCCAGCCGATGTTGGTGCGGTGCCCGAAGCGGTGGAACCAGTAGAAGAGGAAGTCGACGCCCAGGAAGAGCCCGAGCAGCGCGAGCGGCGACGTGGCGTCCCACTTCGCGACGGAAAATCGCTCCAGTGCGTTGAAGAGGGGGAGCACGAGCAACGCCACCGCGACGTTGACACACTGGTTGATGACGGCCGTGCCCATGCTCGCGATGGAGTCCTGGAAGCTGTAGTAGCCGTTGCGTCTCGCCACGCAGTACACGAACTCACCCAACGCCAACGCGATGACGAAAGGCGTGGCGATGGCGTATACGTTGATGGGCATGCATCGGGTGTACGGCGCCCCTCCCCCACGTCGCCTTAACCTGGGTTAACCAAGGTCACTCCCCCGTGAGATTTCCAGCGCTCTTCGAGCAACTTTCCAAGTTCGCGCCCATCCCTCCCGACGAATGGTTGCGAGCGGAGGTCCTGGGCAAGGAGCAGACGGTGGACCGCAAGGCCCTCTTCCTGCGCCCGGGTGATGCGTCGGACCGCTTCGCGGTCGTGCTCCAGGGCGTGTTCCGACTGGTGCGTGTGTCCGCGCGAGGCGGGGAGTCGGTGAAGGCCTTCCGCGCGGAGGGCGAGCTGTTGGGCGCGTACTCGGAGATGTTGCAGGGCAAGCCGTCGATGACGGCCATCGAGGCGCTGGAGCCGGCGCGGGTGCTGGTGTTCCGGGTGGCGGACCTCCAGGAACTGGAGGCGGGGCACGCGTGCTGGGTGCAGCTGGCCCGCAGCGTGGCGGAGAAGCACTTCCTGCTGAAGGAGCAGCGGGAGCAGGAGTTCCTGGAGCTGTCCGCCGAGGAGCGGTTGGAGCGCTTCTGGGCGGAGCATTCCCACCTGCACCGCAGGATTCCCCAGCGCGACGTGGCGGCCTACCTCGGCATCACCGAGGTGGGCCTGAGCCGCATCGTGTCGCGGCGCCGCAGGCAGCAGGCGGCGGCGAGCGACGCCAGTCAGTAGCGCTCGAAGACGAAGGTGAGCTTCTCCCGCGTGGAGGGCCCGTAGGTGAGCCGCAGGAAGCGGTCTCCCGCCGGGGCGGTGAACCTCAGCGTGTGGGTGATGGCGGAGGGGCAGACGGGCGGCGCGGGGGCGAGCGTGGAGGCAATCTCCACCTCGTCCTCCGTCACGTCGTGCACGACCACCGGCAGCGCCTGGTCCAGGTACATGACGATGGGCTCGTCGCGCTCGGCGGAGACGACCTCCGAATAGCCGAGGAAGTCCGCGCCCCGCGCGGGGAGCGTCAGTTCGTAGAATTCGTGGGGCGAGTCCGTCGCGGGATACATCGTCGTGGGGGACGCGCCGGCCTTCACGGCGACGGGTGCCTCGAGGAGCGCGTGGCCGCAGGCGTGCTCGGTGACGCGGTCTCGCTCGCCGGTGGTGAAGTCCAGCATGCCGTCGCCCAGGCCCGGGTGCGACGTGTCGAGCGTGTTGCCCGCGACGTCGCGCAGCGCCGTGAGGTCCAGCGCGTAGCGCGTGTCCTCTTCCAGGGGCGGGAGGTCGGACGCGGGGCGCGGGATGGCGAGGTGGAGCGTGCGCGCGTCGTCGGACCATTGGCCGGTGAGGTCGCGCGGAGGCGTGGCGGGAGTGGTCCGGTCCAACAGGCGCACCTGGGCCTGGGTGGTGTCCATGGGCTCGTCGAAGGAGACGGTGACGAGCCGACGCAGGGTCGTGTTCGTCGCGTCCACCTTGAAGGTCTGTACGGGCAGCACGTCCGTGGCGCCCTCGGCGGGGTCGGAGGTGGTGGCGATGGGGGCGACCTGGTCACCGCCCGCGTCGGGCCGGGGACCCGCGTCCGGCTCCACGCCGGCGTCCGAGTGGCCGGCGTCGGGAGCGGGCGGGTCCGAGGTGTCGCCGTCGCAGCCGGTCAGGACGAGCGTTGCGCAGAGGGTGAGCAGGGCGGCGGCGGTGCGGGAGCGGAGCGTCATCTTCGGAGGGGCCTTGCAGGGGACGGTGGAAGGGAAGCACCGAGCGGTTGGCGGTCGAGCGCGGCGGGGTGGCCGCGCGACGTGGGGGCGTGGATTCATCTTCGGAGGGGCCTTGCAGGGGCAGTGGAGGGGTGTCACCGAGCGGTTGGTGGTCGAGCGCGGCGGGGTGACCGCGCGACGTGGGTGCGTGGAGTCATCTTCGGAGGGGCCTTCGAGGCGGTGGTGGAGGAGCGGCACCGAGCGGTTGGCAATCGAGCGCGGCGGGGTGACCGTACGACGTGGGGGCGTGAGCGGAGGGCCGCCAGCGAGGTGCTGGCGGCCGGCCGGTGAGGCGGGGATGCGACCGCGTGGTGTCACGGGCGCAAGGGGGCGGTGGAGCCGCCCGGGCGCGAGCGCGCGACTAGCAGTTGAAGATGGCGGGGTTGGTGTCGTCGCAGTCGAAGCGCTGCTTCACGTAGCCCGAGGGCGCCTCGCAGGCGAAGCGGTAGACGGGCGTGTTGGTGCCGTACCCGTCACCGTCCTGGTCCCGGTAGAAGCGGTCCCGATTGTCGTAGAGGTACTCGGGCACCATGCCCACCTGGTTCCCCGTCGCGGGGCCGACGGCGAGGATGTACTCGCGGCCCACGACGAGGTCGTACACCCGGGCCTGCGTCAGCGAGCACGAGGCGGCGGAGAGGCCCTCGCTGATGAGCGCCGGCACGACGGCGCTGGTGGTGGTGTCCACCACCGTGAACGCCACGTTCCGCGACAGGTAGAACGCAATGGACTCCACCGTGGACGTGGTCGAAGTCACCGCGATGGGCGTGTACGTCACGGAGCCCTCCGCGCCCGCCGGAAGGCCCAGCGTGTAGTGCAGGTGCCGGGCGCTGACGTCCGGCGCGGTGGCCACGCGCGTGGCGCTGGTCGTCACGTTCACATTGTCCGCGGCGTTGCCCGCGTGGGTGCAGGCGTGGGTCGTCATCAGCGTGGAGTCCACCGACACGCAGCCGGCCTCCAGCGCCTGCTCCGTCTCTCCCGCCTCCCACTCCTGCTCCGTCTCCTCCAGGGGACCGCATGCCGCCAGCGACAGCGCGAGCAGCGTCCAGGTCAGCTTCTTCATGGATGTCTCTTTCTTGTAATTGAGTTGTAATTTGTGGGCGGACGTCTCCCGGATGGGGGGACGCCGTCCGGTGGATGTGTGGCTATTCGAGGTGCTCGATGACCATTCCGACCTCGGGGTGCGAGGTGGGGCCGAGCGTGAGGGTGTACTGGACGCGGTCCGTCAGTTCGTAGCCGACCATGTGTTGGAGGCCGGCGCAGTGATTGTCGGTGGGCCGCGTGGCGGCGGGCGTGACGGTCTGCTGGATGGGCGTCTCCACCAGCGTGACGGGGACGTCCGGGGTGCTCAGGTAGACGACGAAGTCGCCGGAGGCGAAGGCCTTGTAGCTGAAGGTGCCGACGTACAGGCCATTCTCCGGACGGAGCTTCACGGTGTAGTAGGTGTGGAAGTCATCCACCCGGGGGGCTCGGCTCGTCGTGGCCTCCACGGTGACGAAGGGGCCATGGGTGACGTGCCAGCAGGCGTGCTCTCCATTGTCTCCGAAGTCGAAGCCTTCGCTGGGGACATGGTCGGGGTCCACGACGCAGGCGAGTCCGGTGGATGAGGGCAGGTAGCCCTTGTTGCAATGGCACCAATCTCCCGTGGGCTCACGGTGGATGTGGCCATGGGGCGCGCACGGGTCTTCCGAAGGGATGGGCTCGTCGTCGGGGGGCGTGTCGCCACCACCGCAGGCGGAAGCCGCCAGGGCGCAGGTGGCGAGGAAGAGGACACGGCTGCGGTGTCTCATGCGGGTGCTCTCCCTGGAGACGGACGGGTTCGGGGTTTCTGGAGGACATGGAGTGGGAGGCGTGGGAGCGCCTACTCCTCGTGGTGGTGGGCCGCCTCCTCGATGACGAGGGAGAAGGAGGCGTTGCGGGGCAGCAGGGAGCGGAACTCCAGGTGGTATTCGGTGTCCGCCTCGAGGTCCGCGACGACGGCCGTCTTCAGCACGTCGCAGACGTCCACGGGCACCTGGTAGCGGCACTCGCGGGCCACCTCGGCGCCGGTGGCCGCGTCGTAGATGCGCAGGCCGCGGAACCGGGAGAGGAGGAAGGCGAACTCACCGGACTCGTCCGGGAGGAACGAGACGCGGCCCGCCCAGCCCCAGGTGGAGGGGTTCGCGGGGAGGGTGATGTTGTACGCGGTGTGAGGCGTGCTGACGTCCACCAGGACGGGCGCGCCCAGCGCGGCGGCGGTGACGGGCTCGAAGGGCCCGACCTCCGCGTGGATGCACGCGTGCTCGACGACCTCGGCCAACTCCTCGGGCTCCTCGCAGGAGGGCAGCAGCGCGGCCTCCGACCGCGCCAGCTCCTCCCGCGAGACCTCCTCCTCCTCGACGTCGGTGGTGCCGCAGCCGGCGAGCAGCGCCGCGACGCTGGCGGCGAGGACGGACTTCTGGAACGGCGACTCCAGCTTCATGGGGACCTCTCCTTCGGGTTGGGACAGCGGGGGGGTGAGACAGGTGGGAAGGGACGCGTCAGGGAGCGTCCGGCGGCAGCACGAGCCAGGTGGCGATGAACTCGCCGGACGCGAGGCGCTCGGGCGGCAGTTGGAGGTGCGCGCCCGGAGCGCCGAGCCTCCATTCGGGAGCGCGGCGGTAGGACTCCTGGAGGGAGTCCTTGTCGGGGAAGGTGACGCGGGTGACGCAGCCCGCGGCGAAGCAGTGGGGAGGCTCCACCTGGACGGGCAGCACGTCCTCCTCCACCCGCCGTCGCCAGGTGGCGAGCGCGGCGCGGGCCCGCTCGGTCCAGGGCTCGTGGCTCTCTCCGGAGGAGCGCAGCACGGCGAGCACGGCCTCCCTCCGGAGGCCCGGCTCGCGGGCGCCCCGCAGCGCCTGGACGACCCGCCGCCGCGACTCGGAGGGCGCGCGCCGGGGGCGAACCCGCGTCCCCTCGCCTTCGTCCACCTGCGAGGGGAGGTCCTCCGCGACGAGCACGCGCTCCCTCCAAGGTCGCGCGAGGTCCTGGACGCTCGGTGGCGCTGGGGGAAGCGCGACGAGGGCGGCGTGGGGCGGCGGGGAAGGACGGGCGGCGCGCTCCTCGGCGACCGCCGCGTCGCCCGGCGCGGAGTCCGCGCCCGGCCACGCGGCGAACATGCCCGCGAGCGCGAGCATGGCTGCGCCAAGGCCCCAATGGCGTCTGGTCATGAACGGTATTCCTCCCGGGGGGGTAGGTCCTGCGGTCCCGCGTAGTGTCGCTTGTCGGGTATTATTTGTAATCGATTCGTAAAAGCAATCAAGTTGCATTTATGGAGCATGCGTCGACCTGGGGCGTGGGGTGGTGAGCACCCTGCCCGGGGCGTGGTTGTTCGCGACGGGGCGAATCACTAGGACGGTTCCCGCGAGGGCCGCGCGTCCGGCCCGCTCTTCCGAGGTGACCGCATGGGACTGTCGACCTGGCTGTCGCGAGTGGTGTTGCTGGTCGCGTGGGGGGTGCCCACGCTGGCGTATGCGGGCTCCTACCTGCGGGTGGTGAGCTGGAACCTGCGCCACGAGGGGTGGAGCGGGGAGCAGACGTACCTGGATGACGCGAAGCAGGTGTGGAACCAGTACGGCGCCAACAGCACGTCGAACAACGGCTGTGACCTGGTGTTCCTCCAGGAGGTGATGAACGCGTCGGTGGCGCCCGCCATCGCCGCCGCGTTGACGGAGGTCTCCGGCGTGACGTGGGCGCATGTCCAGACGCCGCTGCTGGGGCGCTCCTCGTACAAGGAGAGCTACGCGGTGGTGTACCGGACGGACACGGTGGCGCTGCTGTCCTCCCGCGTCCACGCCGACGCGGCGGATGTCTTCGAGCGCGAGCCGCAGGTGGTCCAGGTGCGCCACGTCCCCACGGGCGCGGACTACACGTTCATCAACTGGCACGCCATCTGGGGGACGGCGGCGGAGCGGGACGCGGAGGTGCGGGCCATCGACACCGTGTTCCAGACGGTGCAGGCCTCGAACACCGGCGACCAGGACGTCATCCTGCTGGGCGACCACAACATGGCCTGCACCGCGACCTCGTGGGCGGAGCTGGCGGCGCTGTCCCCCGCGGTGAGCTGCAAGCTGGACGTGCTCACCACGCTCAACCTCAGCGGGGCCTTCGCCAGCGCGTATGACCACTTCTGGATGCAGCCGACGTTCGTGACGGAGTTGTCGGCCACGGGGCGCGACTACGTCGCGGACACGGTCGACTTCGTCACCCGGCTGTCGGACCACGCGCCGGTGTACGTCACCCTGTACTCCAACAGCGACACGGATTGAGCCGCTCGCCGCGCGGGGGTCGGTGGGCGATGGCCGGAGCGCTGCTGGTCGTGCTCGGGCTCGTCGGCGCGTGGTGTGCGCGGAGGGATGCGCCCACCGTCGGCGCCGCGCGCCCGGTGGGCGGTGTGCTTGCCACGGCTCCCGGGGTCGCAGCGAAGCCGGAGTCGTCACCTCCGGTCGAGGCGGGCGGGTTGCGGCTGCGCGCGGTGCTGGAGGGCGCGCATCCGTTCGGGGGCGAGGCGCGGCTCGGCGCGGCGTTCATCTCGCCGGAGGACGAGCGCCAATGGGAGGCGGCGCGGCGGGAGGGCTGGCGAGGCGCAGGGCCCGAGCGGCGGGAGGACCTGGCGAACGTGGCCTCGTGGGAGCGCGCCCCGGTGGTGGCCTCGGCCTCGGGAGGTGTGCTGGGGCCCCAGCCCGTTCCCCGGGCGGAGCGCTATCAGGTGATGGCGTGGGAGCCGGATGGGACGTTCTGGTGGGAGTCCTGGACGCCGGACGCGGTGCCGGAGTCGGGCATCCTGGACATGGGCGTCCTGCGGGCCCGGCGTCCCACGGGGGTGCGCGTGCGGTTGGAGGGCGTGCGGCCGGAGCACGGGGCGTTCTCGCTGCGCGTGGCGCGGGTGGTGGCGGAGGACCCTCGGGACGTGGAGCGCGCGAGCGAGCTGTGGCCGCTGGTGCGGCACGCGGCGCCGCGCGTGGCCGCCGCATTGGAAGCGGGGACCGCGTTGCCGCTCGAGGCGGAGCGCGCGTCCGTGCTCCTGCCGTTGCCGCCGGACCCCGCCGTGCGCTTGTGGCTGCGGGCGGGGTCGGGACAGGAGGCGGGGCCGGTGGAGGTCCCCCTGCGGGAGGGGCGGGTGGAGGACGTGGTCCTGGACGTCGCCACGCTCTTCCCACGAGGCCTGGCGAGCACGCTCGTGTTGAGGGGCCGGGTGTCATGGGAAGGGGCATCGACGCCGCCGCCCGGGGCGCGGTTGCTGGACCCGGAGGGACGGGAGGTCGGGCTGTCCGTCGACGGTGGGTTCGTCGTCGAGGGCGTGCCGTCATGGCGGCCCTCCCGCTTCACGGTGGAGACGTCCGCGTCGGGCGAGGGGCGGCCCAGGGCCCCGGCGCAATGGGCATTCCTGTTCACGCCTCCGTCGGAGGCCACGGAGGTGGAGGTGACGTGGCGGGTTCCCGCGTACCGTTGGCTGGTGCTGGACCTGGACCCCTTCGCGCGGAGCCAGCTGGAGACGCGTGCCCGGAGGCCCTATCCCGTCTTCCTGCTGGAGCGTCAGGGCGAGGACGGGACGTGGCTCACGGAGTCGACGGAGCACTTCCTGCCCGAGGCAGGGGGCCTCGCGGTGTCGGTGGCGCGGACGGGGACCTACCGCGTCCAGGTGGCGGCGTCCCCGGTGGATGTCCAGGCGACCGCGCCCGTCTCGTTCGGCGTGGAGGACCGGGAGCGGCACCTGTCATCCACGTGGCTGACGGAGGGCGTGGCGTGCGCGGTGCGCGTCCTGGAGGGCGACAGGCCGGTGCCCGGCGCGAGCATCACGCTCGTGGGCGCGCGCGGCTCGTTGCCACCCCTGCGCGTGCTCACCGACGTGGAGGGGCTGGCGCGGCTCGGCTTCGTTCGCGAGGGGCCGGTCCAGGTCGAGGTGTCGCGGGAGGGCCGCGCGGCCGGGGCCGGCGACGTCGCTCCAGGGTGCCTGTCGGATGGGGTGGCGGAGCTCCGCCTGTGAGGCGTCGCTCCGGGCCCGCGTGAATCACGCCGCGTTGGCGGTGACGCCTACGTCCTCGACGGCCGTGAGCAGGGGAGGCCGGTTGGCCTTGGGCAGCTTCGCGGTGGCCTCCTCGGCGGCCAGCTCCTCGGCGCGGTTCCAGCAGCCCAGCGCCTCCACCCAGCCCTCGAGCAGGTCCATCAACGCGCTGCGCTGCTCACCACCCAGCGGCATCAGCAGCCGGGCCATCCGCTCCTGGACGATGGAGTCCGCGCGCTCCGCCAGGGCCCGGCCCTGCTCGGTCAGCCGCACGCGCACTCGGCGGCGATCATGCCGGACCGAGCGCTCGCGCTGGACGAGCTTCGCGTCCTCCAACCGGTCCAACAGCCGGCTCAGCCGGGGCATGGCGATGCCCCCCAGCCGGTCCGCCAGGACGTTGACGGGCAACAGGCTCTCCGCCTTCAGCCACCAGATGGCCTGGACCTCCATGGGGTCCAGTTCGTGATGGGGCAGCGCACCCAGGGGGCTGGCGAGCGCGCCGCAGCGCGCCACGTCGATGAGGAGGTTCCGCAACCGCGCCACCTGCACACGCACTTCCGCCGAAAGCTCGGACATCTTCGTGCCTCCGCCTCGCGGGTTCACCGGTCCCTCCGGCTCAGGGGTTGCCTGGCGACCCGTCATCGAAGGGGCTTCCGCCCCGCCATGATGCGTGAACGGCGGGCGGCGGGAGGCATATCGGACCCGCCGCGGATTTTTTCGGAGGTCACCCAGTAGAGCGGGTGGACTTCACGGAGGGTTCAGCTCCCGCTGGCCTGCTTCCGCTGGGCGCGGGCCTTGGCGTGGGCCTTGTCGAAGCCCTCGTAGAAGCGCACGGCCTGCTCCCCCACGCGCTGGATGTGCTGGTTGTTGAGGTAGGCGGTGACGGGGGCGGCGACGAGGGGCATGGCGCGCCCCAGCGTGTGCATGCCCCCCTTCTTCAGGAGCAGCTCGGCCAGCTTCCCCATCACCTTGGGGCTGGCCCGGTGCAGGGGACCCAGGCCGTTGGCGTAGCCGAACAGGTCCAGCATCTCCCCGCGGGTCCGCTCGCTCTTGAGGTTCACCTTGTAGAGGGTGGCCACGTCGGTGAGCAGGGTGATTTGCAGGTACGCCATGAAGAGGAGGTCCGCGGGCAGGGCGACCAGGCCGAACACGCCGCTGACGCCGCCCACCATGCTGGCCAGGTTCTTCTTCTCGTCCACCAGCCGCTGGGCCAGCTCCCGGGCCTGGGCCTGGGGGTAGCGCTTCTCCAGCTCCGCCACGCGGACCCGGGCGCGCTTGGTCTCCTGCAGGACGATGTCCGACAGCCGCGCCGAGCCGAGCTTCTTCAGCTCCGCCGGACTCAGCTTCTTCATGAAGGCCAGCCGCTCGGCCACGCTGTCGTAGATGCCCATGACGACCACTCCCTTCGCCGGTGAGGCGCGTTCCTCTAGTAACCCCGCTCGGACAGATAGAGGTCCACCAGCGCGCCCTCTTCGTACCAGGCGTGCCGCATCTCCACGTTGAACCAGCGCGAGTCGGGCCGGGCCCCTCGCACCTCGAGCTTCACCTGGTTGGGCGACGTGTCGATGACGGCCGCGCGCGCCTTGCAGGCATAGCCCGGCTCCTCGCCATAACCCCCCTCGAGGCAGACCTCGTCCCCCACGGACAGGCGGCGGGTGTACTCGGTGGCCAGGTAGAGGGCCTCGTCGCAGTTGGCGCGCACGGAGGACTTGCCGTGCGCCACGCAGCGGCTCTGCGCGGGCGCCTTGATGACGGGGATGGCCCCGTAGATGGGGTCCTCGTCGTTGGGATTGGGCCGGAACGCGCCCGCCCCGGAACAGCCGAGGAGTCCCAGCGCGAGCGCGCTCGTTGCCACCCACATCCGCCTCATCGTGATGTCGCCTCCGGGGCCCTGGGCCCCATCTTCAAGAGGGGACCGAGCATGGCAAAAGGCGCGTGGGCGGGCAAAGCCGCTCCAAGAGCAGGCGGGCTCAGGCGGACCGTCGCGCCGGCCCCGGAATCTCTTCCTTCACGCCGGGGACGATGCGGTTCTTCGTGTCCACGAAGACGACGGTGGGCTTCCAGTCGCGCACCTGGGACTCCTCCACCTCCGCGAAGGTGGCCAGGATGACCAGGTCCCCGGGCTGGTTGAGGTGCGCGGCGGCGCCGTTGATGCAGATGACGCCGCTGCCGGCCTCGCCCTCCAGGGCATACGTCTCCAGGCGCGTGCCCCGGGTGACGTTCCACACCGCCACCTTCTCGAAGGGCAGGATGTCCGCCGCGAGGAGCAGGTTCTTGTCGATGGTGACGGAGCCCTCGTAGTCCAGGTCGGCCTGGGTCACGGTGGCGCGGTGGATTTTTGACTTGAAGAGGATGCGGCGCATGGCTTGGGTCCCGAAGGGCGCTCAACCGTAACGGCTAGGGCGCCCTGGGACAACCACGAGGTGGGCCTCCCCCTGCCCGCCCCCCGGGCGGCCGTCATTTCACGATGTTGACGAGCTGGCTCAGGTTGAGCGGCACGGACTGGGCGTCCGACGTCAGCCGGCCATCCAGGCTCAGCTTGGCGTTGCCCCCCGAACGCAGGGCCATGGCGGCGGAGGCGGCCCGGGCGAAGTTGATGGTGAGCGGCAGCGTCACCTGCTTCGTCCCGCTGCCGTCCAGCGTGCCCAGGTTGCCGGTGGTCAGGGTTCCCACGTCCGCGCCGGCCACCTTGAGCGCGCCGGTGATGCCGGCCACCGGCAGGGGGAAGCTGTTGCGGTTGGTGATGCTCAGGGGGAACTCGACCGTGGCGCTGGTGAGGTTGATGTTGGTGATGCGCGGCGCCTGGAAGGACACCTGCGGAATCTTGGGGACGTCGAAGGTGCCCTCCTTCTGGAGGGGGAAGGACAGCACGCCGATGGGCGTCTGCACGCCCACGCTGCCCTGGGCCTTGTAGGCCGCCTTGTCCTTGTTGAGGAACGTCTCCACGACGGGGACGATGTCCGCGAACTTCACGTTCGCGGGGAAGACCAGCTCGCTCCTGCCGTTGGCCTTGAGGTCGAGGCCCTTGCGGGGCTTGCCGGCCACCACCTGCTTGCCCTCGACGAAGAAGGCGTAGTCGACGGAGGCCAGCTCCAGGCCGAAGCCGTTGGGGTTGTTCACCTCGTAGACCAGGTCGACGGTGGCGTCGGACAGGGACGCGCTGGACAGGCGCGCCGTCTTGAAGGTGAGGGTGGGCTTCTTGAAGGCGCCCTTCAGCAGGCTCTGCAGCGCGGCGCAGCCACTGAGCGTGGTGAGAGCGAGGGTGGCCAGGAGGAGGACGGCGCGTTTCATCGTGGGCATGGGCGTATCACCAGACGGGCCCCGGCGCGCGGCATTCAAGCCCGCGGGCGTCCGGGAGCGCGCTCGCCGCGGGGGTGTACCGGAGTGGTGGCGGGATGGTATGCGGCAAGCCTCCCCGCACCATACACGGAGCCATCCTTGCCCGGGGTTCGGACACACATTGCCTCCTGTCTGACAGGAGGGGCCAGGCGCGGCTTCTGGGCGCTGGGTCTCGCGGTGTTGCTGGTGTCGTGCTCGCGCGGTGGCGGCTCGGAGGCCGGCGGGCGCAGGCTGGAGTTGAAGCCCTGCCGGCTGGAGGGGCTGTCGACCCAGGCGCTGTGCGGCACGCACGAGGTCTTCGAGGACCGGGCCGCGAAGGCGGGCCGTCGGATTCCCCTGCGCGTGGTGGTGGTGCCGGCGCTGGCGGCCCAGCCCCAGCCCGACCCCCTGGTGCTGCTGGCGGGGGGGCCGGGGCAGGCGGCCTCGCGGGCGCCGGTGCTGGCGGCCGTGGAGCGCATCCGCCGCCACCGCGACATCGTCCTCGTCGACCAGCGCGGCACCGGCGACTCGAACCCGCTGAAGTGCGAGGTGAGCACGCCCGGCGAGGGGCTCGCCAGCGCCATGGACGACGGCGACGTGGGCCAGAAGCTGCGCGCGTGCCGCGAGCGCTGGGACGCGGACGTGCGCCAGTACACCACGCCGGTCGCCATGGACGACCTGGACGAGGTGCGCGAGGCGCTGGGCTACGCGAAGGTCAACCTCTGGGGCGTGTCCTACGGCACGCGCGCGGCGCTGGTGTACATGCGCCAGCATCCGGAGCGGGTGCGCACCGCCATCCTCGACGGCGTGGCGCCGCTGTCCCTGTACCTGCCGCTCTACGCGGCGCGGGACGGACAGCGCGCGCTGGAGCTGCTCTTGTCGCACTGCGAGAAGGACGCGGCCTGCGCGAAGGCGTACCCGGAGCTGCGGCCCCGAACGGAGGCGCTGCTGGCGCGCCTGGAGAAGGCGCCGGAGCAGGTGCGGGTCGCCCACCCCCGCACGGGCGTGTCGGAGGACTTCCCCCTCACGCGCAAGGCGTTCCTGGGCTCCCTGTTCGGGCAGCTCTACAGCCCGGAGGTGGCCTCGCTGGTGCCGCTGATGCTGGACCGGGCGTCGCATGGGGACTGGGCGCCCTTCGTGGCGATGTCCCTGCAGCTGACGGACGGGCTGGAGTCCTCGGTGAGCCGCGGGCTGTACTTCGCCGTCGTGTGCGCGGAGGACGCGCCCTTCTACGACGCGGCGGCGGTGGAGCGCGAGGCGAAGGGGACGTGGTTCGGCCCGACGCAGGGGCTGGAGGTGCTGGCCGCGTGCGAGGGCTGGCCGCGCGCGACGCTGCCGGCGGGCTACCGCGAGCCGGTGACGTCGGACGTGCCCACGCTGCTGTTGTCGGGCGAGCTGGACCCGGTGACGCCGCCGTCCTGGGCCGAGGAGGCGAAGCGCACGTTGAAGAACGGCCTGCACGTGGTGGTGCCGGGCGTGGGGCACAACACGCTGGGCGCCGAGTGCGCCCGCTCGCTGATGGGGGCGCTGTTGGACCAGGGCGGCGTGGAGGGGCTGAAGCCCACCTGCGGCGCGAGCCTCTCCCGGCCTCCCTTCTTCACCTCCTTCGCTGGCCCGGTGCCCTGATGATTCGCGCGACGAACCTGCACAAGCGCTTCGGGAAGGTGACGGCGGTGGAGGACGTGTCCTTCACCGCGGAGGACGGGTGCATCACCGGCCTGCTCGGGCCCAACGGCGCGGGCAAGACGACGACGATGCGCATGCTCTACACGCTGGTGCGCCCGGACGGAGGCACCGCGACGGTGGACGACGTGGACGTGGTGACGCGCCCGCAGGACGCGCGCCGCGCGCTGGGCGTGCTGCCGGACGCGCGGGGGCTCTACCCGCGCCTCACCGCGCGCGAGCACGCGCGGTACTACGGCGAGCTGCATGGCCTGTCCGGCGCGGTGCTCGACAAGCGCGTGGACGAGCTGGTGGACCTGCTGGACATGAAGGAGATCGCCGACCGGCGCGCGGAGGGCTTCAGCCAGGGCGAGCGGGTGAAGGTGGCGCTGGCGCGGGCGCTGGTGCACGGGCCGCGCAACGTGCTGCTGGACGAGCCCACCAACGGCCTGGACGTGATGAGCACGCGCGCGGTGCGCACGCTGCTGCGGCGGCTGAAGGACGCGGGGTGCTGCGTCGTCTTCTCCAGCCACGTCATGCAGGAGGTGGCCGCGCTGTGCGAGCGCATCGTCGTGGTGGCGCATGGCCGGGTGGTGGCGGACGGCACCCCGGACGCGCTGCGCGCGACCACCGGCAAGGACAGCCTGGAAGAGGCCTTCGTCGCGACCATCGGCAGCGAGCAGGGGTTGATGCAATGAGGCGACTGGTTGGCACCGTCTTCCGCAAGGAGCTGAGGGACCACGTGCGCGACCGGCGCTCGATGCTCACCTCCATGCTGTGGCCCGTGGTGGGCCCGCTCATCTTCCTGGTCATGTTCAACCTGCTGGCGTCCTGGTACCGGCAGGACCGGCCGCTGGAGCTGCCCGTGGTGGGGCGCGAGCATGCCCCCAGCCTCATGGCCTTCCTGGAGCGCCACGGCGCGACGCTGAAGCAGGTGCCGGAGGACTACGAGGAGCGCATCCGCGCGGGCTCGCTCGACGCGGTGCTCATCGTCCCCGAGGATTATGGGAAGGACTTCTCCACCGGGCGCACCGCGGACGTGCGGATGGTGGTGGACAGCTCCCGTCAGTCCGCGCGCCACACGGTGACGCGGCTCAAGCGCTTGCTGGACGCGTACTCGCAGACGGTGGGCAACCAGCGGCTGGCCGCGCGCGGCGTGGCGCCGGACCTGGCCGTGGCCCTGCGCGTGGACGAGGAGGACCTGTCCACGCCGGAGCGCACCGCGGCGGGCTTCTTGAACATGGTGCCCCTCTTCCTGGTGCTGGCGGCGTTCGCGGGCGGCATGCAGCTGGCGAGCGACACCATGGCGGGCGAGCGCGAGCGCGGCTCGCTGGAGCCGCTGCTGCTCAACCCCACGCCGCGCGGCGCGGTGGTGGCGGGCAAGTGGCTGGCCACCGTCGCCATGGCCGCGGGCGCGGTGCTGGTGACGCTCGTGGCCTACCTGCTCGTGGTCAAGCGCGTGCCCCTGGAGGACCTGGGCGTCAAGGCGCGCTTCGACGCCCCCGCCGCGCTGAACATGGCGCTCGCGGTGCTGCCGCTGACGCTGGCCGCCTCCGCCGTGCAGATGTGGGTGTCCACCTATGCGCGCTCGTTCAAGGAGGCGCAGACCTACCTGTCCCTGTTGATGGTGGTGCCCATGTTGCCGGGCATGGTGCTGGCGCTGTCGCCGGTGCAGACGAAGACGTGGATGTTCGCGGTGCCGGTGCTGGGGCAGGAGCTGCTGGCGGGCGAGGTGATGCGCGGCGAGGCTTTGGGGCCGGTGCCGTTCCTCATCGCGGCGGCTTCCAGCGTCGTGGTGGCGTGGGTGTCCCTGCGCATCACCACGGGCCTGTTGTCCCAGGAGCGCATCGTCTTCGGTCGCGCGTAGGTGTCCGGGGGGCAGGGTCCGCCTCCAGACACCTCGCTCGCGACGGCGCATGACATCCGGCGTGGGTTGGCTTCCAATGGGCGGGAATGACGCCCGAGAGAGATGCCCTCCTGCCCGCCGCGCCCACCTCCGTGGCCACCACCCAGGGCGAGCCCCGCTTCGGCACGTACCAGGGTGAGCTGCCAGAGGTGGACCTCCCCAAGTTGATGGGCCGCTGGGCCCCGGCGCGCGCCACCCGCCTGCTCAAGCGCAAGCGGTGGCACTACACCTTCGCCGCGACGCCGGAGGTGGCCGCCCTCTTCGCCGTGGTGGACCTGGGCTACTCCGCCAGCGCCTTCGCGGTGGCCATCGACCTGAAGGAGCGCAGGCCGTTGTGCGACGTGAGCTTCCTCGGCGCTCCGGGCCCCATGGTGGCGCTGGGGGACAGGCCCGGCGCGGGGCTCAGCGCGTCCTTCCGGACGCTGGGGGGGAAGCTGGCCATCCGTCGGGGCGAGGAGGACGAGCGCTACCAGGTGGAGGTGGACGTCAGTCGCGTGCGCACCGGCAGCCTCAACACCTTCCAGTGGGCCGGCGAGCTGCTCGTGGCCGGCGGCCCTCCGGCGCTGACGGTCATC
This sequence comes from Myxococcus stipitatus, assembly GCF_021412625.1. The sequence continues at coordinate 403,752 of NZ_JAKCFI010000006.1, read as the reverse complement.
GCGCCCGTGGAGGGCGACGGGCTGGTCAACGTGACGATGAAGCGCAACGGCCTGTTGTCCTTCGGAAGTCTGGAGGCGGGGGGCAAGCGCTTCCGGCTGGACGGGGGCGTGGGTGGAATCGACTACACGCAGGGCTATCTGGCGCGACACACCGCGTGGCGCTGGGCCTTCGCGGCGGGGCGGCTGGCGGACGGGACGCCCGTGGGCCTCAACCTGGTGGAGGGCTTCAACGAGAGCAACGCGGAGGCCAACGAGAACGCGCTGTGGCTGGGCGACCGGCTCTATCCGCTGGCCCGCGCCCGCTTCGAGTACGACGCGAAGGACCTGCTGGCCCCCTGGCGGATGACGACGGTGGACGGCGCGGTGGACCTGCGCTTCCAGCCCATCCACGTGCACCGCGAGGAGCGCAACCTGCGCCTCATCGTCAGCCACTTCGCCCAGCCGGTGGGCTTCTTCGAGGGCACCGTGAAGGTGGGGAGCAGGACGCTCCAGCTGTCCCAGGTCCCTGGCGTCAGCGAGGACCAGGACATGCTCTGGTAGGGCGGTCTTCCGAGGGGGACCCGCGGTGGGTCGACGCCCATGGATGACGTGGCGCCAGGGGAGGTGTCACGCGGTGCGCGCTCGCGCCGCATTCCCGTGTGCCCTGGCCCCGGGCCGTGCCCTCGCGCGCCGAGCGTGCGTCCGTTGCCAGCGTGTCTGGCGCGAGTCGGCCGTGGTGCCCATGTCTGGAGGCGCTAGGCTGTCCTCCCATGGCATCCGGAGGGACTCCCATGTCGTGTCCTCATTGTGGTCAGCCGCTCCCCGAGGCGAGCGCCCCTGTCTGTCCGCGCTGTGGTCGCGACGTGTCGTCCACCCTCCCGAGCGTGGATGAGATGGCCGAGAGCGCGCGTCGTGGCGCGGAGGCCGCCGGGCGCGCGGTGCAGAACGTGTTGGAGGACCCGCGCCTGCGCGCGAAGCTGCCGGGGGGCTCGTTGCCGCTGCTGGGGTCCGGGCTGGTCGCCGCCGCCGTGCTCCTGCCCGGGTTGCCCATCATCAGCGGAGGCATCGGCCTGCCCTGGTCGGTGGTGATGGTCGCCGGCAGCGTGCTGCTCGGCGCGAGGGAGTGGCGTGCCGCGGGGCGGCCCGTGCCGGAGCCCCTGGCCCGGCTCGCCAACATGGCCGAGCACCCCGCGTTCCTGCCGGTGTTCACCGCGCTGGCCATCACCTTCGCGTTCCTGTCGTTGGGCTTCGGGCTCGTGCCGCTCCTGTGGGTCGTCGCCGCCGTCGTGTTGGGCTACGTCCAGTGGCGTGTGTTCGAGGCCTCGTCCGCGGCGGACCCGGAGCTGCGTGTCCCGCCCGGGGCCGCGAGCCTGAAGCGGTGGGTGCTGCCGGCGGCGGCTGTCTGCGCGCTGTCGCTGCTGTTCACGTGGGGCTCGGGGCTCCAGGGCTTCACGTCGCTGGGGAGCTACGGCTACGACCGCAAGCAGATCGTCGAGGTGGACCCGCGAGGGCGGCGCACGGGCGTCGAGTACGAGCAGTGGGATTATGGCTGGCAGCCGGGGATGAGCACCCGGTACTCGGCCTACTCGTTGCCGGGCCGCGCCCGCGCTGGCGCGCCGCTCGTGGTCGTGTGCCTGTTGTCCATGGCGTTGCTGGTCTCGGTGCCGCGCGCCCGCGCGGCGGCGCCCGTGGTGCTGCTGCCGGTGCTCGCGGGGGTCGTCACGCTGTGGGGATTGCTCGGGCTGTCATTGCGGATGGGTCCGCTGCTCTTCCTCGCGGGCGCGGTGGCTATCGACGTCGCCCTGTTCCGCGCGGCCCGCGCGACCCGGGAGCGCCCGGAGACACCGGACACGAGTGATACGCCGGGGCCGGCCGCGGGCTGATGCTCGGCCCGGCGCGTGGCTCGGCCCCCCGGCGCGAGCGACATACCGGGCCAGTTGGTGACTGCCTCGCGGCGCGGCGCGCCCTCACGCCCCGGAGGGGCGGGCTCGGCGTGACTCGAGGATGGCCCGGAACGAACGGCCGCGCAGCTCCTCCAGCGTGAGGCCGGCGGCGAGCACCTCGTCCTGCTGGAGCGCGCCGCAGCCCAGGCCGCGAAGGAAGAAGTTGAGCAGCCCCTGGCCCGTGGCGGCGTCGTCGAACACGTCGCCCACCAGCGTGGCCTGCGCCGCCTTCTCCATGAACGCCTTGAGCCGTCGCGTCGCCGCGTCGAGCCCCTCCAGGAAGAACGCATACACGGCCGCGTAGCGCACCGGGAACTGCGCCGGGTGCAGGTCCCAGCCCTGATACCAGCCGCGCTCCAGCGAGTGCCGGATGTGGCGATAGGTCTGCTGCCACACCCGCTGCACCGCCTCGCTGTTCTCCCGAAGCTGCGTGGGCAGCAGCGGCGTGTCACCCTGCTTGCGGTGTGGCGGCACCGGCATCACGTTCGTCGCGCCGTCGGAGAGCAGGATGCCCGTGCCCGCGAGCGAGACCTGCACCAGGTCGCGCAGGAAGTCACAGGCGGGGTGCAGCATGCTCTGCGCGTGGGCGCTCACGCTGAGCGCGGCGGTGTAGTCATACAGGCCCAGGTGCACGCTGGCGCAGCGCCCCGCTCCGGCGGCCACCAGCGCGGGCAGGTGCAGCCGGCCCTCGCGGTCGAAGAGCGCCTGGGGCGTCTCCACCATCAACTCCAGCTCCAGCACCCCTCGCGTCAGGCCATGCGCCGACTCGAGGACCTCGAGGATGCGCGCGAGCGCCGCCACCTGCTCGGGCAGCGTCACCTTGGGCAGGGTGACCACGAAGGACGGTGGCAGCCGCCCCTCGCTGTGCTCGAGCAGCGTGGTGACGAACAGGTCCAACGTGCGCGAGGCGCGCTCGAACAACTCCTCCGTGAAGGACTTCACGCGGATGCCCACGAAGGGCGGCAGCGTGCCCAGGGCCAGGCCCCGCGCCATCTCCTTCGCGGCGGCCACCGCGTGCGCGTCCTCCTCCGCGTCCGGGCGGTGGCCGTACCCGTCCTCGAAGTCGATGCGGTAGTCCTCGACGGGCTCCCGCGTCAGCTTGTCCAGCACGCGCTCGTAGACGCGCTGGGCGAAGCGGCCCCGCTGGGGCAACCCCAGGCCGTGGGCCAGCTCGGCCGCGTCCGGGGCGTAGTCCCTCAGCGCCGCGAGCGCCAGGTTCCCCAGCTTCCGCGCCGACTCCGCGCGGAACAGGTGCGCGCCGCCGTACACCACGTGCACCGGCTGACGGCGGGGCGACTCGCCCGGATAGACGCGGGCGAAGTCCGTGTTGGCGCGCCGGAGGGCCTCGCGCGCGCCCAGGAGGCTGGTGGGCGTCAGGGTGGTCTTCATCAAGAGCCTCTGGGAAACGCCGACGTCACGGCTGCTTCTTCAGCCAGGCGGAGACCTCGGGGCCACAGCGCTCGCGCAGGGCGACGTCCTGCGCCAGCCGCTCCAACGTCTGCGCGGTGGCTTGCTGGGCCTCCGGGATGGGGTGCCCCTGGAGCAGCGCCTTCATCTGGTCCAGCTGCTCGCGGGTGCGCAATAGCCCCATCGCCTCCACGATGCGGCGCAGCAGCATGGGCGCGCCGCCGGTGCGCGCCACCACGTCCTTCCACTGCTCGCGCATCCGCGCCCACCACGCGTCCCGGCCGGTGCGGTTGGCCATCAGGCCCGACACGAAGCTGGCCACGTCCTGCGTCTTCACCGTGTCCGAGAACAAGAGCCCTTGCGCGCGCTGGGCCAGGGCCGGCTCCTCGAAGGCCGTCAGCGCCATCAGGTACCGGCGCTGCGTGGCCGGGTCCGGCTCCCGGGGGACCTTCTGCAGGATGGTGTCGAAGAGGGCCGCGTCGCCCGCGCGCGCCACCATGCCCACCGCCGCGTCCAGCAGGTTGGGCTCCAGCGCGTCGCGCTCGCCCTGGAGCATGCGCGCCACGCGCGGCTTCGCCTCGGCCAATGCCTCCCGGCTTCGCGCCAGCCCGCCCACCGCCCGCACCAGCGCGGCGCGCCGCAGCTTCACGCGGTCCGTCTCGCCCGCCGCCGCCTGCCAGCCCAGCTTCTTCAGGCCGGGGCCCAGCAGCTTCTCCACCCACGCGCGCAGCCGCGCCTGGTCCTCGCCCTCCACCAGCCGGCCCTCCACGTAGCCCAGCCGGCCCACCAGCTCGTCCAGGACGGAGTCGTCCTCCTCGTCCCCGAAGCGCGCCGCCAGGTCGAGCAGGTCCGCCACGGACGCCTTGCCGGCGCGCACCAGCGCCCACTGGTCCGCCAGCAGGGAGATGCGCTCGGAGGGCGCCAGCGCCTGGAGGTTCGCCGCCAGCTTCTGGAGCGCGGGCGTGTCGTACGCCACGCGGTAGAAGCCCGTGGAGCCCGCGTTGGCGCACAGCCACTTCACCTCGCCGGAGCCCTCCAGCTTCACCGTGGCCTTGGGTTCGCGCAGCAGCACCCGCTGCTCGTGCACGCCCGAGGCGTCCTCGTAGCGCAGCACCATGGGCACCGGCCACTTCTCCGCGCTCCCCACGCCCGGCTCCGAATAGAAGCGCTGCTGCGACAGCGACAGCTCGCGCCCGTCCACCTTCGCGCTCACCAGCGGGAAGCCGCTCTGGCCCACCCACGCGGTGGCCAGCTCCTCCACCGGCTGCTTCGCCGCCTCACCCAGCGCGTTCCACAGGTCCTCCTTCACCGCGTTGGCGCGCGCGTGCTTGCGCATGTACAGGCGGATGCCCTCGCGGAACGGCCCCTCGCCGAGGAAGCCCTCGATCATCCGCAGCACCGCGCCGCCCTTCTCGTACGTAATCGCGTCGAAGCTCTCCCCGGCCTCGCCCGCGTTGTGGACCGCGCCGTGGATGGGGTGCGTGGACTTGAGCGCGTCCAGGTGCAGCGCGCTGGCGCGGTGCGAGTCGAAGTCCAGCCACATGCGCCACTCGGGCCTCCACTGGTCGACGATCTTGAACGCCATCCACGTGGCGAAGGCCTCGTTGAGCCACAGGTCGTCCCACCACACCATGGTGACCCAGTTGCCGAACCACTGGTGCGCCAGCTCGTGCGTCACCACCTCCGCCACGCGCTTCTGCACGGACAGCGGCGCGGTGGCCGGGTCCAACAGCAGCGCCACCTCGCGGTAGGTGATGAGGCCCGCGTTCTCCATGGCGCCCGCCTCGAAGTCCGGGATGCCCACCTGGTCCACCTTGGTGAAGGCATACGGCAGGCCGAAGTAGTCCTGCAGCCGGGGCAGCACCGCCAGCGCCACGTCCTGGCCGAAGCGCGTCAGGTGCGCCTTCTCCGGCAGGGCCCAGGTGCGCACGGGGATGTCGCCCACGCGCTCGGCGGGCGTGCCCACCAGCGGGCCCACCACCAGGGCGATGAGGTAGCTGCTGAGCACCTCCGTCTCCTGGAACGTCACCTTCACGTGGGCGCCGTCCTGCTCCTCCTTCACCACCGGGCCGTTGCCCAGCACGGTGAGCCCCTGGGGCACGCGCACGGACAGCGACCACTTCGCCTTGAAGGACGGCTCGTCGAAGGACGGGAAGACGCGGCGCGCGTCGGCGGCCTCGAACTGGGTGGCGGCCACCTTGCCGGCCAGGTACAGGCCGCGCAGGCCCTCCGTGAAGGCGCCCCTCCACGCCACGTCCAGGGCGGCCTTGCCCACCGGCAGCGGCGCGTCGAAGCGCAGCACCACCGTCTCGCTCACGGCGACGGGCTGGATGGAGGCCGGCTTGCGCGTGTCGCCGCCCGCGCGGAACGTCACCTCGCCGAGCGTGAGCGCGATGGCGTGGAGGACGATCTCCCGCGTGGGCTCGGTCACCTCCACGTCGACGGTCTGCTGCCCGGAGAAGGACTTCGCGTCCAGGTCCAGGGTCAGCGTCGCCGCGTAGCGGCTGGGGCGAACGGTGGGGGGGAGCCGGAAGTTCTTGTCTTCGGTCGTGTGCGCCATAGGGAGGCGGAATCTAGCCCCGTCTCCGCCGGGCGCTCCCACTTCTGTGTCCAGGATGCAAGAAACCCGTCTTCTCCCGGGTGGGGTGTCCGCCGCCACACCCTTGCCACGAGGGGGAGGGCCCCTCCTCCGGGGGGGCCGGGGACAACAGCTGGGCGAGGAGCCCCGACTCGCGTCGGAAGAAGCCCTCCGTGTGGAACGAACACGTCAGCTCCAGCAGCCGGAAGTCCAGGTGGTGACACAGCTCGTGGAGGAAGGTCCGCAGGTACGTGCGGAAGGCCACGACCCGGGCGCGCTTCGCGGTGCGCATCCACACCTGGATGCGCGGGCGCTGGCCGGGCTCCCATCGGTAGAGGCCGTGCAGCTCGCTCTCGGCCGCGTCGGTGGGGCGGACCCCGAGCACCTCCACCCGGGGCGCGCTGACGCCGAGCTGGGCGCACAGCGCGTCCGCCAGCCGCGTGGTGGCCCGCTCCAGCGCGGGGCGCTCGCCCGACAGCAGGGCCTCCCGGAGCGCGCCCACGTAGAAGCGCGGCAGGGCGGGCTGCCTCAGGTGGGGGACGGGCAGGGTGTCGCTCATCCGGTAGACGCGCTGCTGCTCGGCGGGGAGCTGGTCGTAGTAGGCGAAGGGCGCCACGGCGAGACCACTCTACCGGCGGAGCCTCCGGTCCGCCCGGCTCCCTTCATGGGGCGCGGCGCGCCGGCGTGCGCTCGCGGGTCCGGCCGCCTCGCGGCGTCCAGGGGGCGTCCGGGTTGTTTACCTTGCGAATGGGGGTCTGGATGCCACTCTCGTTGAGGCGGGCCGGCTGGGAGCGCGCGGTGCTGCTGGCGGTGGCCTTCGAGGTGCTGAAGGTCGTCAGCTCGCACTTCGTGTTCCCGCCGCTGAGCAGCGCCATCCTCTGGCTGCCGGCGGGGCTGACCCTGGCCTTCTTCCTGCGCTCGCCCACGCGGATGTGGCCCGCGCTGCTGTTGGCGGTGTTCCTCACGGACCTGGTCTCCGTGGGGTCGCAGGGGTTCCCCTGGGAGGTGGCGACGGTCTGGTCGGTGGGCAACGCGCTGCGCACGCTGCTGGGCGCGACCCTGATGCGGCGTTGGCTGGGGTCCTCGATGCGCTTCCATCGTGTGCGGGACGTCCTGGGGCTGCTCGTGTTCGGGGCGTTGGTGGCCGCGCTGCCGAGCGCCACGCTGGGGGCGCTCGCCGCGAAGGTGTGGCTGGACTCCACGCCCTCGTTCGCGCACGAGTGGGAGGTGTGGTGGCTGAGCGACGTGCTGGGCACGTTGCTGGTGGCGCCGCTGGTGCTGACGTGGTGGCCGGTGGAGGGACGGTCCCCGAGGCCCCGGAGGTCGCTGGAGCTGTGGGGGCTCCTGGTGCTGGTGGCGCTCGTGGGCTTCGTCATCTTCCGCACCGACGATGGGCCGGGCTCCGCGGCCCTCACCACCACGCTGCCCTACGCGGCCTTCCCGTTGGTCCTCGTCGCGGCCTTGAGGCTGGGTGGACGCGGCGCGACGAGCGCGTCGGCGGTGATGAGCGCGATGGCGGTGGAGTTCACCCGGCTGGGGCATGGGCCCTTCGGTGTGTTGCAGGTGCCGGAGGCGGAGCGGGTGTTGTCCATGCAGGTGTTCATGGCGGTGCTCGGCCTGTCGGCGCTGACGGTGTCCGCGGTGGTGGCGGAGCGGCGGCGCGCGGAGGCGGCGCAGCGGGTGCTGGCCCGCGCGGGCGAGGTGCTCGCCGAGAGTCCGGACTGGAGCGTCACGCTCCCCCACGTGACGGAGCTGCTCGTGCCGGAGTTCGCGTCGGGCGCCGCCATCTGGCTCACGCGGAGGGATGGCGTGCTGGAGCGCGTGGCCGCGTCGGGTTGGGGCCCGTCGAGTGAGCGGGGCCTGCGCGGACACTTTCCGCCGGTGCCGGAGGGCACGAGGGTCTGGCGTGGGTCCGCGGGCTCCGGGGTGCTCGCGCCGATGCGGATGCGCGGACGGGTGGTGGGCGCGCTGGCGTTGACGATGTCCGAGGAGGGGCGGGTCGCGGGGCTCCCAGACGAGGTCCTGGCGGAGGACCTGTCGAGGCGCTGCTCGATGGCGCTGGAGAACGCGGAGCTCCTGGACGAGGCGCGCGCGGCGGTGGCGGTGCGCGAGGACTTCATCGCCGTGGCGGCGCACGAGCTGCGCACCCCGCTGGCCACCCTCACCCTGCGCATCCAGGCGATGTTGGCCCGCTCACGGGACGTCGAGCGTGACGGGAACATGGACGCCATCCTCCGGCAGGTGCGGCGGCTGACGCGCCTGGTGGAGAACGTGCTGGACGTCGGCGTCTTCAAGTCCGGAGAGCTGGAGCTGCGCCGCGAGCGGGTGGACATGGTCTCGCTCGTGCGGGGCGTCGTCGCCCGGCATCTGCCGGAGGCGGCGCGTGTCGGCACTCAGCTGGAGCTGTCGACGTCGACGCGGCCCATCATCGGCTGGCTGGACGTGGGGCGCGTGGACCAGGCGCTGTCCAACCTGCTGGCGAACGCCCTCAAGTTCGGCGCGGGCTCGGAGGTGGACGTGTCGCTGAGCCAGGTGGGGACCCGCGCCCGGCTGAGCGTGAGGGACCGGGGCATCGGCATCCCTCCGGAGGCGATGGACCGCATCTTCGCTCCGTTCGAGCGCGCCGTGTCCGTCCACGAGTACGGTGGACTGGGGCTGGGCTTGTACCTGGTCCGGCGCATCGTGGAGGCCCATGGCGGGGCGATCCACGTCGAGGACGGGGACTCCGTGGGGGCCACGTTCGTGCTGGAGCTGCCCGTGGAGCCCCGGGTGTCGCGCACGGAGGCGCTGTCGCCACCCCACGCCGGGACGTGAGCAAGCCCAGGTACAGGAAGGCCGGGAACATCGACAGCGCCCGCAAGGAAATGCGAGCCGTCCTCGCCGTCGAAGTCGTGCCCCTCTACCGCGAGATCGCGGAGGACCAGCTCGAGGGCATGGCCGAGGACGCGTAACGACAACAAGGCGCGCCCTGGCTGGGCTCGGCTCATGGGCCGTCGCCATCGGCTTCATGCGGTGCGGAGTCGCTCGATAGCGCCTCCCGAGCTCCGCGTCCGTTCGTGCCGTGAGCTGGGCAGCGAATGGGTACTCGGGTCTCTCATGGGACGACGGGGGCCACCTCGGTGGGAAATGGATTGCCCAGCATGAGGGCGCGGCGCCCCTCGGGGAGTGTCCACGGCGGGACGTCATGCGCGCCGCCGGGGAGGCATGCCGGTTGCTCTCGCCTTCCGGCATGGGGCGGGGAGCGTGGTGGGGCGTGGTGGTGGGGCTGCTGCTGTGGGGTGGCATGGCGGACGCCGCGAAGCGGAGCACGCCGAAGCGGTCCACCGCGTCGGCGGCGCAGCGGGCCGTGTGGCGCGCGAAGGCCTGGGTCGGGCTGGGCTCGCTCGCGAAGGTGAGCACGTCCGTGAACGACGACTGCTCGGGGTTGACGCAGCTGGCGTACCGCGCGCCCGGGCTGAGCCTGATGCCGGAGCGCACGCTGCCGGGAGAGAACGGCGTGAAGGCCATCTACCGGAAGGCGGATGCGCTGGGCTCGCTCCGGTCGGCGCCGACGCCAGGGGACCTGGTGTTCTTCCGGGAGACGGTGGACCGGAACAAGGACGGGCGCCGCAACGACGGGCTCACGCACATCGGCATCGTCGAGCGGGTGGGCGCGGATGGCACGGTGACCTTCGTCCACCGCGCCGGAGGCGGGGTGAAGCGCGGCCGCCTCAACCTCGCCCGACCGGACGCTCGGACGGACGCGCGCGGCCGTGTGCTCAACGACTGGATTCGCCGCCGCGACAAACGCCACCGAGGCTACCTGGCCGGTGAGCTGGTGGCCGGGTTCGCCTCCGTGGACGAGCGGTGGGGGGCCGCGCCTCGCGGGTCCGGACGGTGAGCGGTGGCCCCGCCGGGGACGTGACGGCGGGAGCCGGAGGCGCTATGCACCGCCGGGATGTCGACCCCGGATGCGCAGTCGTCACCCTCGGAGCCGAAGCCCGCTGACGCGGCGGGCGTGAGTCCCCCGGAGGCGCTGCCTGGCGTCGTGGAGCCGGCACGCGTCCCCGCGCGTCGTCCGCGCTGGCGGCGCCGGGCCGTGCTCGCGCTGGGGGTGGTGGCGCTCGGACTCTGCATCGTCGAGTACGTCCGCCTTCCGGAAGCCGAGGTGCTGGCGAAGGAGAACCCGAAGTCGACGGCGTTGATGGACCAGCGCGCGGAGGAGGCCCGCGAGGCGGGGAGGAAGGCGCGACGGCGCCAGCACTGGGTCTCGCTCAACGCCATCTCCCGGCACGCGGTGGCGGCGGTGCTGGTGTCGGAGGACGCGGGCTTCTACCTCCACGAGGGCGTGGACACGGACGAGGTGCGCAAGGCGGTGGCTGAGGCCTGGGAGAAGGGGAAGCTGGGCCGTGGCGCCTCCACCATCACCCAGCAGCTGGCGAAGAACCTGTGGCTGTCCACGGACCGCAGCCTGCTGCGCAAGGCCAAGGAGCTGGTGCTCGCCCACCGGTTGGAGGAGGCGCTCACCAAGAAGCGCATCCTCGCGCTGTACCTCAACGTCGTGGAGTGGGGGAGCGGTGTGTATGGCATCGAGGCGGGAGCACGCGAGCACTTCGGCATGTCCGCCTCCCAGCTCACCCCCGCGCAGGGCGCCATCCTCGCCGCGATGCTGCCCGCGCCTCGCAAGCGCTCGCCGTCCTCGGGTTCACGGGCGCTGTGGAAGCGCGCGCACTGGATTGTCGACCAGCTCGCCTCCGTGGGCCGGCTGACCGGCCCCGAGGCGGACACGGCCCGCGCGGACATCGACCGGCTGCTGGGCCGCGCGCCCGCGGCGACGACGGACGGCGCGGACGAGGACGCGGACGGCGAGGGGTGAGCCCCGCCGCCCGAGGGGAAGCCAGCTACAGCCCGCCGTTCTCCAGCGCGCCGCCCAGCCCCGGGAAGGGCTTGGTGAGGAGCGCCTGGAAGACGATGTCCTCGAGGCGGAGCTCCACCGGGAGCTGGGGCGGCGTCAGCCCTCCGCGCATCGCCGTGTTGCTGACGATGAACCAGACACGGCGGCGACCCACGGCCTGCTTCAGCGCGGGCGAGTCGAGGCGCAGCGGCGTGCTCGTGGTGGGCGCGAAGTCCCGGGCGGGGAGAATCTCGGCCGCCTGCGCGTAGTACGCGGGCAGGTTCAGGTCGGTGTAGAAGACCGGGTCGTCCGGCGTGGCTTGCCCCGTGAAGGACAGCCGCATGGAGGTGCGCAGCGTCAGCGACGAGGACGGGTTCACGACGGTGAGCGTGGCGGCCACCTGCTCCACCACGATGTCCAGGTCCTGCGTGTTCACCGACTCCTGCGGCAGGTCGAGGGCCACCTCCGCGTAGACGGGCTGGAGCAGCGAGGTGGCGGGCACCCTCAGGTCGAAGGGCTCGGTCTCGATGGAGATCTCCGCCGAGCAGGACGCCAGCAGGAACAGACAGCAGGTGACGAACAGAACTCGGGTCTTCATCGGAAGGTCCAGGAGAGGTCGAGGACAGGGAGGACGGCGAGCTTCTCGCCAGGGACGGCCGGGTCGCTCAGGTCCACGTACGTGGCGCCCACGCCGAGGCCGAGGTGCTCGCCGCCGTAGCGGATGCCCGCGCCGAAGCGCGCGGCCGTCCCCCCCTCGACGCGCACGCCCGCCTCGCCGACGAAGGACCAGTTCCCCGCGAAGCGGAGGGCGGCCCCCGCCGTGAAGGACAGGTAGTCCGACGTGTAATGCGCGTAGCGGGCCTCCGCCTGGAGCAGGAACCGCCCGAGCGACAGGCCGTAGACTCCGTAGAACGAGGGGCCGCTCAGCTCCGGCTCGAAGCGCGTGATGGAGGGCTCCTCCGACTCCACGATGTCCGAATACACGGACGCGCCGACGAAGTGCGTGTAGCGCGCGCCGAGCACGATGCGGTGTGGCCCGAGGGCCTTGGCCCAGCGCAGCCCGAGGTTGGGCGCGAGGAGCGCGTCCGCGTACAGCGACGTGTCCACCACCAGCCCCGCGAACAAGGGCAGCGCCGCGCGCTGGAGGCCGAGCACGGGCGCGTCGATGACCTCCGCCGCGTCGGTGCCCAGCAGGCGCGCGGTGTTGGTGCGCACGCCCGGTGAGTCGTCGGCGGAGGCGAGCGCGGGAGACAGCAGCGCCGCGAGGACGCACGGCAGGGTGAACCTGCCGCGACCTCGCGTGCCGGGGTGTCTGGGTTGTGACAAGCAGGGGCTCCTGGGGTGTGGCCCGTGTCTGATTCGTGATGACACGGGGCGTGGCGACCCGGCCGCGCGACTGTCGACGGTCCACCGCGCGGTCGGCGTGAGGCCCCGGATGATGGCGGCTCCCGAGGGGGGCGCGGAAGATGGGTGGAGGTTGACACGCTCGCATGTATCAGACCGAGGCGAGCCGCCGGGCGAGCGGGAGGGTGTCCGCCCGGAGTCACCTCGCGGTGTTTCACGTTGCGCGCTTCCCGGCGGGCACGTAGTTTCAGTCGAAATCAATGGGCTCCCATATAAATCGACGGACCGCCCCGTCGGAGACGGACGACGTGCGCGAGGTCATGGATGGAATCCGTCGGGTCGTCCGGTTGCTGCGCGTGTCCGCTCGGGCGTCGGAGCGGCTGGTGGGCATCAGCGGCGCGCAGCTCTTCGTGTTGCAGCAGCTGGCGGAGGCGGGGCCGTGCTCCATCAACGCCCTGGCGGAGCGGACGCTCACCCACCAGAGCAGCGTGTCGGTGGTGGTGGCGCGGCTGCAGGAGCGGGAGCTGGTCACCCGCCGCCCGTCGCCGGAGGACGGTCGCCGGGTGGAGGTCGCGCTGTCCCCGGCGGGGCGCGCGCTGCTGCGCGAGGCTCCCGCCATGGCGCAGACGCGCCTCATCGACGGGTTGCGGAAGCTGGAGCCGGAGGTCCGCGAGGGGCTCGCGCGGGGGCTCGGGACGCTGGTGACGCAGCTGGGGCTCGACGGGAACGAGGCGCCGCTGTTCTTCGAGGACGAGCCCGCGCCGTCGCGCACGCGCGCGCGAGCGAAGGTGGCCCGGTCGGCCAGGGGGAAGCGTCATGGAGCGGCCTGAGGGAACGCGGGTCGAGTCGGGACTGGGGGAGGTGGCGAGGGCTCAGTTGCCGGTGGCCCCGTCGATGGGCCCCACGCTCGCGGGCATGCGGGCGCCCACGAGCGCCGAACCCGTGGACAAGCGGGTGGTCTTCATCAGCGGGCTCGCGGTGCTGCTGGCGCTGGCGGCGGGCCTGGTGGCGAAGGGCCTGGGCCTGCTCATCCACTTCTTCACGAACCTGGCCTTCTTCGGTCGGCTGTCCACCGCGGCCGTGTCGCCCGCGGACAACACGCTGGGGCCGTGGGTCATCGCCGTGCCCGTGGTGGGTGCGCTCATCGTGGGGCTGATGGCGCGCTATGGCTCGCGGGCCATCCGGGGACACGGCATCCCCGAGGCCATGGAGCAGGTGCTCTACAACCAGAGCCGCATCCCGCCCCGCATGACGTTCCTCAAGCCCTTGTCGGCGGCGGTGGCCATCGGCACGGGCGGCCCCTTCGGGGCGGAGGGGCCCATCATCGCCACGGGCGGGGCGCTGGGCTCGCTGCTCGGCCAGGTGCTGCACGTCACGGCCGACGAGCGCAAGGCGCTGCTGGCGGCGGGCGCGGCGGCGGGCATGGCGGCCACCTTCGGCGCCCCCGTGTCCGCGGTGCTGCTCGCGGTGGAGCTGCTGCTGTTCGAGTATCGCCCGCGCTCGGTCATCCCCGTGGCGCTGGCCACCGCGACGGCCACCGGCGTGCGGCTGGCGTTCGAGGGCAGCGCGCCCGCGTTCGTCATCCCGGACCTGGCGTATCCGAGCGGCTCCGCGCTGGCCTTCTACGTGATGCTGGGCGCCGTGGTGGGCGTGGCGTCCATGCTGGCGACCCGGGCGGTGTATGCCATCGAGGACGCGTTCGAGAAGCTGCCGCTGCACTGGATGTGGTGGCCGGCGCTCGGAGCGGTCGCCGTGGGCGTGGTGGGGCTCGTGTCCCCGCGCACGCTGGGCGTGGGCTACACCAACATCGAGGACATCCTTTCCGGCCGCTTCGTGGGCATGGCCATGCTCGCGTTCTGCGCGCTGAAGTTCGTGTCGTGGTCCGTGGCGCTGGGCAGCGGCACCTCGGGCGGGACGCTGGCGCCGTTGTTCACGCTCGGCGGAGGGCTGGGGTCGGGGCTGGGGCTGCTGGCGACGCACCTGGCGCCCGGCCTGGGCGTGGACATCCGCGTCGCGGCGCTGGTGGGCATGGCGGCCATCTTCGCGGGCGCGTCGAGGGCGCTGCTCGCGTCGGTGGTCTTCGCGTTCGAGACGACGCGTCAGCCCATGGGCCTGCTGCCCCTGCTGGGCGGCTGCGCGGCGGCCTACCTCGTGTCCTCGCTGATGATGCGCCACTCCATCATGACGGAGAAGCTGGCGCGGCGCGGAGGCCGGGTGCTCACCGAGTATGGCGTGGACGCGCTGGGACAGACGCTGGTGCGCGAGGTCGGGCTCAGGCCGGTGGTGACGCTGGAGGCGGGGCGGTCCCTCGAGGAGGTGCGTGGCTGGCTGGCGGCGGGCGGCGAGGGCACGCGCCACCAGGGCTTCCCCGTGGTGGATGGCGACACGCTGGTGGGCGTCGTCACCCGCAGGGACCTGCTGGACGGGCGGGAGGCCGCGGGCCGGCGCGTCCGGGACCTGGTGGGACGGCCCCCGGCGGTGGCCTATGAGGACAGCTCACTGCGCGAGGCGGCCGACCTGATGGTCGAGGAGGGCGTGGGCCGCCTGCCCGTGGTGCCGCGCGAGACTCCGGGGCGCGTGGTGGGCATCATCACCCGCAGCGACCTGCTGGGCGCGCACCGACGCCGCCTGGAGAACTCGCGGCGCAAGGAGCGCGCGTGGAGGCGGACGTCGCAGCCGGCGTGAGGGACCTGGTGCACCTGGACGCGGTGGCGGAGCAAGGGGCGGACGAGCGGGCGCGGGTGCTGGAGCTCCTGCGCCGCTTCGGCTGGAACGCGACGTCGTTCCAGGTGCTCCAGCCGGGCTTCCACTACTGGTTCTCCCCGTCGATGGAGGCCTGCGTGGCCTACGTGGACACGGGGGCGGCCTGGGTCGCGGCGGGCGCGCCGATTACGTCCCCGGAGTGGCTGGGGCCCGTCGCCGCCGAGTTCCAGGCGGCGGCGCGAGCGGCGGGGCGGCGCGCCTGCTTCTTCGCGACCGAGCCCCGCTTCACCGAGCGCGTCCCGCTGTCCTCGCTCGCCATCGGCGAGCAGCCGGAGTGGGACCCTGCGCGCTGGGAGGCCGTGGTGCGAGGCAGCCGCAGCCTGCGCGAGCAGCTGCGCCGGGCGCGCGCCCACGGCGTCACCGTGCGCGAGCCGCCGGCCTCCGTGCTCGAGGAAGCGGGGCACCCCGTCCGGCGGGCGGTGGAGCGCCTGAAGGAGCGCTGGCTCGCCTCGCGCCGGATGGCGCCCATGGGCTTCCTGGTCCAGCTGCGCCCGGACAGCTTCGCGCGCGAGCGACGTGTGTTCGTGGCGGAGGTGGGGGACGTCCTGGTCGGCGTGCTGCTCGTGTCCCCCGTCTACGCGCGCGAGGGCTGGTTCCTCCAGGACCTCCTGCGCGACCCGGAGGCGCCCAACGGCACGGCGGAGACGCTGGTGGACGCGGCCATGCGCGCGGCGGCGCGCGAGGGGCGGCGCTACGTGACGCTGGGGCTGGCGCCGCTCGCGGGGCCGGTGCGGCCCTGGCTGCGACTGGCGCGCGTCTGTGGCCGTCCGCTGTTCGACTTCGAGGGCCTGCGCGCGTTCAAGGCGAAGTTCCGGCCCGACGCGTGGGTGCCGCTCCACCTCTCCTACTCCCCGGAGGGCGGCGGCTGGCTCGCGCTGTACGACGCGCTGCGGGCCTTCGCGCGCGGCAGCCTGGTGCGCTTCGGCGTGGCCACGGTGCTGCGGCGGCCCCGGCTGCTGGTGAGGGCCCTGGCGGTGCTGCTCGTCCCGTGGACCCTCCTCCTGGCGCTGCCGACCACCGCGCGCTGGTTCCCCTCGGTGGGCGTGCAGTGGGGCTGGGTGGTGTTCGACGTCGCGCTGTCCGTGGGGCTCTTCTCCCTGGTGCGTCGCTGGAGGGACGACCTGGCCACCGCGCTCGCGGGCCTCACCGCCGCGGACGCGTGCCTCACCCTGGTCCAGGCCGCGTCCTTCAACGCGGTGCGCGCCAGGGGGCCGGTGGACTGGCTGGTCATCACCGCCGCCGTGCTCGCGCCCGCGACCGCGTCCGGCCTCCTGTTCCGGGCCCGCGACGTCCGCCTCCCCGCGCGCTGACGCCGCTGGCGACGCGACCCCTCATCTGTCCAATCACAGACACTCCCGCCGCCCCGCCCGTGCGGGCGAGTTCCAGTGGTCGACATTGCCTCGCCTCCGTGCTGGCTCCCAACCCGAGGACAATGGTCTTTTCGGGAGAGAGCAGTTCCGGCTTCGCGCGCCGCGACTTCCTCGTGGCGTCGTCCGTCGCCGGTTGGGAGGGGTGACCATGCGAACGCCGTCCGGCGTTGCCCTGTCGCTCGCCGTGCTGCTGTCCGTCCATGAGGCGTGGGCCGCACCACCGGCCCCGGCCTCGGCGCCGCCACCGGACCCGTTGCCACTGGGGGTCTCGGCCGCGTTGTGGAAGGTGTCGGTGCCCGCGAGCGCGGCGCCGTCACCGGACAGGGTGGCGCTGGGCGAGAAGCTCTTCAACGACAAGCGGCTGTCCTTGGATGACAGCGTGTCGTGCGCCACGTGCCACGACCCGAACAAGGGCTTCACCGACGGCAAGACGGTGTCCGAGGGCGTCAAGGGGCTCAAGGGCATGCGCAACAGCCCCACGGTGCTCAACGCCCTCTTCAATGGCTCGCAGTTCTGGGATGGCCGCGCGGCCTCGCTGGAGGACCAGGCGAAGCTGCCCATCCTCAACCCGGTGGAGATGGCCATGCCGTCGCCGGAGGCGGTGGTGGCCAAGGTGCGCGCCATCCCCGAATACGCGACGGCCTTCCAGCAGGTGTTCAAGCGGGACGTCACCTATGACGACCTGGCGGCGGCCATCGCCGCCTTCGAGCGCACGCAGTTCTCCGGCAACGCGCGCTTCGACCGCTTCATCTTCGGGGAGACCAAGGCGCTCGACGAGGCCGAGCGCCGGGGCTGGGCCCTCTTCAACGGCAAAGCGCGGTGCAACTCCTGCCACGCGGGCAACGCGGTGAACCCGCTGTTCAGCGACCAGAAGTTCCACAACATCGGCGTCGCGGCCCACAAGCAGGACTTCCCCCAGCTGGCGCGCGAGGGCCTGAAGGTGGTGCGCCTGGGCGACGAGAAGCAGATCGACGAGCTGGCGCTCCAGACGCGCTTCTCCGAGCTGGGTCGCTTCCTGGTGACCAAGCAGGAGAACGACGTGGGCGCCTTCAAGACGCCCACGCTGCGCAACATCGGCATCACCGGCCCGTACATGCACGACGGCTCGCTGGTGACGTTGTGGGACGTCATCGACCACTACAACAAGGGCGGCGTGCCCAACCCCTATCTGGACGGCGGGATGCAGCGGCTGGGGCTGACGGAACCCGAAATCGACGACCTGGTGGCCTTCCTCTTCACCCTCACGGACACGCGCTTCACGAAGTTCAACGCGCAGGAGCTGGCGCGGCAGCGCGGGCGCAAGAACCAGCGGCCCGAGCGGGACACGGCCGTGGCGATGGGGAAGAAGGGGAACCTGGGGGACCTGGCTCCCAATCCAGACCTCGCGGTGAAGAACCCGGCGGACATCGGCCTGTACGGCACCGAGACGCTGGCCAAGCCCGCTTCGACCAAGAAGCCCTGAGGAGGCGCCGCCCATGGGGAACAAGTTCCGCAGCATCGAGACGAAGCACCACGAGGAGCGCGACGCCTTCTTCCAGGAGCTCCAGCGGTTGGACCGCCGGGCCTTCCTGCGCGTGGCGGGCATCTCCGCCGGAATCGCCGCGGGCATGGGCCTGCGCACGCCGCACAGCTTCCAGTTGGTCGACGTGGCGCAGGCCCAGGGGACCCAGCCGCGCTTCAGCTTCGCGTACATCTCCGACACGCACCTGTACGAGCAGAAGCTCAACGACCGGTTCGTGCGCGCCATCCTGAAGGCCGTGGACGACGTGAACGGCCTGGACCCGCAGCCGGACTTCGTCCTCTTCGGCGGGGACCTGGCGCAGCTGGGACAGGCCGGGGAGTTGAAGCTGGGGGCGCAAATCCTCAAGAGCATCAAGGCGCCCGTGCGGATGATGGTGGGCGAGCACGACTGGTTCCTCGACATGGGGGACCTGTGGAAGGACCTGTTCGGCGCGCCGAACTATTCGTTCGACCACAAGGGCGTGCACTTCGTGGTGCTCAACTCCATCCTGGAGAAGGACTTCTGGACGGAGCGCAAGCTGTCGCCCATGGAGCGGATGAAGATCGTCGCGGGCCTGGACAACGGCATCCAGTCCCGCTTCGAGGTGGGCGGGCCGCAGCGCGAGTGGATGCGCCAGGACCTGGCGAAGGTGGACAAGAAGACGCCCGTCATCGTCTTCAGCCACTCCCCGCTCTACAAGTACTACCGGCCCTGGAACTTCTGGACGGACGACGCGGACGAGGTGCAGGCGCTGCTCAAGCCCTTCGAGCGCGTCACGGTCATCCATGGCCACACGCACCAGATGCTGTCGAACCAGATTGGCAACATCTCCTTCCACGGGATGCTGTCCACGGCGTGGCCGTGGCCGTATGCCCCGGAGGGGCTGCCGAAGCTCACGGTGCAGATGAACCGGCCGGACCCGTTCAGCCAGTTCGACGGGTGCGGAGACGGGCGGATGGACGTGACGGAGGCGGGGCTGGTGAACAAGCTGTACAACCTGTGGGAGCGCAATCCCATCACCGTGCGCGCGAGCTACCTCACGTCGAACGGGAAGCAGGATGTGCCGCCCCAGACGAAGCTTCCGAGCTACTGAGCGCGAGGGGACACGATGACCTTCCGGATGAAGCTGCTTGCGGGAATGTGCGCGCTGCTGTCGTTCGTGGGAGGCGTGGCGCTGGCCACGACCCCCGCGCCGCGCCCGGAGTCCACCCAGGGGACGGAGCTGCCCCGCCACCAGGTGCCGGTGTCGAAGGACGGCAACCTCGTGGTCGGCATGTGTGACGGCGTGACGTCGCTCGAGGTGAAGGGCGTCAAGGAGGGGCAGAAGCTGACGCGCGAGCAGGCCCAACGCGTGTCGGGTGAGCTCATGGACGCCTGGAGGAAGAAGAACCCGGACGCGAACTGGGACCCCACGCCGCCGCCCATGCTGGCGCAGGCGCAGAAGCAACCCGCGCAGGGGACGCCGAATCCTCCGGCGGGGGTGCAGAATCCCGCGGTGGGGGCCTCCGTGCGCGAGGGTGGCGTGACGGCGGACAGCGGCGGCAAGCAGGTGCGCAAGGAGGCCGGGGCGAACATCCAGAACGGTCAGACGTATGGCGCGTTCACCTCGCGCGACGAGGCCATCTGGGCGGCGTCCACCGACCAGTTCGTGAAGGAGGGGCACCGCGTGTTCCACGACGCGGACGCCATCGGTGGGACGGTGGCCATCTCCTGCGACATGTGCCACCCGGACGCGGCGAACACGCACCCGGAGACGTATCCGAAGTACCAGGTGCAGCTGGGCCGCGTGGCGTTGCTGCGGGACATGATCAACTGGTGCATCGAGAACCCGGTGCGCGGCAAGCCGCTCGCGGACGGGGACCCTCGGTTGCGCGCGATGGAGGCGTACATCTACGCGCAGCGCAAGGGCACGAAGCTCGACTACGGCAAGAAGTGACCTGAGTCCCGAATGGTGATGTCCCCCCGGTGGCCCCTTTCATGGCGGCTACCCGGGGGGAGGTCTCGTTTCGGGCCACCAGGGGTGACTCGCCCTACCGTGAAGCCGTGGGTGCCCCGGGCAGGTGGACGTAGTCCTTGTTCCTCCAGGCGCTGGCGCGCCAGACGCCATCCTCCTCGCGTGTCCAGACGATGGTCAGCAGCCCCCGCCGGTCCGGCCAGCGCTGTCCGTCCGTCATCGCGCCGGTCTGCGTCCACTCCCAGTCCACCACCGCCACGTCGGGGCGCAGGAAACGCGTGCCGAGGATGTCCACCGTGGACTTCGCCCGAGCGAAGCTGGCCCGGCCAGGCGCCGGGGTCGGCGCGAAGAGCGCCTCGTGGGCCTCCTCGATGGCCTTCCGGCCCCGCAGCCAGGTGCCGGGAGGCGTGTTGAAGTCCGCGTCCTCCGCGAAGCACGCCGCGAAGCGCTTCACGTCCAGCATCTCCAGGGCGGCGCGCACCCGCTGGAGCGCGGCCCGGACTCCCGCTTCGTCGAATCCTTGTTCCATCGCCGCCATGAGGTCCTCCCGAGTTTTCTCGACCAGGATGGCCTCCGCTCCACCTTTGGACAATGTGGCCCGGATGGAAGGACTGTCCTAGATTCGAGGACAATGGAACCCAGCACTCTCGACCTCGTCGCCGTCTTCGTCCGCGTCGTGGAGTCTCGGAGTTTCCGCGCGGCGGCGCGCGTGCTGGGCATGTCCAAGTCCACGGTGAGCTTGAAGGTGGCCCGGCTGGAGGACGTGCTGGGCGCGCGCCTGCTCGAGCGCACGACGCGCACACTGCGCCTGACGGATGTGGGCGCGGCCTACTACGAGCAGGTTCAGCCCGCGCTCTCGTCGCTGGACGAGGCGGAGCGACGCGTGCTCGACAGCCGCGCGCGCCCATCCGGGCGGCTGCGCGTCGCGATGCTGTTCGAGCCCGGCCAGTTCCTCCTGGGGAGCATCGTCTCCGAGTACATGCGCCGCCACCCGGCGGTGCAGGTGGACGTGGAGCTGACGGACCGCTACGTCGACCTCGTCCAGGAGGGCTTCGACGTCGCCCTGCGTCCAGGTCCGCTGCCGGACTCGTCCCTGGTGACGCGCAGGCTGGGCACGCCCGGCAGGCTGCGGCTCTACGCGAGCCCCGCCTATCTCGAGCGTCGGGGCAGGCCCCGGCGCCCCGAGGACCTGTCCTCCCACGATTGCCTCGTCATGAGCACCAAGCACCCTCCCACCACGTGGGACTTCGTCCGCGACCGCAAGCCGCTGCGGGTCCAGGTGAGGGAGCGGATGCGCGTGAACAGCTTCGTCGTCCTGCGTGAGCTGGCGGTGGCGGGACACGGCATCACCCGTCTGCCGGAGTCATTCGCCCGGGCCGCCGTCCGCGCGGGCACGCTGCGCGGCGTGCTCGACGCGTGGTGCCCGGACCCTCCCGAGTGGCACGTGCTCTACCCGAGCACCCGCAACCTCTCGCCCCGGGTCCGCGCCTTCCTGGAGGTGCTCGAGGAGTGCTTCCTGCCCGCCTTCGAGGGGGTGGCGGGCGGGGGCTGACGGCCGGGCGGGCAGGGGGACCGCCGCCCGGGGGCCTGTCCTCGGAGTCCATACGAACGACTGTGCCGGCCAGCGGCGGCGCCACGTGTGACGGTTGACGACGGTGCCGGGAAGGACGATGACTCGCCCGCGAAGTCCCCGTGCGAACACATGAGCTTCTCTCCGCCCGTCGTCGCCCCTTCCGAAGTCCTCCCCGCGCTGCGTGAGCGGGGTTTCGCCGTCCTCGACCGCGCGGGCCTCGGCGCGTTGGTGGGCATCCCCTCCGAGACCCTGGATGGCTGGTGCCCGACGTGGAACGACCTGCCGCCCGATGGCTACCTCCGCGATGGGGGGCGCTACCGTTCGCGTCGGCACTCGTGCTTCGTCGTCGACGGCGAGTCCGTCACCGCGGTGCCCCACCGGGCCCACTGGCAGCCCGTCGAGTACAACGCGCTGCACGGAGGCCTGGAGCGCTGGTTCGAGCCGATGCTCCCCGGCGTCGTCTCGCGGCCGGAGTGGAGCCGCCTGCTCGCGCGGCTCGCGGAGCAGGCCTCCGCGCTGAAGGGCCGCCAGCCCTGGTTCGTGGAGGCGCACCAGTTCCGCATCGACACCACGGACGGCATCGGCCGGCCCACGCCCGAGGGCGCGCACCGCGACGGCGTGGACCTGGTCGCCGTGCTGCTCGTCGG
This sequence comes from Myxococcus stipitatus, assembly GCF_021412625.1. Next base: position 381,820 of record NZ_JAKCFI010000006.1, on the reverse strand, counting down.
CCGCGAGGGCATCAAGGGCGGCGAGACGCGCGTCTTCGAGGCCGCGGGCCCCAACGGCATCCGCTTCACGCTGACTCAGCCCTGGTCCGCGCTGCTGCTGGACGACGAGCGCGTCATCCACGAGAGCACGCCCATCCAGCCCCTGGGAGGCCAGGGGCACCGGGACACCCTCGTGCTCACCTTCCGCGCGAAGGGCTTCCAGGGCCCCTGACCGGGGACTCGCTCAGGGCCTGGGGGCGATGGAGACCTTCACGCCCTCGCTCCAGACCTTGTGCTCGTCCGTGTAGTACAGGTACGCGCGGCTGGCCGGCCCGGTGTACGTGCCGGGCACCGCCGCCACCAGGGACAGCGGGACGTCGATGCGCTTGCGGGGCTCCATCCCGCGCCAGTACAGGACGACGTCCCGGCCCAGCACCTCGTAGGCATCCACGAGCTGGCGCTTCACCAGCTCCTTCAGCTGGTCATGCCGCACCTCCAGCCCGCCCGGTACGCCGAAGATGGCCACGGCGGTGGGCAGCTTCTGGTCCGTGCGGTTGAGCACCATCACCCGCGCCTCCGTGGGCTCGCCCTCGGTGAGCTGCTGCTTCGCCAGCGTCACCTCCAGCGCCACCTGGGTCTGCCTGGAGCTCCTCGGCAGGCGCGAGGAGTAGGTGACCTCCACCGAGTACGGGAGCTGTGAGCCACCCTCCATGCGCAGCTCCACGCGGCGTCCCCCCGGGCCGAGCAGGGCGCTCACGTCGGGCAGCGCCAGGGCCTCCTGGGAGGAGCCGTCGAAACGGACGGGCTCGCCCACCGGGCGCCCCTCCACGTAGACGCGCACCTGACCCGGCACGAGCGACGTGGCGCGCTGCTGGTCGTAGGCGATGATGGCGCGGAGGGTGAGCACGGTGCTCTGCGTCGTGCCGTAGCGGCCTCCGTCGTTGGTCTCCGCGAGGAACTTCATCGCCCGCTGCACCGAACCCTGGTGCTCCGGCTCCCGCAGCCACGCGAGCACGGCCAGCGCCGTGGTCTCGACGTCCAGCGTCACCCCGGAGCTGCCGACGATGGACTGCGTGCCTCCGCCCACCATGCCATTGCTCTGCTGGAGGCGCGCCAGCCGCGTCATCAACGCGCGCGCCCCGTCCCTGTCCCCCGCGAGCGACAGCACGTTCGCGCCGAGCGCCACCACGTAGCTGTTGGAGCTCCGCGTCGCGGCGGTCCTCACCGCGGCCACCTCGCGGGACAGCTCCTTCGCGAGCGCGGCGCGCGAGTCCGCGCTCTCCAGCAGCGCCCAGGTGATGTACGCGTTCGAGGTGTCCTCGTCCTCCACCCAGACGTGCAGCGCGCGGCGCTTGCGCGTGAAGCCGCCCTTGCCGTCGCGCTGGCCGAGCATCCAGCCCCGCGTGCGCTCCAGCATCGCCGCGTCGACGTCGCGCACCCGCTTCATGTCCGTGAAGTGGAGCAGGCCGAAGGCGGTCAGCGCCTCGTGGCCCGGGGCCTCGCCGAACCACTCGTAGCCGCGCTGCTTCGTCTCGAAGCCCACGAGCCGCTGGTAGCCCCGCTCCAGCTTCTCCCTCGCGGAGGAGACCAGCGCCGGACTGACGCCGGAGTGCGTCTGGAAGTACTGCTGCGCCATCGTCATGGGGTACGTCGTGGAGCTGGTCTGCTCGAAGCAGCCGCTCGGCTCCTGGATGAGGCGCTCGAGCGACTCCGTCATGTTGGCCAGGGGCGCGGGGTACACCTTGATGGAGGCGCGGAGGGTGCCGGGGACGACGTCGTCCGGCAGGGTGACGGCGTGGGCCGCCGGCTGCGACGCCGACAGCAGCCCTCCGAAGGACACGTTCCCGGGGAACCCCTCCGGCTTGATGGACAGCGTGCGCGTGACGACGTCCCGATAGTCACCGGCGCTCGCGGTGAGCTTCACGTCCACCGGGCGGGCCTCGCGGCCAATCTCCAGCGAGTAGAGCTGACGGCCCCGGGCGCCCGCCGCCAGGCTCATGGCCTGGCCACCGGCGAACCTCACGGCGCCCGTCACGTCCAGCTTCACGCGCGCGTCGTTCAGCGTGGACGTCGTCCCGTTCACCAGCGCCACGGGCAGCTGGACCCTGTCGCCGGCGGTGACCTCCAGCGGCAGCTTGGGCTCCGCGTAGAACGGCTGAACGGACTCCAGCGTCGCCACGGCCGAGCCGAGCGCGCCATCGTCACCCACCACGCCCCCGAGCGCCTTGAAGGTCGTCACCGAGTCGCTCATCGCGAAGCGCACCGTGGCCTCGCCGCTCCGCGGGTCCGTGCGCACGCCGGCCGTCCAGTACAGCGTCTCCGCGAAGTCCCGCCGGTCTCCCGCCTTGCGGCCCGGCCGCGCGAGATGCGCGTACTCGCGGACGTAGGCGAGCGGCTCGGAGAGGAGGACCTGGTTCCCGTCCCAGTTCATCGCGCGCTTGCGTCGCAGCATCGCCGGGGCCTCGCGTATCTCGTCCAGGACCTCGCCGCCCGCGAACGCCGCGTCGTCGCGCGCGGCCTTCTCCACGGGCGGCGCGGCGGGGGCCGGGGCCTGCGCGACCTGGTCCTGGGCCACGGGGGCTCCGGCGGCGAGCTCGGCGACCGCGGCCCCTTCCTCGAACTCGAGCTGGGGCTCGGCGCTGGCCCTCTTCCGACGCGGCTCCGCCGGGCGGAGTCCGATGCCCTTGCTCGGGGACGTATTGCCCACGAGGCGCGGGGTGTTCCTCCAGCTCACCGCGAACGCGCGCAGGGCCTGCTCGCCGTGCTGACTCAGGAAGGCGCTCGCGTCGACGGTGGCGAAGCGCCGCCAGCCCTGGGTTCCCAGCAGCAGGTCCACCGCGCGCCGGGAGCGGGGGTTGCCCTGGTCGAAGTAGAGCTGTGCGTCGGCCAGCTCCTTCACCTCGGGCTCGAGCAGCACCATCACCGGGAGCGAGGGCGCCTGGTCGCGCTTCTCCTGGAGCTCCAGCACCGCGTCGTCGGTGACGGTGAGCAGCACCAGCGCGGAGACGGGCTTGCCGTCGCGCGTGGTGCGCGCGGTCAGCTCCACCGGCGCCCCGGGCACGTAGCGCTGACGGTCCGCCTTCAGCTCGAGGGAGATGTCCTTTTCGGGTTGGCGGAACACCAGCCGCTCCGCGAGCGGACGTCCGTCCGCGTCCCACAATGTGGCGATGAGCACGCCATCCACGTCACGAGCCTTCAGCGTCACCTCGCCGCCGGCCGGGTTGTCGAGCCGGACGGTCTCCAGGCGGCGCTCGCGCTGGCTCAGCGTCACCGTCACCCGGCCCACGCCCCGGGCGCCGACGGTCAGTCGCACCGGCGCGCCCGCGGCGACGATGTCCTCGCTCGCGCGGAGGGTTGCGCCCGTGGTCTTCACGCGCGGCAGCGGGAAGGTCTTCCGGATGCCCGAGGGCGAGTCGATGCGCAGGGCGTACGTCGCTCCGGCGCGCGGGGTCAGCTCGAAGCGTCCCCGGCCCTCGTGTTCCGACGCCACCTCCGCGACGACCTTGCCCGTCTCCTGCTCCACCACCGCGCCCTTCAGGTCCGCGGGCTTGCGCGCGGGCGTCCGCGCCTCGAAGTACACGCGCGAGGACAGGCCCGCGACCAGGTCGCCGCCCTCCGGGAACAGGGCGAGGTCGAGCGTCTGGAGGAGGATGGGGAGCGTCTTCGACGCCGTCTCCACCACGCCGCCGTCCTGGATGGTGAAGGCGAGCGTCCCCTCGCCGCGCTCCATCGCCTTGGGCAGCGGGAAGCGGATGGTGCAGTGCCCGGTCGCGTCCACGGTGCAGGGCACCTGCGCCACGCGGAGGCCATCGACGATGGCATCGCCCGTCACGGTCGCCCCCACGGGCACGCCGCCCTCGGCGCGCTTCACGTCCAGCGTGGCGGTCACCAGGTCGCCCGGGCCGTAGCCGTCGCGGAGGAACTCGATCTGCGACTTGAGGCGCGGCGCGCGGTAGGCCCGCACGTCGAACCTGCGCTCCACCGGGGCCGCCCCGAGCGAGGGGTAGCTGACGCGAAGGGTGTACTCACCTCCGGCCTGCCCCTCCGGGATGGTCCAGGCGTGCCCCCAGACGGCGTCGCGGGCGTCGATGCGCCCCTGGAGGATGACGTCGCCCTTGGGGCCTCGAATCTCCACCAGGGCCGGCAGCGGCTTCGTGAGGGGCTTGCGGGTGTCCGCGTGGAGCAGCAGCCCCCGCGCCAGGACCTGCTCCCCGGGCCGATACATGGGCTTGTCGGTGGAGACGTAGGTCTGGAACCGGGGCTCCCCCATGCGAGGGGCGGGGCGCTGACCGGCGGGGCCCGGCCGGGACATCGCCATGAGCGGAGCGGAGAGGCCCAGGACGGCGAGGACGCCCAGGAGCCGCGAGACGGAGAGGGTCATGGCGGCTCTCAACGGACGAAACACCCGGAAGTTCTAGGCCTCCTGATGCCGGCGGTTCAGCCCCGGTCCGGACTCCCGTGGAGCTGCTGGGGCGGAATCACCCCGCTCGCAGCGCTGGGAGGAGCACCTCGCGCGCGAACTCCGATATGGACCGTGGCGCGTGGCCCGTGAGGGTGGAGACGTCCGGGGTCGTGAAGTCGCCCCAGCCGTTCGTGTAGGCCGCGGAGTACTCGGACAGCACCCGCGCGACCCACGGGTCCGCGCCGTGCTTCAGCGCGGTCTCGCCCGCGGCCTCCGGTGACACCGGTACGTAGGTGATTTCGCGACCGAGCTCCCGCCCGAGGCTGGCGGCGACGTCGTGGTAGGTGAGGGCGGCGGGCCCCGTCAGCTCGAAGGTCCGGCCGTCCCAGGTGTCCTGCGTCGCGGCGGCGACCGCGGCGTCGGCGATGTCGCGCGAGTCGATCATCCCGATACGGCCATTCCCCATGCCCGCGTAGAGCCGGCCTTCCGCGCGCAGGGACCCGAGGTTGTGGAAGAGGTTCTGCATGAAGCAGTGTCCGCGCAGGATGACGTGGGTGAGCCCGCTGTCCCTCAGCGCGGTCTCGGCGCGTCCATCCTGATGGGTGGCGTCCGTCGGGCCCGCGACGTCCGCCTTCAGCGACGACACGCGCACGACCTTGCGAATGCCGACGGCGCGCGCGACGTCGAACGCCGCCTGGGCCTGGGCGGCGAGGGTCGCTCCCGAGGTGATGAGGACGACCGTGTCCGCGCCGGCGAAGGCCTCGCGCAGTGACGCGGTGTCCTCGAACGAACCCCGCCGGAGCGTCACGCCCGCCGAGGCGAGCGCGTGGGCCCGGGTCGGGTCGCGCACGAAGGCGGTGATGCCTGCCTTGGCCTGCCTGGCGAGCTCGCGCGCGACGCGGCCACCGATGTTCCCTGTTGCGCCTGTGACGACGATGTTCCGTTGGGTCATGTGTGAAGGAATACGCGCCGGGGGGCGCTCGCAGTAGTGTGCGCGCCGGGAACCCACTCTTGCCTGGGATGCAACAATGGAGCTGGACATCAACGACGTGGCGTTGTTCGTCCGCGTGGTGCGGTCGCGGAGCTTCTCCGCGGCGGCTCGGGAGCAGGGTGTCCTCGTATCGACCGTGAGTCGGCGCATCGCGAAGCTCGAGTCCTCGCTCGGCGCGCGGCTCCTCGAGCGCACGACGCGGCGGCTGGAGCTCACCGACGCGGGGCGCGCGTACTTCGAGCACGCAGCCCGCGCGATGGACGACCTGTCACAGGGGACGGGGCGGGTGCGCGAGCTCCAGGCGGAGCCGCGCGGGCGCGTGCGCATCCGCGCGCCCACGGGGCTGGCCGCCGCCGTGTCGAACGTGGTGTATGGCTTCCTCGCCCGGTATCCCTCCGTGTCCATCGACCTGGAGTTGGGCGAACGCGGCGCGCGCTTCGACCCGGAGGGGGTCGATATCGTCATCGTGACGGGCAAGGTCGAGGACACCGCCGACTTCGTCGCGCGCGAGCTCTGGAGGTCGACCCGCAAGCTCCTCTTCGCGAGCCCCAGGTACATCCAGGCGCGGGGCGCGCCGAAGCGGCTCGAGGACCTGGCGCGCCATGACTGCATCGCCACGCACGCCGTCGATGGCTTCGCGACCTGGACGCTCGCGAGCGGGCGCAAGCGCAGGCGCATCACGTTCGCGCCGCGCTTCCATGTGAGTGAGTTCGCCGCGGCCCACCGCGCGGTGCTCGCGGGGGTCGGCATCGCCATGCTGCCGGAGGTGCTCTGCATGGATGACGTGAGCGGCAGGCGGCTGGTGCGCGTGCTCGGCGCCTACGAGGGCGAGGTCGGCGGGGTCCATCTGCTCTACCGCGCGCATCGCTCGCTCACGGCCGCGGTCCGAGCCTGCGTCGACCACTTCCTCGCGGAGCTGCCATCCACCGACCCTGGCACGCGAGGGCGGCGCAAGTAGCCCCCTGCCCAGGGGAATGGGCGGACGGCAACTCCTGGAACTCCGGACGGGGGTGGTCCCTGGGAGGAACCTGGAGGAAGCTGTCCGCCTGGGGCGAGGTGAGCCGACCGCCGCAGGAATGCAGGCGGTCGTCCCGTGTTCCCGAGCCCCCCGCATCGCCACTGGGAGACGAGGACATGGGCAGGTTGTTCGTCGCGCCGTTGTTGACCGGGCTATTGACCGCCTCCGTGGCGGTGGCCGCCGAGGAGGACCCCTTCCTCTGGTTGGAGGAGGTGGAGGGGCCGCGCGCGCTGGAGTGGGTGCGCGCCCAGAACGCGCGCACGCTGGAGGTGCTGGAGAAGGACCCGCGCTTCGAGCCCTTCCTCCAGGAAGCGCTCTCCATCTACACCGCCACCGACCGCATCCCCGCGCCGAAGTTCCGCGCGGGCGGCGTGGACAACTTCTGGCAGGACCGCGCCAACCCCCGGGGCGTGTGGCGACAGGCCTCGACCGACAGCTACACCGGCGCGCAGCCCTCGTGGGAGACGGTGCTGGACGTGGACGCGCTGGCGAAGGCGGAGGGCCAGCCGTGGATCTTCAAGGGCACGGACTGCCTGCCGCCGGCGGACCAGCGCTGCCTCGTGTCGCTCTCCAACGGCGGCAAGGACGCGGTGGAGGTCCGCGAGTTCGACGCGACCGCGAAGCAGTTCGTGGAGGGCGGCTTCCGGATTCCGGAGGGCAAGCAGTCCTCCGAGTGGCTGGACGCGGACACGCTGCTCGTGGGGCGGGACTGGGGCGGCGGCACGCTCACCGAGTCCGGCTATCCCTTCGTGCTCAAGCGCTGGAAGCGCGGCACGCCGCTGGAGTCGGCCACGGAGGTGTTCCGGGGCGAGCCCACGGACGTCTCCGCGTCGGCGTTCCTCCTGAGGGCGCCGGAGGGGCAGCTGCAGGGCGTCATCGTCAACCGCGCGGTGACGTTCTTCGAGTCCGAGCTGTGGCTGCTCACGGACGCCGCGCCCGTGCGCCTGCCCTTCCCGCGCAAGGTGTCCCTGCGGGCCTTCGTGCAGGGGCAGGTCGTCTTCACGATTGAAGAAGACTGGGGCCGCTTCAAGCAGGGCGCGCTGCTGGCGTATCCGCTCGCGGCGCTGAAGGAGGACCCGGCGAAGGCGAAGCCCACGCTCATCCTCCAGCCCGGCCCGCGCCAGGCCATCGAGTCGGTGGCGGGCACGCGCAACAAGCTGCTCGTCAACCTGTACGAGGACGTGAAGGGCACGCTGGAGGTGTACTCGCCGGGCAAGTCGCGCTGGACGCGCGCGCGGCTGGGCATGCCGAGGAACGCGTCGGTGGACATCGTCGCCACCTCGTCGTCGCATGACCGCTTCTTCGCCGGCGCCGAGGGCTTCCTGGCGCCCACGTCCCTGTGGCTCGGGGACGCGTCGACCAAGGCGGTGAAGCAGGTGAAGTCCCTGCCCGCGCGCTTCGACGCGTCGACGCACGTGGTGGAGCAGCACTGGGTGGCGTCGAAGGACAAGACGAAGGTGCCGTACTTCCTGGTGCGCCCCAAGAAGCTGAAGTGGGACGGGAGCACGCCCACGGTGGTGTACGGCTACGGCGGCTTCCAGGTCTCCAAGCCGCCCGAGTACCTGCCCCAGGTGGGCAAGCTGTGGCTGGAGCGCGGCGGGGCCTATGTCATCGCCAACATCCGGGGCGGCGGTGAGTTCGGTCCCCGCTGGCACCAGGCCGCGCTGCGCGAGCAGCGCCAGCACGCGTTCGACGACTTCGCGGCCGTCATCGAGGACCTCGAGCGGAAGAAATTCACCTCGCCGCGCCGGGTCGCCATCTACGGCCGCTCCAACGGAGGGGTCCTCACCAGCGTGGTGATGACGCAGCGGCCGGAGCTGCTCAACGGGGCCGTCATCGAGAGCCCGCTCATCGACATGCTGCGCTACCACAAGCTGCCGGCGGGCGCGTCGTGGGTGGGCGAGTACGGCAACCCGGAGGTGCCCGGAGACGCCGCGTTCATCGCGAAGTACTCCGCCTACCAGAACCTGAAGCCGGGCGTGCGCTACCCCAAGCCGTACATCACCACCAACACCAAGGACGACCGCGTCCACCCGGGCCACGCGCGCAAGTTCGCCGCGAAGCTGGAGTCCATGGGCCTGCCGTACCTCTATTACGAGAACACGGACGGCGGGCACTCCAACGACGCGGACCCGGTGCTCAACGCGCGCCGCTGGGCGCTGCACCACGTGTACCTGTCCCAGCAGCTCATGGACTGACGCGGAAGAGGGAGGAGGGCCCGCGCGTGGGGAGGCGGGCCCTCAGTTCACGCTCTCCGCGCTGTAGCGGGCGATGAGCCCCGTGCGCACGGCCAGCTTGAAGATGCGCGAGAAGAAGAGGCCCGCGAGCAGGATGTAGAGCACCGCGAGCCCCCCGCCCACGAGCACGTTCGTCCACGACACCGAGCCGCCGGAGACGATGGCCCGCATGCCCTCGAAGACGTACGAGGGCGGCAGCAGGCGGGAGATGACCTGCATCCACGAGGGCAGGGTGGACAGCGGGTAGAAGACGCCGACGAACGGGGACAGCAGCGCGGGGATGGGCCAGATGAACCACTCCGCGGACGGCCCCAGCCGCAGCACCACCGCGGTGCCGAAGATGCCCAGCGCGATGCCGAACAGGAACAGCACGAGCAGGAACGGCACCAGCATGGCGCCATAGATGGCCATGGACAGGCCGAACACGGCGCCCGCCACCGCCAACATGACGACGAGGCCCAGGGAGCTGGTGGCGATGCTGGCGAGCACCAGGCCCAGCACGTACTCGCGGGTGCTCATGGGCGTGGCGAAGACGTTGAGGAAGTTGCGGGACCAGACGTCCTCGAAGAACGTGGTCGTCACGCCCTGCATCACCCGGGTGAGGAAGTCCCAGAGGAGCACCGCGCCCAGCAGCGCGGGCAACAGGTCCATGCCCGGCGCGGTGATGGTGCCCAGGTAGCGGGTGATGAACCCCCACAGGACGATGTCGATGGCCACCCAGACGAACAGGGGGAAGATGCGCGAGGGGCTTCCCCGGAGGAGATAGAACTGCCGCAGGACGATGGCGGCGGCGCGGGACAGGCGCATGTCTAGGGGTGCTCCAGCGCGAGCGGCTCGCGGGCCACGGTGATGAACAGCTCCTCGAGCGACTGCTTGCCATGCTCGTTGGGCAGCGTGCGCGGGTTGCCCTGGAGCAGGACCTTCCCGCGCGACACGAAGAGGACGCGGTCGCAGACCTCCTCCACTTCGTACATGTTGTGCGACGTCCAGAGCACGCCGCCGGTGCCCTTCGCCGTGAAGTCCTTGATGCGCGCGCGGATGTCTCGCGCGGTGGCCGGGTCCAGCGACGCGGTGGGCTCGTCCAGCAGGAGCAGGCTGGGGCGGTTGAGCATGGCCTTCGCCAGCGCCACGCGCGTCTGTTCGCCCGAGGAGAGCACGCCGCACTTGGTGTCCCGGAAGCGACCCAGGTCGAACTCCGCGAGCAGCGCCTCGATGCGCGCGGAGATGTCCCGCACGCCGTAGATCATCCCGAAGTAGCGCAGGTTCTGCACGACGGTGAGGTTGCCCGGGAGGGGCGCGTACACGGCCGCGAAGTTGGTGAACTCCAGGGCCCGCGAGCGGTGGCGGGCCAGGTCCACGCCCTGGATGTGGATGCTGCCCCCGGTGGGCTCGAGCACGCCGAGCACCATGTTGATGGTGGTCGTCTTTCCGGCGCCGTTGGGGCCGAGCAGCCCGACGATTTCGTTGCGCGCCACCTCGAAGGAGACGCCGTCCACGGCGAGCGTGTCACCGTACGCCTTGCGCAGCTCGCGCACGGCGAGCACCGGTGCGGCGGTGGAGACTTCGGGCTTCATGCGTGAATCTTCTCGTGCCGGGCGAGCATCTCCACGAAGCGGACGATATTCCGCGCGCGGGTCTCCGCCTTCTTCACGTTCTGGATGCGAAAGAGCACTGCGTAACGATTGGCCGAGTCGAGTGTGGAGAAGAACGCCTTGGCGCGCGGGTTCGCGTCCAGCGCCGCTTCGAAGTCCTCCGGGATGGCGGACCTGCTCTGCGAGGCGTAGGCGTTGTCCCAGCGCCCGTCCGCCTTCGCGCGCTCGACGTGCACCAGCCCCGCGGGTTGCATCCGCTTCGCGGCGATGAGCGCCGCGACCTTCTCGCGGTTGATTTGCGACCACAGGCTGCGCGGGCCCCGGGGCGAGAACCGTTGGATCCACGCCGCGTCGTCGTAGGCCCGCTTGTGGCTGTCGATCCACCCCCAGCACAGCGCGACGTCGAGCGCCTGTGCGTAGGTGAGCGGGGGCGCACCCGCCCCCTTCTTGAAGAGCTTCAGCCAGAGGCCCCGCTCGCTGGCGTGGTTCTTCGAGAGCCAGGCCTCCCAGTCAGCGGGGCCGGTGAAGGCGATGATGGGGAGGCCATCCGGGGTCTCCTCGAGGGAGGGCGCCGCGCCGCCGCCGGGCGGGGCTCGCGGCGCGGACTTCCGGGCGGAGGCCTGCTTCTTCGCGGCGGGGACCTTCTTCGCGGTCGGCGTCTTCCTCGATGCGGCGGGCAGAGGCTTCTTCGCGGCGGAGGACTCCTTCGCGGCGGGGGCCTTCTTCTTCGCGGGGCTCATGCAGGCCGGCTTCTACCACGGCCCCCGACTCACGGCGGGAGGACTCCGCGCATCCGCATGTCGTCCGCTCCCGCCATCCGCAGCGACGCGGGGTGGAAGGGCCTGCCCAGGGCGGCGCGCTCCCAGGCGGCGCGCATCTGCTGGGCGCAGCGGTCCACGGGCATCTTTCCGACGGCGGTCCCCAGGCCGGGGCACAGCACCGAACGGATGGGAGCCTGGGTGGACTGGTTGTGCGCGAGGACGGCGCGAATCGCCGCCGTGAAGGCGAGATAGGCGTTCACCGTGTCGCTCACGTCCGTGGGCACGCGCATGGTGGGGGCGCTGATGCACCACGGAATCTCCTCGCGCCCGGTGGGGACGATGACGGCCAGCCCCACGGGCAGCTCGCCGCCGTACTCGTGCCGCAGCCGCGCCTGGAGCCGCTCCTGCACCTGGGGCCCGAGCTGGTAGGTGTAGACCAGGTCGATGCCGCCATCCATGAAGCCGAAGCTGTTCGCGGGGCTCACGATGGCGTCCGCGCGGACGTCGATGGGGTCGCTCGCGGAGACGGGCCCCTCACGATTGGAGAAGATGTCGCCTTGGCTGATGGTGACACCGTCGAGGCCGTCGAACGCCTCCCTCCAGGCGGCGGTCAGCCGGGGGCTCAGGTCGCGCAGGTGCAGCGAGAAGGGGGGCGGGGACATGCCTCGCACTATCCCATTCCGTCCGCGCCCGACATACGGTTGCCTCCCATGACGACCCTCTACGGCATCGGCTACTCCCCCTGGACGGCGAAGGCCCGCTGGGCCCTGGAGCACCACCGGGTGGCGTATCGCTATCGCGAGCACACGCCCCTCCTGGGTGAGCTGGCCCTGCGCTGGCGCACGCCGAAGGGGGCGCGTCCCTCCGTGCCGCTGCTCGTCGAGGACACCGGCGCCACCACGGGCTCCTTCGCCATCGCCCGGCGCGCGGAGGCCCAGGGCCAGGGCGCGCCGTTGTTCCCGGAGGCGGCGCTGTCCACCATCGAGCGCTGGGAGGCGGTGAGCGACCGGGTGCTCGCCATCGGCCGGTCGAGCGTGGTGCGGCGCATGGCGGGCAACCCCGCCGTGCAGCGGGAGACGCTGCCGGGCTTCATCCCAGGCGCCCTGCGCGGGCTGTTCGCGCCCACCGCGGCGATGGGGGCGAGCTTCATCGCGCGCAAGCACCGCGCGGACCCGGACCCGGAGGCTTCCCTGCGCGAGACGGTGGTCCCCGCGCTGGAGCAGCTGCGCGCGGAGCTGCGGGGCCGCCCGTATCTCCAGGACGGCTTCACCTACGCGGACATCACCGCGTCCGCGATGCTCCAGCTCGCGGAGCCGGTGGCGGACACCTGGCTGCCGCTGGGGCCGGCGATGCGCGAGACCTGGCGTCACGCGACGCTGGCCTCCGCGTTCCCGGACCTGCTCGAGTGGCGCGACGCGCTGCACGCGAAGCACCGCCGGCCCTGAGTCCCCCCGGGCCGGCGCGTCGCGGACTCAGTAGATGATTCTCTGACCGTCGACGACGACCTTGGCCTCCTGGCCCGACGAGCGCAGCTTCACCGCCACGGCGACGCGGTAGACGTCCCAGCCGCTTCCGTCCGTGTTGGTGATGCCGGTGAGCGCGGGGAGCGAGCCGCTCACGAGCTGCAGCTCGCACTTGTTGCCGACCCACGCGCCCTTCTGCGTGGCGCTGCCGAGCGTCTCCCAGTTCCCCAGGGTGTTCTTCCTGTAGAACGTCTGCCACTGCCGGTACTCGCCGCAGTCGAGGGCGTTGTTGGGCAGCTCCCCGGTGAGCGTCGACGAGCTGGGCAGGTTGTGCGCGGCGCCGTACGCGCTCAGCACGTAGTTGGCGGCGGGGTGCGTGTCACCGATGTAGAGGTCCACCACGTAGCGGCCGCAGCCCTCGTAGAAGTACGCGCCGCTGCCGCTCTTGGACGCGTAGGGCAGCGAGTCGAGCGGGACGTTGTACCCGTTGCCGACGTAGACGGTGGCGTGCGGGTCCACGCTGGTGCACAGGACGATGGGCGGCAGGGGGATGGTGGGGTCGATCTCGATTCCATCCGTCACCTGGGCGAGGGCTTCCCGGGCCCCCGCCGCCTCCGCGGCATTCTCCGGCTGGCCACAAGCGGACTGGGTGATGGCGGCGGCGACGGCGAGGACCGCGAGCTTCCGACTCTTCGTGTGCATGGTGTGTCTCCGTTGGGTTCCTCCGGAGAACGCCACGCCCCGCGCATCTTCCCGCGTGGGCTATTTCGTCGATTTCTTCTTCGCGGGCGCGGCGGGCTGCGCGCCCTGCTGCTTCAGGCGCTCGCGAATCATCTCCTGGATCTGCTCGGGCGACTTGCCCTGGAGGTCCTCGGCCTTGAAGGTGCCCATCATCGGCGGCGCGGTGGGGCGCGCGGCGTCGAGCTCCTCGTAGTCCGCGGGGACGGTGAAGCGCGAGTCCGGCTGCGGGCCGACCTGGATGTTGGTGACGTCGATCTCCGCCTGGAGCTTGTCCTGCAAGTCATACGTCTGGCTGCGCACGTAGGCGACCTCGGAGAGGTCCGTGGGGCGCCAGACCTTCTGGCGCTTGATGCTGTCCTCGGCGCCGGGCGGGAGGCCCTCGTAGACGACGGTCGGGTGGCCGTTGACCTTCTCGCTGCCGACCTTCTTGTAGCCCTGCGAGGTGAAGCACGCGTCGTAGTCCTGGCCCTTGCCCGTGCACGCGCTGGGAATCTTCACGGGCAGCTCGTCCAGGTTGCGCTGCGTGGAGGCCTTGCGCTCGTGGAAGAGCGTGGTGCCCGTGTGCTTGTCCCAGTCGAAGAGGATGGACATGCCGCCGGGAATCTGGGGGACGTCCAGGTCCATGCGCAGCTTGTCCGCGCGGCCGTACATCTTCCCCTTCATCTCCGGGGCCTTCTCCTTCGAGCCCGGGGGCGGCGCGCTCCTCACGCGCAGGTCACCGACCCAGTCGGCGAGGGCGGGCGTGGCCACGAGCAACGAGGAGGCGACGAGGCCGGACAGGCCATGACGGAAGCGGGATGGAATCATGGGGGCACCACAGTCCACGCGCGCGCGGGTGTCAAACGCGCGGGCCGCCCCTTCGTCCAGCGGAGTGTTCCGGGGCGTGGGGGCGTGGGGGCGCCTCCTTCTTGGAGCGCCGTCGCGGCGCGGCCTGTCCTGGAACGGACCCTCCCCGAGGCGTGCCAGGCGCGGTGGGGCGCGGCGTTGCGGATGTCCCGCCGCGGCCTACCTTCAATGGCGGAAGCAGTGCTTGGGACTCCGGGGCGCGGTCGACGCGGAGCGGCGGTCCGGCCTGTCGCGGTTGGCCCTGCTCGCCGTGACATCGTCCCGTGAGGTCTGGCGATGCGAATCCCGATTCCTGTCCGCCGCCTTCCCGTGCCCCTGGATGACGCGCATGGCCTCGATTCCGAGGAGGCGGGGGACCGGCGCGCGCGGTACGGGGGCAACGACGTGCTGGGCCCGCCTCGTCGCGCGGCGCTGCAGGTGCTGAAGGAGACCGCCGCGGACCCGATGCTCTGGTTCCTCGTGTGCACGAGCGTGGTGAACTTCATCCTGGGACAGCGAACGGAAGGGCTGCTGCTGCTGCTCGCCATGATTCCGCTGGTGGGGATGGATGCCTTCCTGCACTCCCGGACACGCGCGTCGACGGAGGGGCTCCAGAGCCGACTGGCGGCGCGGGCCACGGTGCTGCGGGACGGGCGCACCGTGGAGGTGGCGGCAAACGAGGTCGTGGTGGGGGACCTGGCGCGCGTGGCCGCGGGCGAATACTTCCCCGCGGATGGGCTCCTGGTGCGAGGAGAGGGGGTGCAGGTGGAGGAGTCCTCGCTCACCGGGGAGTCCTTGCCCATCCACAAGCAGCCATTGGTCCTCCTGCCTCCCGGCGAGGAGCCCGCTGTCGAGGGGCGGCACTGGGGGCTGGCGGGAACGCGCCTGTTGACGGGAGCGGCCTGGATTCGGGTCGCCTTCACCGGGCCGGAGACGGTTTACGGGAGCATCGTGCGGTCGGCGTCCCGGGAGGCGCAGGCGCATACGCCGTTGCAGCGGACCGTGGCCAGGATGGTCGCGGTGCTGACGGGGGTGGCCACGAGCTTCTGCGTGGTGCTCGCGTTCGTGCGCTGGCGCCAGGGCTTCGGATGGGTCGACGCGCTGTTGAGCGCGGCCACCCTCGCGGTGGCCGCCCTCCCGGACGAGTTCCCGGTGGCCCTGACGTTCTTCCTCGGCGCGGGGGTGTACCGGCTCGCGCGAAGGCATGCCCTGGTGCGCCGCGCGGTGTCCGTCGAGAACATCGGCCGGGTGACGTGCATCTGCTCGGACAAGACGGGGACCCTGACGGAGGGGCGCCTGCGGGTGGTGCAGGTGCTGCCCGCATCGGGGGAGGAGGCGGCGGTGCTGCTGCGGACCGCGACGCTCGCCGCGCGGGAGGAGGGGGGAGACCCGCTCGACGCGGCGTTGCTCGACGAGGCCCGGCGGAGGGGGCTGTCGGTGGCCCGGCCCAGGACCGTCGCGACCTTCCCCTTCACGGAGGAGCGCCAGCGGGAGACGTCGGTGGTGGAGGACGTGGGAGGGCGGCTGCTCGTCGCCGTCAAAGGTGCGCCGGAGCGAGTGCTCGCCTTGTGTTCCCTGGACGCTGGCGAGCACACGGCCTGGTTGCGGCGGGTGTCCTCGCTGGCGGGGGAGGGGAGCAAGGTCCTCGCCTGCGCGGCCCAACCCTTGGAGGCCGCGTCGTGGCGTGGCGGGGAGCCGGAGCGCGGGTTTCGCTTCCTGGGCTTGGTGGCATTCGAAGACCCGGTGCGCCCGGGAGTGCCCGAGGCCGTGGGGGCGTGTCGCGAGGCGGGGATGCGCACGGTGATGGTGACCGGGGACCATCCGGCGACCGCCATGGCGGTGGCTCGCAGGGTGGGGCTGGGCTCGGAGCGGCTGGAGTTGCTGACGGGGGCGGAGGTCGAGGAGCGCTGGCGCGACGAGGGGGCCTTGCCACGCGTGGACGTGGTGGCGCGCGCGCTGCCTCGGCAGAAGTACATCCTGGTGACGGCCCTCCAGACGCAGGGCGAGGTCGTGGCGGCCACCGGCGACGGGGTGAACGACGTGCCAGCGCTCCACGCCGCGGACGTCGGCATCGCCATGGGCGAGCGGGGCACGCGGAGCGCGCGGGAGGCGGCGTCCATCGTCCTGCTGGACGACGACTTCGGAACCCTGGTGCGCGCGGTCGCCGAGGGACGGCAGCTCTTCAGCAATCTCCGGGGGTGTTTCCTCTACCTGCTGCTCATCCACATCCCCTTCGTGGCGACGGCGGCCTTGATTCCGATGGGGGGCTACCCGCTCCTGTACCTGCCCATCCACATCGTCTGGCTGGAGCTCATCATCCATCCCACGGCGATGCTCGCCTTCCAGTCGGCGGCGCGTCACGGGCGTCTGGCTCCGGTGCGACGCAAGGGGGCCTCGCGCCTGTTCTCCGTGGGGGAGTTGGTCGTGCTCGCGTCGGTGGGCGGATTGATGACGGTGCTCCTCGTCTGGGAGTTCGTCCGGGGACTGGGCGCGGCGCGGGATGTCCCGCATGGCCGCGCCATCGCGCTGGCCTCCCTCACGCTCGCGAGCGTGGTCTACGCGGCGCTGTTGACCGGACTGCGCACGCGAACGGCCCGCTGGGTCTGCGCGTTGACGCTGGGCCTCTCGTTGATGCTTCTCCAGGTGCCCGCGTTGGCGTCCCTCGTGGACGTGCGCCCGCTGCACGCGGATGACTGGGGGCGTGTCGTCCTCGGCGTGGTCGTCTCGTCGCTCCCCCTGGTGGGATTGCGGCGCTTCTTCTCCTCCAGGGCGCGATGACGGCACGTCCGCTTCAGCGGCCCACCGGACGAGCGCCCTCCGACCGGTCCCGCCGGGACGGGGAGCGGAAGGGGTGGAGCGTCGCGTGGCTGCCCGGCGCGGGCTGACGTGAGCGGTGGCCCGTGTGCCTGGGCTGGCTCCGCGAGGAGTGGCTAATCGAGTGGCGGGAGGCGGAACGTGTGACGCCAGACGCGAGTGCTCGGGGGCACCTGTCCGACGTCGGCGGGCGCCACGAAGAGGTGAGGCGCGTGGGGCCGCTCCGAGCACGCGTGGCTCGGGGCCGGTGACGAGGGGAGGGGCATCGCCCCGAGGAGGTGCGAGCGTTGGCCTGGGCTTGGGAAGCCTCGTTCATCACCGGTCGGGCCGAGCGCCTGGGTGGGAGCATGCCTCATGCGATGGGGTAGGCGGCCAGGCTCGGCGCGAGCGGGGCCCGTCGTGGAACAGGGCCCGGCGGCCTGGACGCAGCCTCTCGAGGCGCTGCTCGCCCGGCTCCACGGCTCCCCTTCGGGGCTCTCCACGGCCGAGGCGGAATCCCGGCTCGCGCGGTTCGGCCACAACGTGCTCGGGCATGAGCGTCGGCGCGCGCCCTGGGTGGAGTTCCTCGCGCGCTTCCGCAACCCCCTGGTGCTCGTGCTGTTGTTCTCCAGCGTCGTGTTGGCGGTCGTCCATGACGTGACGAGCTCGACCATCATCGCGGTCATCGTGTTGATGAGTGTGACGCTCGACTTCGTGCAGGAGCACCGGGCGGGGCAGGCGGCGGAGCGGCTCCGGAGCTCCGTCGCGCTGAGGGCTCGGGTGCTCCGCCAGGGGGGCGCGCGGGAGGTGCCCGCGTCGGAGCTGGTCCCTGGGGACGTCGTCCTCCTGGCGGCGGGCAACGTCGTGCCAGCGGACGCACGGCTGCTGGAGGCGAAGGACCTTCACGTCAACCAGGCCATGCTGACCGGGGAGCCCTACCCCGTGGAGAAGCGGCCGGTGGAGCTCCCTCCGAGCACGCGTCTGTCGGAGGCGGACAACACCGTCTTCGCGGGGACGGCGGTCATCGGCGGGGCGGCCCGGGTGCTCGTCTTCGCCACCGGGGTCCACACCCAGATGGGCGACATCGCCCACGCGCTCTCCGTCACTCCGCCATCCACGGCCTTCGAGCGCGAGACGCGACAGTTCGGGTTGATGGTGATGCGGCTCACCATGCTCCTGGTGCTCTTCGTCCTGGCGACGCACCTGTTCGCGAACAGGCCGCCGCTGGAGTCCTTCCTCTTCGCCGTGGCGCTCGCGGTGGGGCTCACCCCCGAACTGCTGCCCATGGTGGTCTCCGTCACCCTGGCGCGTGGCGCGCTGCGGATGGCGCGTCAGCAGGTCATCGTCAAGCGGCTGAGCGCGGTGCACGACCTGGGGGGCATGGACGTGCTGTGCACGGACAAGACGGGGACGCTCACGGAGGCCACCATCCGGCTGGTGCGGCACGAGGACACGTCCGGCCACGAGAGCGGACGGGTGCTGGAGCTGGCCTTGCTCACCAGCCGCTTCGCGGCCGGCGTGCCCAACCCCATGGACGCGGCCATCCTCGCGCGGGAGGCCGAGGTGGACGTGCGCGGCTGGCACAAGGTGGACGAGGTCCCCTTCGACTTCGAGCGCAGGCGGGTGTCGGTGCTCATGGTGAAGGAGGGGCGGTGCGTGCTGGTGGTGAAGGGCGCGCCGGAGGACGTCCTGCGGCGCTCCACGCGCTCCGAGGAGGCGGGGAGGGTGCTGGCGCTGACGCCGGAGGTCCGGGCGAGGCTGCAGGCGCGCTACGCCGCGCTGGGCGAGGACGGGTTGCGCGTGCTCGCCGTGGCGTGGCGAGACGCTCCCGCGGAGGCGCGGGTCGCGCGCCCGGAGGACGAGGAGGACCTGGTGTTCGCCGGCTACGTGGCCTTCCTGGACCCACCCAAGCAAGGCGCTCGGGCCACGCTGGTGGCGCTCGCGAACCTGGGCGTGGCGACGAAGGTCGTCTCCGGCGATGACGCGCGGGTCGCGCTCCACGTCTGCCGCCAACTGGATGTGGAGACCGAGGGCGTGCTCACGGGGCAGGAGGTGGCCGGCCTGGACGAGGCCGCGCTGGAGGTGAGGGTCGAGCAGGCCACCGTCTTCGCCCGGATGTCCCCCACGGAGAAGAGCCGCGTCATCCAGGCGCTGCGCCGGCGGGGACATGTGGTGGGCTTCCTGGGGGACGGCATCAACGACGCGCCGTCGCTGAAGGCCGCGGACGTGGGCATCTCCGTGGACGGGGCGGTGGACGTGGCGCGCGAGGCCGCGGACCTCATCCTGCTGAGGCACGACCTGGACGTGCTGCGCGACGGAGTGCTCGAGGGGCGGCGCACCTTCGGCAACGTCATGAAGTACATCCGCATGGGGACCAGCTCCAACTTCGGCAACATGCTGAGCATGGCGGGAGCCTCGGTGGTGCTGCCGTTCATCCCCATGCGGCCCCTGCAGATCCTCCTCAACAACCTGCTCTACGACGTCTCGGAGCTGGCCATCCCCCTGGACTCGGTCGACGCCGAGCAGGTGCAGCGGCCCACCCGGTGGGACCTGCGGGGCGTGCGGCTCTTCATGGCCATCTTCGGCGCCCTGAGCTCCCTGTTCGACGTGGCCACCTTCACGGTGCTGCTGTCCCTCTTCCCCGGTGACGTGGCGCTCTTCCGGACGGGGTGGTTCATGGAGTCGCTCACCACGCAGGTGCTCGTCATCTTCATCATCCGCACCCGGCGCAATCCCCTGCGCAGCAGGCCCTCGCCGTGGCTGGTCCTGACCTCGCTCGGCGCGGTGGGGGTGGGGTGCGCGCTGCCCTACGTGGGGATGGGGCGCTGGTTCGGCTTCGTGCCGCCCCCGGCGTCGGTGGTGTTCGCCCTGGCGTCCCTGGTGGTCGTGTACCTCCTGTTCGCGCTGTGGCTCAACCGGGCCTTCTCGCGCCGCTTCACGGGAGCGGCGCGCCCGCGAGCGCGGACTCCAGCAGCACCCGGCGCTCGGCGGAGGCGATGACCCGCCGGGTGGCGTCCACCGCGCCAGGGTCCACGGAGATGGAGGTGATGCCGGCGCGCACCAGGTGCTCGGCGAACTCGGGGTGGTTGGAGGGGGCCTGTCCGCAGAGGGAGGAGGAGATGCCCGCCTCGCGGCTGGCGCGGATGATGCGGGTGATGGCGTCCAGGACCGCGGCGTCGGACTCGTCGAACAGCTCCGCGCACAGCTCCGAATCCCGGTCCACGCCCAGCATCAGCTGCGTCAGGTCGTTGGAGCCGATGGACACGCCGGTGATGCCCAGCCGCGCGTACTCGGGGATGCGGTAGACGACGGAGGGCACCTCCGCCATCACCCAGCGCTCCAGGCCCCGCCGCCGTCCGAGCGGGCTGTGGTCCATGGCCTCGAGGCAGGCCTCCAGCTCCCACGTGGTGCGCACGAAGGGAATCATCACGCGCAGGTTGGGCGTCTGCTCGTGCACCCGCGCGAGCACCTCCAGCTCGAGCTGGAAGACCTCGGGCTCGCGGATGTAGCGGTAGCACCCGCGGTAGCCGATCATCGGGTTGTTCTCGGTGGGCTCGTGCTCGGCGCCGCCCTCCAGCCCCCGGAACTCGTTGGTGCGGAAGTCCGTGGTCCGGTAGACGACGGGACGGGGTTGGAAGGCGCGGGTGATTTCGAGGAGCGCGCGGGTGAGGGCGTCGACGAACTCCTGGCGCCGGTCCTCGGCGAGCAGGCGCTTGGGGTGGATGCCTCCGAGCGCCTCGGTCAGCATGAACTCCGCGCGCAGCAGGCCCACGCCGTCCACCGGCAGCGCGGCCACCTCGCGCGCCTGCCCCGGCATGGCCAGGTTGACGTAGAGGCGCGTGGCCAGCGGCGCTGGCGCGGTGGCCGCGAACGCGGGGACCTCGCGAGCGGGCGGCGCCGGCGCCTGCGCGGCCTCGAGCCCGGCGCGGACTTGGCCGGTCGAGCCATCCACCGTGACGGCCTCTGCCTCCCGCAGCACCCGCGTCGCGGAGCGGGTCCCCACGACGCAGGGGATGCGCAGCTCCCGGCTGACGATGGCGGCGTGGCACGTCATCCCGCCGCTGTCGGTGACGATGGCGGCGGCGCGCCGCAGCGTGGGCACCCAGTCCGGAGACGTCATCGGCGCCACGAGCACCTCGCCCTGTCGCAGCCGCCGCCCCTCCTCCGGACGTTGGAGGACGCGCACGCGGCCGGAGACGACCCCCGGCGAGGCCCCCAACCCCGCGACGAGCACGGACGCCTCCCCGCTCGTCGACGCGGAGGGGGCGCTGGCCTGCCTCGCCAGCGTGGTGATGGGGCGCGACTGGACGAGGTACACGCGCCCTTCCGACTCCGCCCACTCGACGTCCTGGGGGGCACCGTAGTGCCGCTCCACCCGCATCCCGAGCCTCGCGACCTCCAACACCTCCGCGTCCTCGAGGACGCGACGCGTGGCCTGGTCCGGGGGCAGCTCGACGCGGCGCTCCCCGCCCGCGCCGTCACCGACGTACTGGAAGTCCTTGTGGCCGACGCGCGCCTCCAGCACGCGAGGGCTCGCCTTCTCCACGACGTAGGTGTCGGGCTCCACCTGGCCGCTCACGACGGCCTCGCCCAGGCCGAAGGCGGCCTCGATGACGAGCCGCCCCGTGTCCCCGGTGGTGGGGTCCGCCGTGAACATGACGCCCGAGCGGTTGGACTCCACCATCTCCTGCACCACCACGGCGAGCGTGGGCTCCTCGGAGAGCCCCTGGCTGCGCCGATACGCCACCACGCGCTGGCCATAGGCGGAGCTCCAGCAGTCGCGCACGCGCCGCAGCAGCGCCTCCTCGCCCACCACGTGGGTATACGTCTCGTGCATGCCGGCGAACGACGTGTCCGCGGTGTCCTCGGCGGTGGCGGAGGAGCGGACCGCGACGGCGCGCGCCTTGCCCAGTCGCCGATAGGCGCCGAGCAGCGCCTCGCGGACGCTCTCGGGGAGCTCCACCTGGCGCACCAGCGCGGTCAGCGCGTCGGAGGCCGAGGCGAGCGACCGGGAGTCGTCCGGGTCGATCTCCCGCCACAGCTCGCCCAGCCTGTCGCGGATGGGGGCGAGCGAGCGCTGGAAGGCGGCGGCGGTGATGACGAAGCCTGGCGGGACGGGAAGCCCCGCGCGCGTCAGCTCGCCGAGGTTGGCTCCCTTTCCGCCCGCCACGGCGGTGTCGCCGCGCGACAGGGACTCGAACCAGAGGATGAGCGCGGGGGCCTCGGCCGACTGGGGACCCTGGGCGGGACTGCGCGGTGTCTGCATGGCGTGCTCCTCGTCTGTGCCTCCAGCGGGGCTCAGGGGTGGATGGCGACCTTGATGACGCCGTCCTCGCGCTGGCCGAACAGCGCGTAGGCGTCGCGGATGTCGGCCAGCGCGAAGCGGTGGGTGATGAGGGGCGTGAGGTCGACGCGTCCGGACTGGACCGTCGCCATCAGCCGGCGCATGCGCTCCTTGCCGCCCGGGCACAGCGTGGTGACGACGCGGTGGTCGCCCAGCCCCGCGGCGAAGGCGTCATAGGGCAGCTGCAGCTTGCCGGAGTAGACGCCCAGGCTGGACAGGGTGCCCCCGGGGCGCAGCGAGCGCAGCGCGCTCTCGAAGGTCTGCTGGGTGCCGAGCGCCTCGATGGCCACGTCCGCGCCCCCGCCGGTCAGCCGCTTCACCTCGGCCACCACGTCCTGGCTCCGGTAGTCGAGCACCACGTCCACGCCCATCCTCCGAGCGAAGGCCAGCCGGGACTCGTCGCCGTCGATGCCGATGACCCGCGCCGCGCCCATCAGCCGGGCCCCGAGGGACGCGCACAGTCCGATGGGGCCCTGGGCGAAGACGACCACCGTGTCGCCGATGCGCACGCCACCCGACTCCGCGCCGCTGAAGCCCGTGGAGGCGATGTCCGCCAGCATCAGCACCTGCTCGTCGGACAGGCCGGCGGGGATGGGCGCGAGGTTGGCCTGCGCGGAGGGAATCCGGACGTACTCCGCCTGTGCGCCGGGCAGCGTGTTGCCCAGTCGCCAGCCCCCCATCGCCTCGTACCCCGAGCCATGACCGCATTGGGACAGGTGGCCGGACAGGCACGCGTGGCATTGGCCGCAGGGAGTGATGGCGCCCACGAGGACGCGGTCACCCACCCGGTAGCCCTCCAGCCCGGGCCCCAGCTCGTCGATGACGCCCACGAACTCGTGGCCGATGGTGAGGCCCGGCTTCACGGGGTACTCGCCCCGGACGATGTGCAGGTCGGTGCCGCAGATGGTCGTCAGCGTCATCCGGACGACGGCCTCCCCCTCGCGCGCCCGCGGTTTCTCCACCTCCTCCAACCCGAACTTCTCGACGCCTCGAAAGACGGTTGCTCGCATGTCCCCCCCTCGTCACGTGTGCTCGAGGTCCTCCCGTTGAAGCTCGGGAGCCTTTCCCGGCGCGCAAGCACGTCCGTGCGCCGCGGCGACAGGCGCGGGCGTCGCCTGCCTGACGCCACGGGATGGCGCCAGGCGCTTGCGCCGCGTGGGCCACGGACCGCGCAAGGACCGCGCGCCCTGGAGCCCTGGAAACGCGAACGGCGCCGGCCTCGTGGGAGGCGCGGCGCCGAGGCGTGCGTCGAAGGTCGTGAGGGCCGTCAGCCCGGCTGGCAGACCTGGCGGAGGATGTCGAGCGACTCCAGCGCCTTGCCCGCGCCAATCACCACCGCGGACAGCGGATCCTCCGCGAGGAACACCGGCAGGCCCGTCTCCTCGCGCAGGAGCGTGTCCAGGTTCTTGAGCAGCGCGCCGCCACCGGCGAGCACGATGCCGCGGTCGGCGATGTCACCGGCCAGCTCCGGCGGCGTGCGCTCCAGCGTCAGCTTCACCGCCTCGACGATGCCGTTGACGGGCTCGGCGAGCGCGTCGCGCACCTCGTCGCTGGACACCGTCAGCGTGCGCGGCACGCCGGCCACCAGGTCGCGACCCTTGATCTCCATGGTCATGACCTCGTCCGTCGGGTACGCCGTGCCGATGCCCATCTTGATGAGCTCCGCCGTGCGCTCGCCGATGAGCAGGTTGTACTTGCGCTTGACGTACTGGATGATCGCCTCGTCCAGCTTGTCCCCGCCGATGCGCACGCTCTTGGCGAACACGATGCCGGCGAGGCTGATGACCGCGACGTCGGACGTGCCGCCGCCGATGTCGACAATCATGTTGCCGCTGGGCTCCGTCACCGGGAGGCCCGCGCCGATGGCCGCCGCCATGGGCTGCTCGATGAGGTAGACCTCGCGAGCGCCCGCGTTGGCCGCCGCCTCGCGCACCGCGCGCCGCTCCACCTCGGTGATGCCGGAGGGGATGCCGATGATGATGCGCGGGTTGACCAGCGTCTTGCGGTTGTGCGCGCTCTGGATGAAGTAGCGCAGCATCGCCGCGGTGATTTCGAAGTCCGCGATGACGCCGTCCTTCATCGGCCGGATGGCGACGATGTTGCCCGGCGTCCTCCCGAGCATCTCCTTGGCTTCCTTGCCCACCGCGAGGACCTTCTTGCCCCCGCGCGCGTCCTGCTGGACGGCCACCACCGAGGGCTCGTTGGACACGATGCCCTGACCGCGGATGTAGATGAGCGTGTTCGCCGTGCCGAGGTCGATGGCGAGGTCGCGCGAAAAGAGGGTGTGAAGCCAGTCGAACATACGGGGGCGGAAACTTTCGGTGAGTCGGCGGAATTTCCCGCGGCGCTTGCGGAATGCGGGGGCGAAGGTACTACGCGACGCGGCACTGAGGAAGAAAAGCCGGAAGTGACGTCACAGCCGCCCGGAGGGCAGTCGACCAGCGGACGGGCCACCCCCGGCGCCTCATACGCTCAGCTCGGGTGGACCTGCTCCGCCTGGGCCTGCTCGAACCGGGTGGCCACCACCCCCGCCTCCTCGGGCTCGCCCTCGGGCGGGCACCCCGGCACCGCCCCGGCGGCCTGGGCCTCGCGGTATTCGGGCGTGTGACGCAGCGCCTCGCTGGTGACGTGGAGCAGCCCGTCCCGGACGGGCTCGAACAGCAGCGCGGTGAGGTACCAGGCGGGCGCGTAGTCCAGGCGGATGAGGCCGTGCACGCTCCAGCGGTGCGGCGCGTAGTCCCAGGGGCACCGCCCGAGCAGCTTTCGCAGGAGCCAGCCGGTGACGTACTCGGCCCCGAAGATGAGGCCCGTGTAGGCCAGGGCCCTGACGGGCCGCGGCAGCGGCCTGAGCCGGGCGGAGACCTCCTCCAGCGCCAGCGCCGTGCCTCCATAGATGGGGTGCATCCACAGGTAGGTGCGCGCCGTGGCGCTCCGGTCCCGGCTCAGGGCCGCGTTGGCGCCCGTGAAGAGGACCTCCAGCACCCACCCCGTACAGCCGTAGAGCAAGAATCGTGAAAGCACCCTCACAACCTAGGGACGGCCCCCCGAACCGGCAGGCCCCGGTCCGGGACGCGCCGTCGCCTGCCCCAGGTGTCCAGTGGTGGACGTTGGGCCCCTGCAGGCAGGCGAGGTGGGGGGACAGGTTCCCACAAAAGGCGCGCTTTACGTGCCCATGCCCGCCGTAGTACCTGAACGATTGATGCGCTCCCCCGGCTCGACATCGCGAATGCCCGGCTCCGGGAGCGACCTGCTCCGGGGGATGGTGCTCGCCCTGGGGGCCATCCTGGTGCTGTCGCTGGCGCTGCACGCCGGTGACGCCGAATCCGCTCCCCGTGCTCCCGTGTCGCGGGACGTCCGCGCGGACGAGGCGGCGGCCACGGCCTGGAAGAAGACGGCCTCCAAGAAGGCGTCCGGGAAGGGCGGCGCGCTGTTCCACGTCACGGACCTGGGCGGCTGGGACAACGGGCTCCAGGTCCTGGGGGCTGCGGGGCCGTCCGCGGTCCGTGGCCGCGAGGCCCTCGGGCCCGACCTCCAGGCCCTCCACCGTTGGAGTCGCGACCGGCTGCACGCCGTCGCCACCACCACCCTGCGTGAGAGACGTTGCGCCGCGGCCCCCTCGGGCGGCGGCGACATCGCGGACCGGACGTCCATCGTCACCCGTCCGCTGCGCGGCCCGCCTCCGGGTCGCTGAGCGCGGTTTTCTCCCAGCCGGTCCTTTCTCCTGGCAGCCCGGGCCCTTGAGTCCGGTGGGGCCCGACGTTTCCAGTGTTCCCGCGCGTGGCGAGTCGACCTCCCGGTTCCGGGGGGCGGGCGTGACGTGTGTTCCATCCGCCGCAGTTCCCGATTCGATCCGAGGTGTCTTGATGCACGGAGCCCACGAGTTCCTCCAGGCCATTGCCGTCGTCCTGTGTGTTGCCGCGGTGACGACGGTTCTCTTCCAACGGCTGCGACAGCCCGTGGTGCTCGGCTACATCCTGGCGGGGCTCGTGGTCGGTCCGTACGTCCCGATTCCGCTGGTGGCGAATCCGGAGGTGGTGACGACGCTGTCGGAGATGGGCGTCATCCTGCTGATGTTCTCGCTCGGGTTGGAGTTCAGCCTGCGCAAGCTGTTCTCCGTGGGGTTCACCGCGGGGGTCACGGCCGTCATCCAGTGCAGCATCATGGTGTGGCTGGGGTTCGTGGTGGGGCGGGCCTTCGGGTGGACGACGCTGGAGGGCATCTTCACGGGCGCGCTCATCGCCATCTCCAGCACGACCATCATCGCCAAGGCGTTCGACGAGCAGGGCATCAAGGGCAAGCTGCGCGAGCTGGTGGTGGGCGTGCTCATCGTGGAGGACCTCATCGCCGTGTTGTTGATGGCGACGCTGACGGCCATCTCCACGGGCGCGGGCCTGTCGCTCAGGGAGCTGTCGTTCACCACGGGCAAGCTGGTGGCGTTCCTGGTGGGGCTGGTGGCGGTGGGGTTGTTCACCATCCCCCGGGCGGTGCGGGCGGTCATCAAGCTGAACCGGCCGGAGACGACGCTGGTGGCGAGCGTGGGCATCTGCTTCGCGGTGGCGTTGCTGGCGCAGGCGTTCGGCTATTCGGTGGCGCTGGGGGCGTTCCTGGCGGGCTCGCTGGTGGCGGAGTCCGGCGAGGAGAAGGTGGTGGAGCACCTGGTGCAGCCGGTGCGCGACATCTTCGCGGCCATCTTCTTCGTGTCGGTGGGCATGCTCATCAACCCGGCGCTCATCGCGGAGCACTGGCTGGCCATCCTCGTGCTCACGGTGGTCGTCATCCTGGGTAAGCTGATGAGCGTGACGCTGGGGGCGTTCCTCACGGGCAACAGCACGCGCACGTCGGTGCAGGCGGGCATGAGCCTGGCGCAGATTGGCGAATTCTCCTTCATCATCGCGGCGCTGGGCCTGTCGCTGAAG
The DNA here is from genome assembly GCF_021412625.1 of Myxococcus stipitatus. The sequence continues at coordinate 354,758 of NZ_JAKCFI010000006.1, read as the reverse complement.
GCGACGGGGACGTTCATCTACCCGGTGGCGGTGGCGGTGTCGGCCATCACCACGTTGACGACGCCGCTGCTCATCAAGAAGTCGGCGCCGGTGGCGACGTGGGTGGACCGCAAGCTGCCCAAGCCGCTGCAGACGTTCGTCACGCTGTATGGGACGTGGGTGGAGAAGCTGCGCGCGGCGCCCCGGCGCGAGACGCTGGGCGCGGGGGTGCGGCGGCTCATCCGCCTGCTGGTGCTGGACGCGGTGCTGGTGTCCGCGCTGGTGATTGGCACGTCCTTGTCGGCGGAGAGCCTGGCCGGCTTCGTGGAGGCGCGGACGGGCGTGGACGAGGAGTGGTCGAAGCTCCTCATCTACGGCGCGGCGGTGCTGCTCGCGGTGCCGTTCCTGGTGGGCGTCATCGGCATGGCGCGCAGGTTGGGGGCGACGCTGGCGGAGGCGGCGTTGCCGGCGCGCACGGATGGCAAGCTGGACCTGGCGGCGGCGCCCCGGCGGGTGCTGCTGGTGACGCTCCAGGTGGGCATCGTGCTGCTGGTGGGCATCCCGGTGGTGGTGGTGACGCAGCCGTTCCTCAAGGGCGCGATGGGGCCGTTGGTGGTGCTGGCCATGGTGGGCGCGCTGGGCGTGGCGTTCTGGCGTGGGGCGACGAACCTGCATGGGCACGTGCGCGCGGGAGCGCAGGTGCTGGTCGCGGCGCTGGCGGCGCAGTCGCACTCGAAGGAGCCGGGCGCGGAGGAGCACGCGCTGGACCACGTGCAGGGGCTGTTGCCCGGCCTGGGGGCGCCGGCGTCGGTGCGGCTGGAGGAGACGAGCCCGGGGGCGGGCAAGACGCTCGCGCAGGTGAACCTGCGGGGGCTCACGGGCGCCACGGTCCTGGCCATCCAGCGCGGGGAGGAGAGCGTGTCCGTGCCCACGGCGCAGGAGGTGCTGCGCGCCGGGGACGTGCTCGCGCTGACCGGCACGTGTGAAGCGGTGGAGGCGGCGAAGGCGCTCCTGCTGGGAGACGCGGCGGGCGCGCCCGCGGCGACACCGGAGTCCGTGGCGTCGGAGACGCGGGCGCACGGGTAGGTCAGTCCGGTTTCCAGTGGTCGTTGCCCACCGCGTCCAGGACGGCGAGTACATCATCGCCGTCGACGATGGAGGCGTCGCCCCGGGGCAGGATGAGGACCGGGGCGAGGCCAGGTCGCTCCTGGAGGAATTGCCAGCCCCGGAGGACTTGGAGCGGGCGCATCGGGTCCTTCCTCCAGGCACGAGCCGTTCCAAGGTCGTCGCCTGAGACGGGAGGTTCGCCTCCCGACGTCGAGGATTTTCGAGTCGCGGGCAGCCATGCTCGGCTGCGATGCCCTGCCGGGTTCGGGCTCACACAGCCCCGGGTGCGCGACGACTACCCGCCGCGCCCTGGCGGCAGGGAGGGGCTTGCCTTGTAGTGGGCAAAACGAAAATCGGCGAGGCCGACCATGGAGCTGCCATGTCACTGAGATGGTGCTGGCTCGTTGTGTGGATGATGCTCGGAGGTTGTGGTGGCACCACCCGCGTGGTGCGCCTCGACACCGGAGCTGGGCCCGCGGTGGTTCACCCTCTCCGGCGCGAAGCCGGGCCGCTGCCGGTGACGTTGGCTCCTGATGATGTGGTGAGGACCGTGGCCTGGCTGGCGCGGACACAGGGGGCGGTCCCCGGGCCACAGGACGCGGCTCGGCGCTTGTTCCAGGTGGACGCGCGAGGTGGCGCGTTCCTCTTCGATGTCCGCACCCGACGCATGACTCCTCTGGAGGGGGAGACCGGGCTCGGCACCCCCATCTCCGAGAGGGAGGTCGAGCTGTCGCGAGCCTATCTCGGATGGTGCGAGCGCACGGTCCGGCGTGGAGATTGTCTGGGGCTGCTGCGTGGAGGCACTGCTCTCGATGAAGATGCTCGCTTCACGCTGGCGCTCGCCCTGGCGAAGGGCGTGGTGCTGGAGGAGATGTGGGAGGCCGTCAAGGACATGGCCGACCCGCATGCCGTGTTGCAGGCCATTCTCTGGACGGCCGCGACTTACGCCTTGCTCTGGACCGTACCCGAGCCGGTGACCAAGGGCGTTGCCGCCGTGCTGTCCGTGGCGCTCATCGGCTACGTGGGGGTCGATACCTTCTGGGGGCTCGTCCAGGGGTTCCGACGCCTGATGGTGGAGTCGGACCAGGCGCTGACCTTCGAGGCACTTCGAGATGCAGGGGAGCGTTTCGGACGGGTGATGGGGCGCGATGCGGCACGCGCCTTCGTGATGCTGGCGACCGCGGCCATCGGCAGTACCGCCACCACGCTCGGGGCGAAGTTGCCCGCGCTTTCGGGTGGGGCCCGGGCCTCCGCGAGCCTCGAGGCGCATTCGGGCGTGATGTATGCATCCGTGGGGCAGGTGGAGTCCGTTGCCCTGGCGGTGGACGGGGTCACCATCGCCCTCGCGCCAGGAGCTGTGGCGATGAGTTCGCCAGGCACGGCGGGCGGGGCCTCGGCCGCGCAGCCGGTCCGTGCTGGCATCCGAGCCTGGAAGTCCTTCAGTGGATTCAAGAAGGCGATGGGCCCCGCCGGCCCCGGGAGGCAATGGCACCACATCGTCGAGCAGACGCCAGGGAACGCGAGCCGGTTTGGCCCTGACGCGCTCCACAACACGGAGAACGTCATCGCGATCGATGCGCGGATCCACGAACAAATCAGCGCATACTATTCCTCGAAGCAGCGCGTGGCAGGGGGTAGGGTCGGCCGCGAGTGGCTCCGTGAGCAGTCGTATGCGCAGCAGCGGGAGTTCGGGCTTCGCGTCCTCAAGCAGTTCGGTGTCGTGCCATGAAGACAGAGGAATGGAAGCGCCTCACCACGGTGGAGCTGACGGAGCGCTATCGCGAAGCCAGCGCGGAGCACGGTCGTCTGTTGGACGCGCGAAAGACGCGCGCCGCGAACAAGGCGTATGACCGGGCGGCCAGCATCGAAGAGGAGCTGAAGTCACGCGGCGCCGAGGCCCAGGCGGTCCTCCTGGCGCTCCTCGACGACCCGGAGCCGGGGACGCGGTTCTGGGCGGCGGCGGCCGTGCTGCCGTTCGCTCCCGACAAGAGCCTGCCCGTGCTCACGCTGCTCGCGGAGCCCCCCATGAGCATGGTGGGGCTCAGCGCGGCGATGCTTCGAGAGCAGTGGGAGCAAGGGGCATATCGCCCCGCGCGCTGACAGGCTCGCGCGGCGCTCAGCGCTTCAGCGCGTACTTGCCGATGACGTACAGCGCGCGCACGCCATCCTTCCAGCCGATCTTCTTGCCCTCTTCGTAGGTGCGCCCGTGGTAGCTGATGGGCACCTCGTAGATGCGCCAGTTGCCGCGAGCCACCTTGGCGGTGATTTCGGGCTCGAAGCCGAAGCGCTCCTCCTCCACCTCGATGGAGCGCAACACCTCCGCGCGGAAGGCCTTGTAACAGGTCTCCATGTCCGTGAGGTTCAGCCCGCTCGTCATGTTGGAGAGCGTCGTCAGGAAGTTGTTCAGCACGGTGTGCCAGAAGTACAGGACCCGCCGGGGCGTCCCCGTGAACCGGCTGCCGAACACCACGTCTGCCTCCCCGTCCAGGATGGGCTGGATGACCCGGGGGATGTCTCGCGGGTCGTATTCCAGGTCCGCGTCCTGCACCAGGACGATGTCACCCGTCGCCTCCGCGAACCCTCGCCGCAGCGCGGCGCCCTTGCCCTGGTTCTTGTCCTGGAACAGCACCCGGATTTCGTTGCGGTTGCACGGCGTCCCCCCGAGCACGCCCACACCCTGCTCCGCGAGCTGCTGGAGGAACTCCCGGCTTCCGTCCCGGGAGCAATCGTCCACGAGGACGAGCTCCTTGGGGAAGTCGACCGCGATGCAACGTCGCAACAGCTCCGCGAGGGTGGGGATCTCGTTGTAGACGGGGATGACGAGTGAGACGAGCATGGCGGGAGGGGCTCTATCGCATTTTGCCGCCCGGAGCGACTGTCCAGCACCCGGCGAGCGGCCCCACGGCCCACAGCCGCTTTTCCCGAGAACCGATATGAGAGAGCCACAGCGAGTGTCACTCGAGTTGCGTGGCTGAGTTCACCCCGGGGAGGCCCCGGGGCCTCCACCTGCTCGGGGGGAAGGGACGCCATGAACGGCCAGCTCGAGCATGCGGTGCGCGGCGCTGTTTCCCTGGGACGAGTGGAGATGACGGAGGGGGGGCTCCTCGCGGGCCTCGAGGACCTCTTCCTGGGGGCTTGGAACATGCCCCACGGGCACTGCTACCTGTGGCGCAATGACCTGATGGCGCTCCATGTCCTGTCGGACACGCTCATCGGCGCCGCCTACTTCTCCATCTCCCTGCTGCTGTACTCCCTGGTGCGCCGGAGCCGGCTGCCCTTCGGGGGGATGATTCTCTCGTTCGGCGTCTTCATCTTCGCGTGTGGGCTGACCCACGTGCTGGAGGTGTGGAACGTCTGGCACTCCGCCTACTACCTGGGTGGAGGCGTGAAGCTGGTGACGGCCGTGGCCTCCGTGGCCACCGGCATGTACCTGGTGCCGCTGCCCGGACGGGTGATGGAGGTGATGGAGACGGCGCGGCTGTCCGAGGAGCGCCGGGTGCAGCTGGAGGTGAGCACCCGGGAGCTGGAGACGCTGTTCGCGCGGCTCAAGGCCTCGGAGGAGCAGCGCACCAGCTTCTTCGCCAATGTCAGCCACGAGCTGCGCACGCCGCTGACGCTCATCCTCGGGCCCCTGGACCGCATGGCCGAGCGCGGGGCGCTGACGGAGGGCGACCGGCGGGACGTGGAGGTGGTGCGCCGCAACGCGCGCATGCTGCTGCGGCACGTGAACGCGCTGCTGGACGTGGCCAAGCTGGACGCCGGGAAGATGCAGGTGCACTACGAGGAGGTGGACCTGGCGCGGCTGGTCCGCTTGTGCTCGGAGAACTTCGAGGCGTTGGCGGCGGAGCGGCGGCTGGCCCTGTCGCTGGAGCTGCCCCGCGCGCTGCCGGCGCAGGTGGACGTGGAGAAGGTGGAGCGGGTGGTGATGAACCTGCTGTCCAACGCGGCCAAGTTCACGCCGACGGGCGGGCGCATCCGCGTGTCGCTGCGCGCCGAGGGCCCGTCGGGGCGTCTGGAGGTGGAGGACACCGGCCCGGGCGTGCCGCCCGCGCTGCGCGACGCCATCTTCGAGCGCTTCAAGCAGGGCGACACCGACGCCGCCCAGGAGGTCAGCGGCACGGGCCTGGGGCTGGCCATCACCCGCGACTTCGCGACGCTGCACGGCGGCCGCGTCTGGGTGGAGGACGGGCGGGAGGGTGGGGCGCGCTTCGTGGTGGAGCTGCCGCTGCGGGCGCCGGAGGGCGCGCGGCTCACGTTCAGCCCGCGCGAGGTGGAGGCCGGCGAGGTGACGGGCGCGGCGCGCGCGGAGGTGGACCTGCTGCGCGCCGCGCTGCCGGACCCGGAGGAGATGGCGGGCCCCGAGGACTCCAGCCGCCCGCGCGTGCTGGTGGTCGAGGACACGAGCGAGATGCGCCGCTTCGTGGTGGAGATCCTGGCGAAGGACTTCCACGTGAGCAGCGCGGCGGACGGAGTCGAGGGGTTGCGGCGGGCCGAGCGCTTCCTCCCGGACGTCATCGTCAGCGACATGATGATGCCGCGCATGGGCGGCGACCGGCTGGTGCGCGAGCTGCGCACGCGGCCGGGGCTGGAGTTCACGCCCGTGCTGCTGCTGACCGCGCGCGAGGACGACGCGCTGCGCGTGGAGTCGCTGCGCGCCGGGGCGCAGGACTACGTGGTGAAGCCCTTCGTGTCCGAGGAGCTGGTGGCCCGGGTGACGAACCTGGCCGCGGTGAAGCGCACGCGGGAGGTGCTCCAGGGCCTGCTGGCCGCGCGCTCGGTGGACCTGGAGGCGATGGCGCTGGAGTTGGGCCGCCGCAAGCGGCAGCTCGAGGCGGCGCTGGAGACGACCGCGCGCGCCAGCGAGTCGCGCAGCACGCTGTTGCAGCTGGTGTCCCATGAGCTGCGCACGCCGCTGTCGGTGCTCCAGCTCACGCAGCACGCGCTCCAGCGGGAGCTGTCGGGGCTGAACCCGCGGGCGCTCGACATGTTCGACCGGATGAGCCGCTCCACCGCGCGGCTGCGGGACATGGTGGAGATGGTGCTCCAGTACAACCAGCTCGAGGAGGGGCGGTGGGTGGTGCGCCGCGAGTCGGTGGACCTGGGCGAGGTGGCGCGCGAGGTGCTCGACGAGTCCCGCATGGAGGCCGAGCGCAAGGGGCTGGCGCTGGAGCTGACGCTGCCGCCGGGGCGGGTGGAGTCGCGCACGGACGCGCGCCTGGTCCAGCTGGTGCTGACCAACCTGGTGGCCAACGCGGTGAAGTACACGGACCAGGGACAGGTCGTCGTGGAGGTCCAGCCGCGCGGCGAGGGATGGCGGCTGCGTGTGCGCGACACCGGCCCGGGGATTCCCTATTCGGCGCAGTCCCGCGTCTTCGAACCCTTCGAGCACCTGGAGCCGCTGGAGCACAAGTCCAGGCCCGGCGTGGGGCTGGGGCTCACGCTGGTGCGGGAGATGGTGGCGGTGCTCGGCGGCGCGGTGTCGCTGGTGTCGCGGCCGGGACAGGGCAGCGAGTTCACCGTCGAGCTGCCGTCCTGAGCGCGTCCATGAGGGCGTCCAGGTCCTCGTCGCGGGTGAGCGGGTTGATGAGGGTGACGCGCAGGTAGGTGCCCCGGGGCAGCCGGGTCTGCACGAGGTAGAAGTCGCCGCGCGTCACCAGCCGCTCGCGCAGCCGGGCTTGGAGGGCGTCCCACTCCGAGGCGGGCACGTGCGCGGGCGTGTGACGGAAGCAGACGATGTTGCACTCCGGGGACACGGCCAGCTCGAAGTCGTCGGCGGAGGACAGCCGCTCGGCGAAGCGGCGGGCCTGGTCGTACGACGCCGTCACCGCGTCCGCGAACAGGCGCGTGCCCAGCACGGACAGGCAGGTGTACAGCTTGAGCGCCATCATCTCCTTCGTGCACTCCATGGTCCGCAGGCCCACGTCGCTCCAGGGGTGCTCGTCGTCGCCGTGGAAGAGGTAGCTGGCCTCCTGGGCGAAGGACTGGAAGGAGCGGGACCCGTCGCGGAAGAGGACCGCCGTCACCAGCGCCGGCATGAGCAGGCCCTTGTGCGCGTCCCACACCACCGAGTCCGCTCGCTCGATGCCTCGCACCTGGTGGCGGTGGGGCGCGCTGAGCACGGCGGCGGCGCCATGCGCGCCGTCCACGTGGAACCACAGGTCGTGGCGTTCGCAGAAGTCGGCCACCGGCTCCAGCGGGTCGAAGGCGCCGGTGGCCGTGGAGCCGGCGCTCGCCACCACCGCGATGACCTTGCGCCCCGCGCGCGTGGCCGCCGCGAGGCCCTCCTCCAGCGAGTCCGGGCGCAGGCGGAAGTGCTCGTCGACCTCCAGGGGCGTCACGCCGCCCTCGCCCCAGCCCATGACGCGGGTGGCGCGGGCCAGGCAGTAATGCGCGGTCCGTGGCACCAGGAGGGTGAGGGGTGGGCCGGCGTGGGCGCCGCCGTTCCACGCGTCGTAGCCGGCCTTCGCCTGCCGCGCGGCGAGCAGGGCGGTGAGGTTGCCGAGCGAGCCGCCCGAGGTGAGCACGCCGTCGGTGGACTCGGGCATGGCCAGCCGCGCCGCCATCCACCGCAGCACGTTGCGCTCCATCGCCGTGGAGACGGGGCCCATCTCGTACACGGCCATGCCGTTGTTGAGCAGGGAGGAGATGGCGTCACACAGCGCCGCAAGGGGCACGGGGGCCGTCACCTGGTGACCCATGTATCGCGGGTGATGCAAGTGATTGGAGCCGGAGAGGACACGCGCCACCAACTCCGCGAAGTCGCCCGTGGGGTGCTCCGGGAAGGAGACGGCGAAGCGGTCCACGTTCACCGCGGGCGCCGCCCAGGGCAGCACGGGCAGGTCTGGCCCCTTCGCCATGTTGGCGAGGTAGTCCGCGAGCGTGTCCACCAGCCGGTGGCCCTCGCGGCGGAAGGAGTCGGCGTCGTACGCGGCGGCGAGGCGTGCTCGGAGGTCCGTCATGGCGCCGCACAGCCTGACCGAGGACGGCGTCTTTGCGTAGCGCCGCGCGCGCCGCGTCCGGGACGCCGCGTGGGACGGTGTGCGCGGAGGCGGGGGCTCGCCGGGAGGCAGGTGGGTGAGGCTCCAGGCGGCTCATGGGAGCGGAGGCCACGCTGCCGCTCCCGTGTCCCGTCGCCCACGTCCTCCGGCATCCGGGGGTGAGAAGACGCGTGAGGCCGCGTGGCCCCCCACCGCGTCGCTCCACGCGTCTTCCCACCGGATTCAGCCGCGCCCGGGGCCCTCCGGGCCGGGTGTGTTCCTCGAGGCCCCTTCCCGTCGCATCCGCGGTGCCGGCCACTCCCCCGAGATGGGCGGCGCCGCGAGGAGGCGTGGGGCTCGAGGAACGTCGCGTGTCCGGAGACCTCGGGTGGAGGCGGAGGTCCCGCTCATCCGACGTGCGTCAGTAGGGGTCGATGCCCCGCTTCTCGGCCGGAGTCTGGGTGTGCGAAGCCTCGAGTCCCGCGGCCCCGAGGTTGAGGACGGCGCCGATGCCCTCGACGACCCCCTGCTTGACCTGGCCCTTGATGAGGCTCGCGAAGGAGTCCCGGGCGAAGGACTGGGACTCGATCAGGTGCGCGGTGATTTCGCTGCGCTCCCCCTGCTCCACCTTGTTGACGTTGTCGATGACGTTCCCCTTCGACCGGGGAGAGATGCCGACGTCGAACACGTCGAGGCCGAGGTTCACGACCTTGACCTTGTTGGGGTAGTCGGACGTCTTGCCCTGCGTGGACTGCTCGATGTCCTTACGGTCGGGGACCTGGAACGTGTGGCTGGAGGGCTTGCTCAGGGTTCCGAACAGCTTGGTGAGCTTGTTCATGACGGGTTCTCCCGGCGGCCTCTATTGCCCGCCGTGGCAGAGGGTTGATGTATTTGTTGTCGGAACACGTGTGCTGATGTTGTCTGTATACTTTCATCAACTCACAGTGAAGGTGTGTGTACGTCATTGGGAGGATGGCGCTCCGTGGCCGAGGAGAGCAGGCGACGAGGCGGCGTGATGCGCGCGGAAAGCGTCCACAATGTCCCGGTGGGGCACTGGTCGCGCGTGTCGCGGGGCCAGGAGCGCTCGCGACAGGAGACCCGACATGGCCGAGCCGAAGGTGACGATCACCTACTGTACCTCCTGAGGCTACAAGCCTCGGGCCGCCCGTGCGGCGGCCGCGCTGAAGGACGAGTTGGATGTGATGGCGGAGCTCAGACCCGGGCCGTCGGGGAGCTACGAGGTCGCCGTGGACGGCAAGGTGGTCATCCGGAAGGAGTCGCTGGCCTTCCCCACCGACGCGGAGGTCGTGGAGGCGGTGGACAAAGCGCTGGGACGCTGACGCCACGAGAGGCTGGCGGTCCTCGCGGGTCGCCAGCCTCTGTCCGCGCCGCTCGACGAGCGCGTGATTCGAGCTTCCGCTCGCGCGCCAGCTCGCTTAACCCGCTCCGGTATGGCTCCCGCCCTTCCGCCCAGTCCCCTGCTCGTCACCGCCTTCAACGGAGTGGTGGCCGCCTCTGACCGCGCCACCGGCGCCACCCGGTGGACCTTCGCCGTGCCAGGCAAGTCCGTCCCCGGCGCGCGTCCCCGCCCGACGCACGTCGAGGTGCATGACGAGCGCGTGCTCGTGCTCGCCGGCGGCTCCGAGGGGACGTTGAAGAAGAACACCTTCATCGAGGTGCATGCGCTCGACTACCTGGAGGGGCATCTGCTCTGGACGCAGCGGGTGGAGGGCCACCCGACCTCCCGGTTCACGGGGGCGCAGCTGCTCGTGGAGGGAGGGCAGGTCATCGTGGCCTGGTCCGACACGCTGGCTGCGTTCGACGCCGCCTCCGGCCGTGTCCAGTGGCGCCGCGTCAGCGAGCACGGGGATGGAGGAATCTACCAGGCCTGCCTCGACATGGGCGTGCCTGGCGCGCGCTCGCGCCACCTGCCCTGAGCGCCGCGTCTGCGACGTCAGGCGACGTCGCGCTTGATGAACTTCATCGGCGCGCGGTCATTGCGCCCCTTTCCCGCGGCCTTGAGCGCCGCGGGGTCCAGGCCGGCCAGGTACAGCGCCGTCGAGTACACGTGGCCCGCGTCGGAGATGAAGCTGCTCGGGCTCTTCGTGCGGCCGGTGATGAGCAGGCCCGTGTCCGGGTCGTAGGCCGGGTCCAGCGTGCCGTCCGGCATGAGGGGGATGCCGTCCAGCGACGCGCTGCCCACGCGGCCGAACTGCGAGTTGCCGCGCACGGTGCCCCCCAGGAAGGCCACGCTGTTGACGCGCCAGTGCTGGCAGCAGTCCTGGGTCATGATCTCCTCGTACTTCTGCGCGTCGGTGACGTCCGCCTTGGCGAGGATGGCCTCCACGTCGCCTTGAATCGTCCGGCCCATCTCCGAGGCCAGCACGATGGTGGTGTAGTCGTAGTAGCTGCGGCCCGTGGCGCCGTACGGCGTGGCCTTCAACTTCGCCACCAGCGTCTTGAGCGGGGCCCAGAGGTTCTTGCGCATCATGTCGCGCTGCTCCGTCTGGCCCTTGTTGCTCATGATGCCGCGCCGGTCGCGGTGCGTGTCGAACTGGCGCAGGCCCCGGTTCTCGATGAAGAAGCCGATGGACAGGCCCTTCGTCATCAGCTCGTACGTCATCAGCGCCTGCACGTTGGTGTTCGGCGTCTCCTTGGTGCGGGCCGGGTTGCCGTTGATGGACGACGAGTCCGTCGCCTCGTCCGCGGCGGTGATGCCGAACTCCGCGCGCGCCGTGGCGTCCGTGAACAGCGTGCGCGGGTCCAGGTTGATGCTGCCGCCCGCGGTGAGCGCGCGATGGATTTGCAGCGCGGAGTTGAACGCCCGCACCGACTCGCTGTTCTTCTCCGCCAGGAAGCTGGCCTGGAGGTTGTCGGTGAACTGGCGGATGCGCGCGTCGCGCTGGCCCTGGGCCACGTTGCCCAGCGAGGACAGCCGCTCGCGCATGGCGCTGGGCGTCTTGCCGTAGATGGTGTGCGCGTGCACCGGCCCCAGCTTCTCGTAGTAGCCGGTGCCCTCCGGATAGGACGGGATGGACAGCTCGCCATCCGCGAGCCAGCGGTGCCAGGAGACGTGGGGCAGCAGGAAGCCGTTGCCGTACGCCTCGCAGAACGCCTGCATCACCGTGCGCTCGTCCGCGTTGCGCTTGCCGGACAGCGACGCGCTGTACTTGCCGTAGTGGTACTCCCACCGGCCGCCGGAGTGGAACGTGTTGCCGTTGTGGCTGGAGACGACGGCCATGTCCGGGAACAGCTCCAGGCCGTCCTGCGCCAGGTAGCCGTACTGGATGTTGCCCTGCGTCTTGGGCGGGTCCGACGGCGAGGTGCCGTAGTTCTTCGGGCGGTAGCGGTGCTGGGTCCACGACGGCACCGGGCGCAGCTCCCCGGCGGGGATGACGCGGATGGAGTCGTTGGGCGTGTGGACGGGGTTGAACATCGAGTACCCGTCCCAGCCCCCCTCCTGGAACCAGTAGATGAGGAAGCGTGGGTTGTCGGCCTCGGCGGCGGCGGCCTCGGCGAAGCCCAGCTCCTTCTTCGTCCCCGGGACACCGAAGGCGCGGAAGAAGCGGAGCCAGTCCAGGGTGCTGATGGCGGCGCCCGCGGCGGCGCCCGCGAGGAAGTGGCGGCGGTTCATGGCGGCGGTCCTTTGCGGTGCCCTAGCGGCGCAGGTACTCGGGGGAGGTGGCGAGCGTCTTGAGGACGGCCTTCAGGCTGCCCCCGTTCTCGTGGCTGACGTCCCACAGGCGCTTGTAGATGACGCGCTCGTCCTCCTGGTGCCGCATCTCGCGGCCGAAGAAGAGGGCGAACTGCGCGTTGAGCGTGCGGCGGATGAAGGCCTCCTTCTTCACCGCCTGCGTGGCGAAGGCCTCCATGCCCTGGCCCTTGAAGGCGTAGGTGGCGGCGAGCCCCCGGTCGGTGTCGTCGAGCGTCTGCCCCTGGGCGTCCTGCGTGCGGTAGTTGCCCTCGTCGTCCCAGCGCAGGCGCTGGTGCGCCAGCGGGGTGAGCGTCTGGTGGCACGAGTAGCAGATGCTGGTGGGGTCCACCGTGGAGGCGGCCGTGGCCGCGCCGCGCATGTCGAACACCTCCGCGGGCACCTCGTACAGCGTGCCCATGAAGTCCGTCATCACGCGCGCCGCGTAGTTGTAGTGCGGCAGGCCGGGCTTGTTCTTGATGAAGCCCTTCATGGTGAGCACGCCCGTCTTCCCGTGCTCGGGCGCGCGCGCCACCTGCTTGAAGGTGGTGTCCACCGAATAGTCGCCCATGAGCAGCTCCTGGAGGGGCCGCTCCTCGCGCACCAGGTACGTCCACAGCCGCGCGGGCTCGTCCGTGTCCGGCGTGCCCTCGCTCTCCGTGCGCACCCGCATGCGGCGGAAGTAGTTCGTCTGGAAGTCGGGGGACGCCAGGTACTCGTCGACGAACGTCTCCCACGCCTTCTGGCCCGTCTCCAGCGCGGTGAAGTCCGCCGCGGACGGAGGGCGGCCCAGCAGGTCCTGCGCCAGCTTCACCAGGAGCAGCCGGTCGCGCTCTTTGCCGGTGAGCTTCTCGTAGGAGGGGGGCAGGGTGAACAGGAAGTCGGGGGCCCGCATCAACCCCTCGCACAGGCCGCTCCACGCCTTGGGCGCGTTGGCCTCCAGGCCCATCAGGTCCTTCACCAGCGCGTAGCCGTTGTCGCGCTCGGTGGCGGTGGACGCGCGGTACAGCATGCGCCGGTAGAGCTGGTCCACCTTGGCCTTCGCCGCGTCCGCGCGCTGCGTGCCGGTGGCCGCCTCCGTGGGGCCGTACACGACGAGCGCGTCCACGTGCAGGTTGCGGTCGCACACGCCCGACTCGTTGTAGTCGTTGGTGAAGCCCACCGTGAGGATGTGGTCACCCGCCGTCACCGCCTGGGTGTGCACGAAGTCCGCGTAGGCGGTGTTGTTGGGGACGTCCCACTCGGCCACCAGCACGCCGTCCACCTTGAGCTGCAGGTGCGGCAGGTCCGGGCCGCACAGGTCGCCCTTGGCCTTCACCGTGAAGCGGTAGGTGGCGGAAGCGGGGAAGGTGTACGGCTGGAGCGTGGTGAGGGTGCCGGTGGTGTAGAGGTTCCAGCCGGTGGTGCCGGACTTCTGGCCGGTGCTGGCCAGAATCTGCGTGCCGGCCGGCATGGGCGTGGTGGAGCCGTCGCGGTACGCGTTCTCCATCTCGTACTGCTTCGTGGTGGGCGCGGGGATGTCGACGAGCGGCGCGCCCACGTCCAGGCCCGCGAAGGGGCCCGTCTTCGCGGTGGCGGCCTGGAGGCACACGTCGCGCGACAGGTCGTCCAGGCCCAGGAAGAAGTCCGCGGTGGCCACGCGCGCCTCGACGAAGTGGTCCTTGTAGTCCACGCCGCCGAACAGCCCCACGTTCTGCGCGAAGCGGTCCACGCCCGAACGCACCCAGTCGTCGTTGAAGACGGCCTTCACCTTGCCCTTGAGCTGGTCGTAGCCCAGGAAGGGATTGTCATACGTCGACACGTCCGGGCCCGCGTACGCCGCGAGCAGCGCGGGCGGGAACTCCTCGTCCGGCTTCGACGCGGGCTGGCGCGCCTCCACCGCGGCCACCTGGCAGGTGATGCTCGCCACCGCGGCGATCTCCCGCGCCGTCCACGACGGCTGGCCGCGTGGCATGCGCACGCTCTCGTCCTTCGTGACGAGCCGGGACACCATGGAGCCGGAGCCGGTGGAGAAGTAACCCGCGGCGCGGATGGCGTAGAAGTTCTCCACGCCGTCGAGCCCCACCTTGAAGAGCCGGCCGCTCGTCGTGCCGTGGCAGGACAGACAGCCGGAGTCCTCGCGCACCATCGCCGGCTGCACCTCCCGGTCGAAGTCCTCGGCGATGCTCCGCAACGTCACCGTCGCCGGGACACTGTCCAGGTTGCAGGGCAACGAGCCGTCCTGCTGCACGGGGGGCGGCGGCGGGTTCGGGTCGTCGTAGTCCGGCCTGCCGTCCTGCGTGAGCGACGCCTCGCCGAGACACCCGGCGCAGCACGACACGAGCACGGCCACTGCGAGGCTCCACGGGCGCGAGGGGGAAGCGCTCATGTGCCCTCCAGGGAGGGGGTGAGGATTGCCCCGCATGGTCGCACGACCCCGGGGCAATTGACCAGTTGAGGACAATGAAAGCGACGGAAAGCCCGGAAATTATCGGAGCGCATGCCCGCCGGGTTGCCTGTCAGGCGGAGGTTCGCGGGCTCGCGCCCACCTGACGGACGGGGGCGAGGGACTCAGGTTGTGGCGGAGGAGGTGGGACAGATGGCCTGGCCCGACGAGCGTTCGCCTTACGAGCGGAGGTCGATCATCCGCGGCATGCGGGTGCGTGACGAGGACGACACCTTGCTGGGGTACGTCGCGGAGGTGGGCGACACGTTCATCTACGTGCGCCGCTGGCCCTTCAGCCGGCGTTGGGGCCAGGTGCCGCTGACGGGGGTGCGCCACGTCTCGCGCGGCACCGTCCGGGTCGAGGGGCGGGGCGGCGTGGCGATGGCGCCCCGGTCGCTGCATGGCGAGGTGGTGACACAGACCTTGCCCCTGGTGGAGCCGGGCACGTCGCACGGGTGAAGGGGGCCGCCGCGGAAGGGCGGGCTCCTGTCTCCGCGGACGCACGTGGGTGCGGCGAGGCGCGGCGAAATGTGCTTCAAGGAGGCGCCATGCTGCCCATCGACGAACTCTCCCAGAAGGTGTCCGCCGCGTTCGCGGACCGGACGAAGCTGAAGGACCCGGCCTTCGCGGCCGCCGTGCGCGAGACGGTCGCCCGGCTGGACGCGGGTGAGCTGCGCGTGGCGGAGAAGGGCCCCGAGGGGTGGAAGGTCCACGCGTGGGTGAAGGAGGCCATCCTCCTGTTCTTCGCCGTGTCGGAGATGAAGGTGATGGAGGTGGGCCCCTTCGAGTTCCACGACAAGGTGCCCCTGAAGAAGGGCCTGGACGCGGCGGGCGTGCGCGTGGTGCCGCCGGGCACGGTGCGCTACGGCGCCTTCGTCGAGCGGGGCGCGGTGGTGATGCCCGGCTACGTCAACATCGGCGCGCGCGTGGGCGCGGGCACCATGGTGGACACCTGGGCCACGGTGGGCAGCTGCGCGCAGGTGGGCTCGGACGTGCACCTGTCCGGAGGCGTGGGCCTGGGGGGCGTGCTCGAGCCGCCCACCGCGTCGCCCGTCATCATCGAGGACCGCGCCTTCCTGGGCAGCCGCTGCATCGTGGTGGAGGGCGTGGTGGTGGAGGAGGAGGCGGTGCTGGGCGCCAACGTGGTGCTCACCGCGTCCACGCCCATCATCGACGTCACCGGCCCGGAGGAGCGCGTCTTCAAGGGCCGCGTCCCCGCGCGCAGCGTGGTGATTCCCGGCATGCGGGAGAAGCAGTTCCCCGCCGGGAAGTACATGGTCCCCTGCGCGCTCATCATCGGCCAGCGGACACAGTCCACGGACAAGAAGACCAGCCTCAATTCGGCGCTGCGGGACTTCGGCGTCGCCGTATAAGGCGCTGGGAAATCCGATGCGACGCATGCTTCCGTAGGGGAGGCGTGAGGGGACGGAGCGCGAAGATGGAGCACCTCGACGACATCCTGGCCGAGTGGGCCCTGGGGACACTGTCGGCTCCCGACCGGGAGGCCGCCGAGCGCCACCTGTCGACGTGCGCGGCCTGCCAGCGGGCGGCGGACCGGCTCGCCATCGCGCGAGAGGGGTTGTCGCTGCTCTCCACCTCCGCCGTCGAGCCGCCGCCCGCCGTGCTGGCGCGGCTGATGGAGCGCATGGAGGGGCCGCGGCGGCTGGAGCGCTTCGCGAACCAGCTGGCCGCCTTCTTCGACCTGACGCGCGAGCGCGCTCTGGCCCTGCTCGACGCGCTGGGCGACGCGACGCCGTGGATGCCCGGGCCCGTGGAGGGTTCGGAGCTGATGCCGGTGGAGGCGGGGCCCGCGCGCGAGGGCATGCTGGCGGCCATCCTCCGGCTGAACCCCGGCGTGCGCTACCCGGCGCACACCCACCACGGACGCGAGCTGAACCTGGTGCTGGAGGGCGGCTTGCGCGAGGACGACGGCCACGAGGTGTGGCCGGGCGAGGAGCTGGAGAAGACGGACGGCAGCGTCCACGCCTTCACCGCGCTGGCGGGCCCCGCGTGCCTGTGCGCGTCATTGCTGGAGGGCGACACGCGCTTCGAGGAGGCGCCGTCCTCGTCCGCGTGAGACGCCGGGTTGTGACGCCCCTGCGCGTTGGCATAGGCTCATCCACATCTGGCGCCCCTACTTCGCTCTAGAATCCCCGCTGGCTTGCCACGGGGATGGGGCGCCGACTTTTCTTTCGAGGGGAGAGCGGCATGCCACGGGTGTTGCGCGACGTGGTGGGGACGCTGACACACGAGGGCGCGGCGGCCTTCGACCTCTCCCGGACGGACCCGCTGACGCACCTGACCTTCACCCAGGGCGCGGCGCTGTTCCAGGACTCGTTCTACCGCACGCAGGTGGAGGAGCTCCGCTCGTACGCCGCCGCGCTGCTGGCCGCCGAGCGGCACGAGCGCGGCTTCGGCTGGAAGTTCGCCGCGTACATGCGCGACCCGGTGAAGGGGAAGGGCAACCGCGTCCAGGGCAGCATCGCGCCGGCCATCCTCGCGGCGGCGGACCCGGAGGGGCCCTTCACGGAGGAGTACACGTTCCGCTGCCTGCGCCACCGCGCGGACGACGCGGTGCTGTTCGTCACCCACCTGGAGAACCTGGGGCTGGGCGCGGTGCCGGAGGCCGCGCGCAAGGGCCTTGCCCGGGCCCTTGCGGGGTTCGACGAGTACCAGCTGCTCAAGTATTCGCGACGGCAGTTCCCGCTGGCGCGGCGGCGGGCCAACGGGAAGCGCGCGAGCCTGCGGCTGGTGGACGTGATGGGGCTGGTGAAGGCGCACCTGGACGCGCGCACGCTGAAGCTCTACCGCTACCTGCACGCCCCCACGCGTGAGCGCGAGCACCTCACACAGGGGCTGGCGCTCCTGGAGGGGCGGCGCGCGTTCTTCCACGGCGACGTGAGCGTGGAGAACTTCGTGAAGGGGCGCCTGTCCACGGAGCAGGCGCTGTCCTTCCTGGGGTCGACGCGGGAGACGTGGCGCCGCGTGCTGGACGTGCCGGGGCTGCTGCCGGACCTGGCCTTCAAGGGCTACGTGCGGGCCATGTATCTGGCGGGCATCCCCGCGCGGACGCTGGTGGAGATGGCGCGCGAGCGGCGCTTCGCCGGGCTGTGGCCTCATCAGGTCTACATGGGGTGGGCCGCGGCCCGGAACGGCTCGAACCGCCCGGGCTACCGCGCGGAGCCGGCGCCGGCCCTCGAGCCCGTCTTCGAGGCCATCCTGGCGCGGGTGTGCGAGGGGCTCCTGCCCGAGGGCAAGAGCCTGGGCATCGCGGACATCTCCGGCTCCATGTTCGGCGTGTCGCTGGGCGGGACGCAGAGCCAGGCGACGGTGGGAGACGCGGCGGTGACGCTGGCGGCGGTGATGGCGCGCGAGCTGGGCTACGCGGCGACGTTCTCCGACGACATCTTCGTGGAGGACCGCAAGCCGGGGCAGGGCGTGTTCGACCACGCGTACGCGCTGCGCGGCGGGCCGGGCTGGGGCAGCACCCAGGTGGCGGGCTCCGTGGTGAGCCTCATCCAATTGCTCCGCTCGCAGCCCTCGCGCCCGCGTCCCCGCACGCTCTACTTCTTCTCCGACATGCAGTTCCACCCGCCGGAGTTCCAGTCGCTGGGCGACACGCGGGGCGAGGCCGCTGAGCGCAAGGCGGCGCTGCTGCGGGAGCTGGGCGTGGACGTCGACGCCGCAACCCCACCCCTGCTCGCGGCGCTGAAGGCGTGGCACCGCGCGCTGGGCCCGGTGGACGTGGTGCTGTGGAACCTCGCGGCCCACGACAGCGCGCCGCTGCCGTCGAAGCTGCCCCACGTGCTCATGCTGGCGGGCTTCGACGCGAACTCGTTCCGCCACGTGTCCGCGTGGCAGGCCGCCGGCAGCCCCGCCACGCCCGAGCGACCGGCCGTCACCCCCGCGGACGCGGGCGCGGGCAAGAACCCCGGCGCGGAGCTGGACTTCATCCGCACCTTCTGAAGTCGTTGAAATTCCAAACTTCCAGGGAGTGAGCGGAGGCTCGGTCCAGCATTCGTCATCAGGGTGGAGGGGACTTCCGCGAGGGTGCTGGGAGGGCGGTATGGTGCGGCGCAGCATGTCCTCTCAAGACCTCGCCACGAGGCTCGCCCACACGACGCTCGAGCTGTGCCGCATCCCCAGTCCCATCACGCACGAAGGCCCCATCGCCGACCATGTCGAGCGGTGGGCGGCCCAGCACTTCCCTCCCGGGGAGATCTTCCGCGTGGGGCACACGTTGCTGCTCGGCAGGCTGGAGGACCCTCGTCCCACGGTGGCGCTCATCGGGCACCTGGACACGGTGCCCGCGCATCCCAGCGACCAGGGGCGGGAGCCGCGCATCGAGGGTGAGCGGGTCTATGGGCTCGGCGCGTCGGACATGAAGGGCGGGCTGGCGGTGATGATGGCGCTGGCGGAGGACCTGCGGCGCGACACGCTGCCGGTCAACCTGGCGTTCCTCTTCTACGAGCGGGAGGAGGGGGCCTACGCGGAGAGCGGCCTCATCCCGCTGTTCGCGAAGCGGCCGGACCTGGCCGGGGTGCGGTTCGGCATTGCGATGGAGCCCACGGACAGCGAGGTGCAGGTGGGCTGCGTCGGCTCCATGCAGGTGACGGTGCGGTTCACCGGGCGCAGCGCGCACTCGGCGCGGCCGTGGCAGGGGGAGAACGCCATCCACAAGGCGGGCCCCTTCCTGGCGGAGCTGCTGGCGCGTCAGCGTGTGGAGGTGAACGTCGCGGGCTTCTCCTTCTACGAGGTCATCAACGCCACGCTGGCCAAGGGCGGCCGGGCGCGCAACGTCATCCCCGAGTCGTTCGAGCTGAACCTCAACTACCGCTTCGCCCCGGGCAAGAGCATCGCGCGGGCGAAGGAGGACGTGCTCGCGATGGTCGCGGGCCGCGCGGAGGTGGAGTTCACGGACGCCTCGCCCAGCGGCCCGGTCGTCGCCGGCAACCCGCTGTTCCAGAAGCTGCTGGCCATCACCGGCCTGCCCGCCGCGTCGAAGCAGGCGTGGACGGACGTGGCGCGCTTCGGCGAGTGGGGCGTGGACGCCATCAACTACGGCCCGGGCGAGACGGCCCAGGCGCACCAGGCCAACGAGAGCGCGCCCATTGCTCCGCTGGCCGTGGCGTACGAGAAGCTCGCCGCGTTCCTGCGCGGCTGAGGGCGGGGAGGCCGAGTTTCCGGCCTCTCCCGCGCGAGACGTCGGCTCGCGAGCGATGCGCGCACGCGGTGGGCGTGCGCGGACGCGCCATTCGTCCGCTGTCGTTCATCTGCTCGGGGGGAGGGCTCTGCACGTTGCGCGCGTGGGCGTACCCTGCGTCGTGCATCCCCAACAGTTCTCCCTCAATGGAGGAGATGGAATGACTCACGAGACCGTCAATTCGCAAATCACCGACTCCGTGGCCGCCTCGGACCTGGGCCCTTCCGCGCCGATGCCCTCGACGCGGACGCGCAAGTCCTCGGGGCGCCGCCGCGCGGGCGGCCGGAAGACCTCGGCTCGCAAGGGTGCCGCGCGCGGTGGAGCCCGCGCGAAGAAGACGTCCCGCCGGAACACCTCGGCGCGTGGCAAGAGCGCGCGGAAGAAGACCGCCGCCAAGAGCACGGGCCGCCGTGGCGCGCGCAAGGCCACCACCCGCAAGTCCGCGGTGGCCGGCAGGACGGCGCGCAAGAGCACCGGCCGCGGTCGGGCCGCGAAGAAGGCGACGACCCGGGGCGGCGCCCGGAAGACGACGCGCCGGTCGACGCGCAAATAGGCCCACCCTGCTGGGCGGGAGGAGGCCACGTCCCCTCCATGTCCGGGTAGGCCAGGCCCCCAGGTCCACGCGAGGCCTGGGGGAGGGCGCGCCGTGGTGGACGGGCGGCGCGCCCGCGCGCCTCAGCGCATCATCCGCAGCAGGAAGGTGTCGCTGCGCGCGGGCGTCTGCCGTCCCGTGCCGAAGTCGGAGGGCCGGTCCGTGTGGCCGTAGAGGATGGCGTCCCCGTTCGGCATCAACCCGACGAAGGGGATGTCCTCCACGCCGAACAGCTCTCCGCGCGCGCGGGGTGGGTCGGACAGGTAGAGCCGCAGGCCGAGCGACGCGCCATCCGCTCCGTAGCGCAGCGCCACCGGCTGCGCCGAGCCGAGCCCGTCCGGCCCCGACTCGCCGTCCACGATGAGGGAGTACGTGAAGCCGGCGACGGCCAGCTCACCATCCGGCGCCACCGCGAGCGCGCCCGCCAGCAGGCCATCCCCCAGGTTGCGGCTCCAGTGCTCCCGGCCATTCCTGTCCGCCGACACCAGGAACGGACTGGCCCGGTACACGTGGCCCTCCAGCTTCTTCTGACCCCACGAGACGGTCCCGATGAACGAGCCCAGCGCCACCACCGTCCCCTGCGCGTCCACGCCCACGTCCCGCAGCGTCCCGCTGGCCTGGTGCAGCGCGCGCGCCCAGGCCAGCGTGCCGGTGTCCTGGTACACGGCGAGGAACGGGCTGCCCTCCCGCTCCGAGGAGACGCTCTGGTTGCCGAAGCGCGCCGTGCCCACGTAGTGGCCTCCCACCACGAACCGCCCCTCGGCATCCAGGGCCAGGGTCGTCACGTCCACCCGCGAGTCGCGCCCCTCCGCGTGGCCGATGGCGACCGCCCGCTCCGCCGTGCCCTCCGGCGAGTAGCGCACCACCAGCGCGCCGTCACCCTCCACGCCCTCGCCGAACACCGACCAGCCCGTGGAGTTGGCCGCGACCGTCGGGCGGCCCTGGGCGTCCACCACCAGGTCGGTGAGGGTGACGCCGTCTCCATCCACGGGCCGGGCCCACACCACGTTGCCGGTCGAGTCCAGCCGCGCCAGGAAGGCGCCGTTGCCCAGCTCCTGGGGTTCGAAGTCCACCAGCCCCTCGGCGGTCACCGCGAGGAAGAAGCCCCCGTCCGGCGCCGGCGCGACGAGGGCCCGCGCGTTGGCGCGCAGCGCCTTCGGCGTCTCCGCCACGCGCACCGTATAGCCCCGCGACCACGTCGGCTCACCGGCCTCCGAGTAGCGGCTGACCACCAGTCGCACCGTGTCGTCCGTGGGCTCGCGCTCCTGAAGGTCGTCCAGCTCGTGCACCGCGACGGTGAGGATGGCGCCCTGCGCGTCCACCGCCGCGTCCAGCGCGAGGTCGTCCTGCGCGGAGCCCTGACGCGCCATCCACAGCGTGCTGCCGCTGGTCGGCGGCGGTGGAGGGGGCGGGGGCTCCAGGGGAGGCGGCGTGGAGCCGGAGTCGGGCGTGCCCGCGTCGGGTATCTCCGCCGTCGGAGGAGGGACGCTCCCCTCCTCGTCCGGCGTCGGTGTCTCCTGCTCCGGGCAGCCGCCCCGGCACTCCGTGTCGTCGGGGGAGTCGCTCTCGCCTCCGCCACAGCCCACCACCAGCCCCACCCAGCCCAGTGCTGTCGCGCACACGACAGTCCGGAACCACCGCCGCCCCAGATGCATGACGCCCCCTCTGCTCACGGAGGTTCGCCACGCAGGTAGGTGCCAGCAATACCGAGTACGACGTCCGCACGCTCGCCCGCTCGCGACGCCGTGCAGCTTCCAGCGCCCGACAATCCGGCGCGAGCGGCGCCGTCAGCGCCAGAAGCCGATGGACAGGCCCACGTTGGAGTAGCGGCGCGCCAGGTCGAACGAGGCGCTGATGGACCAGTCCTCCCAGTAGCGCAGCACGAAGATTTCGAAGCCACCGGTGACGTGGGGGCGTGGGGGCCGTCCGTCGAAGGGCGAGGGCTCCGCGTACACGCCCGCGCGCAGGCGGATCATCCCCGGCACCGTGTCGTGCTCCACGCCCAGCCGTGGCGCGAACTCGGTGGTGTCGCCCACCCGCTCCTCCTCCGCCGTGGACGCGAAGGAGCGCAGCGGCACCGCATTGTCCACGCTGGAGAGCAGGTCCACCTGCGCGCTGATGAGCCAGCGCCCCGCCGGCGCGTCCTTGGGCTCCTCCTCCGGCACCGGCAGCGCGTCGCCGTCGAGGATGAGCTGTCGCCGGGCGGCGGGGGACAGGCGGTTGTAGCGCTCGGCGCCCTCGCCCAGCCGCCAGCTGGCGCCCAGCGACAGCACCGCGGGGGACACCACCGCGCCGAACAGCGTGCGTCCGGCGAGCACCGGCGTCTGGCCATCCTCCCGGCGCCAGTCCGCCACCACCTCCGGCCGCACCGTGACGCCCAGGCGCCAGGGGCGGCCATGGGGCCGGTACAGCATGTCCACGGCGACGCCCGTGTCGCCATAGCGCAGGTCCGTGCCTCCAGAGGCCAGCCGGAAGGACGCCTGCGCCGCGTAGATGCCCAGCGCGAGGATGAAGTCGTCCTGGCCGAAGGACACCGCGCCGGCCAGCACGGACTGCGTCATCGACACGCGGATGCGTTCGGAGTCACTGGCGCAGGTCGTCGTGGCGCAGTAGGTGACGGCGCTGTTGCGCAGCGCGAAGCCGATGCCGAAGCGCTTGTACTGGAGCAGCAGCCCGCCCAGCAGCTGCCGGCGGTCCCGCGACTCGTCCGGCTTGCCGTCGTTGTCCACGTCGCGCGTGCGCCCGCTGGTGAACGGCAGGTCCAGCCAGGACAGCGTGACGCCCAGGTCCCAGTCCTTCTCCAGCGTGGGCCCGCGGTGCGCGAGCGCCGCCAGGTTGCTGGGGAAGCCCGCGGCGCCCTCGGCGATGCCCACGTAGGCGCCACCCAGCGACACCACGCGCGCCGAGCCCAGCAACGCGCCGGGGTTGAAGTACAGCCGCTCCGGGCGCGGCTCCACGGGCGTTTCGTCCTGCGCGCGCGCCACCGGCGCCGCTCCCAGCACCGCGCCGCACGCCGCCGCGCCCACCCACCGCCACCATCGCTTCGACACCGTCACCGCCGTGGTCCTCACTTCGCCCGCACCACCTCCGCGAAGAGGGCATCCGCTTCGCTGGCCAGCTGGGTGTCGCGGAAGGTGAGGCCCCCGGCGTCGTGGGTGACGAGCGCGAGCGTCACCTTGCGCCACCGGATGTCGATGTCCGGGTGGTGGTCCGCCTTCTCCGCCGCGTGCGCCACCTTCTCCACGAAGGCGATGCCGGCGAGGAAGGAGGGCGCTTCGTACGTGCGGCGAATCATCCCGCCCTCGTGCCTCCAGTCGGAGTGCTGGGCGAGGAAGGTCTGGAGCGCCTCGGGCGTCAGCAGCGTGCGGTCGTAGGCCATGGCTTCTTCATATCCGCTTCGGCGCCAGAGGAAAGCCACCCGTCACGCGTTGCCGTCAGGGTGGAGGAGGCCAGGTGTAGACGGAAAGCTCGCTCGGGTTGTCCTGGGCGGGCACCCACACGAAGTGGTTCGAGACGCGCGGCGTGTGGCCTCTGACGCCCGAGTTCGGGTGCAGCACGAATGTCACGTCCTGGGTGGAAGGGTTCCAGCGGGGCGTGGCATGGGCGACCGGGTCTCCGGCGCCGAGCACGACGGGCAGGGCGGGGCCCTGGCGCAGGCGGACGGGCGGCATCGACATCCGCGTGTCGAGGGGAAGCACGCCCTGGCGCACCATCTCCGTCTGCGTCACCACGTAGCGCTGGACCAGGGTCGAGATGACGTCGCCTCCCTGCATGGGCAGGGGCTTCTGGGTCCACAGCACGTCCTCCTCGAAGGCGACGGGCACGCCGTCCAGGTCGTAGCACGCCTGTCCGGACCGGGCCTCGTAGCCACCCGTGGGGCCGAGGTCGTAGGGGCAGGCGCGGGAGAAGGGGCTGGTGAGCGTGGAGCGGAGGTCGGAGGTCACCAGCCACACGGTGGCGCCCGCGCGCAGGGCGACGACCCGGGTGTCGTCCTGGCCGAAGCCCGCCGTGGCGGTCGTGTCCGTCCAGGGCGTGCCGGGGGCGGCGACGAGGCCCGGGTCCGGGTCGAAGGTGAAGCGGTAGAGGTTCTGGTCGTCCAGCACCAGGTACTCGTCCTCGGTGGCGAGTCGCGCGTGGGTGGGAGACCCGAGCGGCGCGCCCTGGGGCAGGGGCGCGGTGCCGGTGAGGACCAGCTCGGGACCGCCATCGTCGACGAAGCGTCGCACGTCGCCCTCGGCGGAGAGGGCCCACACCACGTCTCCGGCCACCTCGACCGCGCCTGTGGTGTCCGAGCCGAGCTCCTGCACGGCGCCCGTGGTCGGGTTCAGCGCGACGTCGTTGCAGACCCACGTGCCGCGCGTGGTGCGGTCGAGAAACAGGCAGTCGCGGCCCGTCTTCAGCCGGGCCAGCTCCGCGCGGTCGCGGCCGTTCTCGGCCACGATGATGTCGAACTGGTGGATACTGCCCACCGGGGCGAAGGAGACGATGGCGTGATGGCGCCCCGGCCGCTCGGGCGTGAACTGGATGACGGCGCTCCTGCGGTCCACGCGCAGCTCCGCCGTGGCCTCCACGGGGAGGTTGTTCGGGTCGGTCAGCGTCACGGAGACCGTCTCCGGCAGGCCGTCATCCGCCGAGGCGGCCGTCCCACACGCGCTCCCCACGGTCGCGAAGGCGGTGACGGAGACGCGCTCGCCCACCGCGAAGAAGCGCGGGGGGACCTGGTTCAGCGCGCCAGGGAGGCAGTCTCCGGGGGACTCGTCCGGGCACCCGCTCCCGGCCAGGGCGAGCAGGGCGATGGCGAGGCCGCGCCCATGCCTCGCGGCGCTCATGCCCGCGTCACCGCGCGCTTCCACTTGGCCAGGTGCCGCTCGCGCGCGTCGGCCTTCATCTTCGGCCGGAAGGTCTTCTCCGCCTTCCAGGCGCGGCGGATGGCGTCCGTGCCATCCCAGACGCCCGCGCCCAGGCCGCCCAGGAAGGCCGCGCCCAGGCTGGTCGTCTCCAGGTTGCGCGGGCGGACGACGGGCACGCCGAGCAGGTCCGCCTGGTACTGCATGAGCAGGTTGTTGGCCGCCGCGCCGCCGTCCACCTTGAAGACGGGGATGTCGTAACCGCTGTCGCGGCGCATGGCGTCCGCGAGGTCGTGGAGCTGCAGGGCGATGCCCTCCAGCACCGCGCGCGCCATATGGGCAATGGTGGTGGAGCGGTCCATGCCCGCGAAGAGGCCGCGTGCCTCGGGGCGCCAGTGCGGCGCGCCGAGCCCCGCCAGCGCGGGGACGAAGACGACGTCGCCGGAGTCCTTCACGCTGGCGGCCAGCGCCTCGATGTCCGGCGCGCGCTTGATGACGCGCAGGCCGTCGCGCATCCACTGCACGGCGGCGCCGGCGATGAAGCTGCTGCCCTCCAGCGCGTAGGTGGTGGTGCCTGCGCCGCCCAGCCGCCACGCCACGGTGGTGAGCAGCCCCGCGGACGAGCGCACCGGCTCGTTGCCCGTGTTCATCAGCAGGAAGGCGCCGGTGCCGTAGGTGCACTTGGACTCGCCGGGCGAGAAGCACGCCTGACCGAAGAGGGCCGCCTGCTGGTCGCCCGCCATGCCGGACACGGGGATGCCGTCCGGGAGGCTGCGCATGCCGCGCGTGGTGCCGTACACCTCCGCGGAGCCGCGAATCTGCGGCAGGCACGCGCTCGGAACGTCCAGCAGCGCGCGCATCTCGTCGCTCCATTGGAGCGTGCGCAGGTCCATCAGCAGCGTGCGGCTCGCGTTGGAGACGTCGGTGACGTGGGTGGTGCCGCCGGTGAGCTTGTAGACGAGCCACGTGTCGATGGTGCCGAAGCACACGTCCCCGCGCTCGGCGCGCTTCCTGGCGCCCTTGAGGTGCTCGAGGAGCCAGTGAATCTTGGTGCCGGAGAAGTACGGGTCGATGACCAGGCCCGTCGTCTCGCGCACGCGCGGCTCGGCGCCCTTCTCCTTGAGCCCGCGGCAGAGCTCGGCGGTGCGCCGGTCCTGCCAGACGATGGCGCGGTGCAGGGGCTTGCCGCCGTCGCGGGTCCACAGGCCCGTCGTCTCGCGCTGGTTGGTGATGCCGATGGCGGAGATGTCCCGGCCGTGCAGGCCCGCGTCGCGCAGTGCGCGGGCGATGCACCACTCGCTGGAGGCCCAGATTTCATCCAGGTCGTGCTCCACCCACGACGGCTTGGGGAAGTACTGGGTGAACTCCTTGTAGGACTTGCCCACCACGCGGAGCTTCGAGTCGAGGATGGAGACGTGGGTTCCGGTGGTGCCCTGGTCCAGGGCCAGCACGTACTTCGCCTTCGGCATGGGGTGTGTCCTCCCGACGGTGACGGCGCGTTGGCCGGGAACCTACTCCACGTCCATGTCCCGTGGGGATGACCCGGGAGTCTCGCGCCACTGGCGGATGGGAACAAATCGCTGGCGGATGCGCGCAAGCGCGCCAAGGGCCCGGGAGGCACAGTCCGTCTCGCTCGCCGGCGGCATGTCGCCCCGGCTCATGACCCGAGGATGGACACGATGCGAATCACCCCGAACCTGAAGGCCCTGGCGCTGGGCGCCGCGCTCTCCACCGGCTGCGCGGGGGCGCCGCCCGCGCTGAAGGACTCGGAGGTCCAGCGCTACACGAGCGACGCCAACGGCTTCGACACGCACTCGTACTTCTACGACACGGGCGCGGAGGTGGTGGTCTTCGACGCGCAGTTCACGGAGGCCGAGGCCCAGAAGGTGCTGGCCGCCATCCGCGCCCGCACGGACCACCCCATCCGCTATGTCGTCGTCACGCACCCCAACCCGGACAAGTTCAACGGCGCGGCGGTGTTCCAGCGCGAGGGCGCGAAGGTCGTGGCGAGCGAGGCCACCGCCGTCGCCATCCCCGCCGTCCACGCCTACAAGAAGTCCTATTGGGTCGACGTGGCCCACGCCTTCACGGAGGCGACGTACCCCGCGCAGGCGAAGGTGGACCTCACGTTCGAGGGGACGCTCTCGCTCCCGCTGGAAGGTGACGCGAAGGTGGAGCTGACGGAGCTGAGGCACGCGGGTGTCAGCACGACGCAGACCGTGGCGTACCTGCCTCGTCGGGAGGCGCTCATCGTCGGGGACCTGGTGCACCACGGCGCCCATGCGTGGCTGGAGGGTGGCCTCGTGGAGGGCAAGGTGTCGCCGGACGTCGCGTCGTGGAAGGCCGCGCTGGAGGAGCTGTCCGCGTGGCCGCGCGCCACGGTGTATGGCGGGCGGGGTGTGTCCGCGCCGGTGGCCGAGGCCATCACCGCGCAGCAGCGCTATCTGGACACGGTGGTCTCGCTCGTGACGGCGTACGCGGGCGAGCTGAGGGGACGCAAGGCGGAGCTGTGCGGCGACGCAGTGGGGCCGCACTACGCGGAGCTGACGAAGCGCGTGACGGCGGCCTTCCCGGAGTACGCGCTGCCGTACATGGTGCAGTACAGCATCTACGGGTTGGTCAACCGCGTCGCGTGCGGCGAGTAGCGCGCGTGGAGTGGGACGGAAGGGATACGCCCCGAGCCACCCATGGGCAGGTCAGCCGCGTCGCATGCGGCGAGTAGCGCGAGTGGGGCGGGATGGAAGAGATATGCCTCAAGCCACCCAGGGGCGGGTCAGCCGCGTCGCGTGCGGCGGATAGCTCGCGAGGAGGGGCGAAGTGGCAGGGACTCGCCCCGGGCCACCCGCTGGCGGAAGTCGCGGGGCCGCTCGCCCGTGTAATCCGTGAAGGCGTGCGTGAAGGCGGCGAGGCTCTCGAAGCCCACCGCGTAGGCCGTCTGGGTGACGCGGGCGCCGTCCTCGGCGAGCAGCTCCATGGCGCGCAGCATGCGTGCGTCGTGGAGGAAGCGGCGCCACGAGGTGCCGGCTTCGTGCTCGAAGCGACGGGCGAGGGTGCGCTGGGACAGGCCCGCGGCCTTCGCCGCTCCCGCCAGCGTGGCCGTGCCCGCCAGCCGCGCCAGCGTGTAGGCCATGGCGCGCTCCAACTCGGGCGTGCGCGCGCGGGGCAGCCGCCAGTCGCGAGGCTCCGCGGCCCACTCCGCGAGCAGGTGGCCGAGCGTGGCGAAGAAGCTCTCCGCTATCGCGTCCCGGGGGGCGCGCTCCGGCCCCCAGCGCGTGGAGTAGTGCAGCATCTCCCGCGCGAGCGGGGGCAGGACGAAGACGCGGCAGTCGCCCCCGGGCGTCGTGGGGAGGCGCGAGGGTTCCAGGTACACCGTGCACAGAGTGGCCGGCTGGGTGGCGCGCACGCGGTGGCGCGTGCCCCCGGCGAGCCACGCGGCGCGCTGGGGCGGCAGGAGCCACTGGGCCTCGGCCACCTCGAGGTGCAGCGCGCCGCGCGCCGCGTAGAGGAGCTGGTGTCGCCGGTGCGTGTGCCAGTTGGAGGTGAACGGCGTCAGCTCGTCGGTGAGACAGAAGGCGGACGCGGGCGCGGCGTCGACGTCCACCAGGGGCTTGGGCACCGCGGAGTCCTCCAGGGCGCGCCAGGCCTGTGCGCCGCACAGGAGCATATCAACGGCGCTGGTATCCGCCGCGCTCGCGGGCGTTGGCCCGGGTGGCGAAGGCGCTCCGGTCGCCGCCCACGTTCCACCGCCGTGGCGATGTAGCTCCAGCCCGGTTCGACGAACCAGGCCGCCGCGAAGATGCCCACGGGCAGCAGGATGGTGAGCGCCACCATCACCTGGTTCTCCGGCCGAGGAATGGCGGTGGGCACGTCCGTCGCGGGTGTCGTGGGCACCGCGCTCGTCTCGTCGCTCATGGCTCCCCCTATGCGTGAGGGCAGCATCGCAGCGCCTCGGTGGAGGCCACCCCGTGACGCCATCGTGTGACAGGCGTCACCCGCGAGTCGCGTGGGACTCAGAGCCCTTCGAGCAGGCCATCGACGACTTCGTCGGGGACCCAGCGCGCCCAGTCCACGGCGACCACGGGGTCCTCGCGACGTGGCGTTCCGGGGATGGCGCCCGAGGAGACGAGCACCGCCTGGGGCCAGCCGGTGAGCCACGCGCCGTATTCGAGCCGGTAGAGGTGGGCCTCGTGGAAGCCCTCGAGGAGGGTGGCGGTCCTCGACGAGTGTTTGATCTCCACGACAACGGCGCGCTCCGGCGCTCCGGGCCGCGACAGTCGGAGGGTGAGGTCCGGGCGCATGCGTCCGGTGTGTCCGAGGTAGTGCCGCGTGCCCGCCTCCACGGCGCCCGCGTCCAGCTCCGACTGGTTGTAGAAGAGGCGGAGCCGCGCGCCGTCGTCCCGGCGCAGCGTGGCCAGCTCCGCGCGTCCGGGGAGCACCGCCGTGCGCTCCAGTTGCCAGCGCCCGGGCTGCGTCGCGACGAGTCGCGCCTCCAGGGCCTGGAGCAGCCGGACGGCCACCGCCAGCTCGAAGCGCGTGTGGTCCTCGAGGGGGACGAGGGCGCCTTCGGCCAGCAGCCGCGCGCGTCGCTCCGGGTCGATGGACTCCACCTCGTCCAGCCAGAGGAACCAGCTGCGCGCGAGCGTGTAGCCCTCGTGTCGGGCCATCGCGGCGGCCTTGAGGTGGAAGGCGTCGGGGTGCTCCTCTGGAATCTCGCGGAGCACGGTGGAGGCGAGCAGGTGGCGGAGGTTGCCCTCGTGGGCGCTGGCCTCCTGGCTCCAGCCGTAGCTCGCGGTGATGCCGGCGAGGCGCAGCTTCGTCAGCTCGTCGACGAGCTGACGCACGGTGGCGCGCAGGAGGATCTGCTCCGGCAGGTCGAAGCGGCGGCGACGGGCGCGGGTGACGAAGCGGGTGGGGCCCGAGTTGAGGTGGTGCGCGAGGGTGGCGCGCACGTCGAGGCGTCCCTGGTAGCCACCTTCCCAGGTCCTGGCGTGGACCTCCGTGCGGGCGTGGAGCGTGCGGACCAGCTCGGGGAGGTGGACGCGGGTGAAGTCCCGCAGCGCGTCCATTCGCGCGGCGAACAGGCTGGCGAGGAGGAGGAGCCGGAGCTGGTCGGGGCGCTGGTTGAGGTGTTCGAGGAAGCGCGCGGCGCTGGCCGCGTCGATGCCCTGGCGGTGGGACTCCGGCAGCAGGTAGCCCGGGAAGTGGCTCCGCAGGAAGTCCTCCCACGGCGGCGCGGGCGCGAGGGTCATGTCCCGGGCACCGCGCCAGGGGGCCAGGTCTCCGCGCACTGGAGTTGGAGCTCTCGGATGGCGGCGTCGGAGGTCCAGCCCTGGAGGGCGGTGAGGAGCGCCGCGTGGACCTGCTTCGCGCTGTCCAGCTCGAGCCCCTCGAACTGGGGCAGCAGGAACATCCCGAGCGCCTCCGCGAGCCCGTCGCCGGACGCCTGTCGTCGGCGCATGTAGCGCACGATGTCGAGCGCGATGGCGGGGCCGATGTCCCGATGCTTCAGCAGCCCGTCACGCTGGAAGAGGCGGGTGATGCGCTGGACGGCGGTCTCCACGAGCGGCGCGTCCAGCCCGGGGCCCAGCGCGGCCTGCGAGACGAGCCGCGCGTAGGCGTCGTCGGAGGGCAGGCCGATGTGGATGATGGCGAAGCGGCGCTGCACGGCGTAGGAGAGCCGGAAGAGCGACGTCTTGTCCCAGGTGTTCATCGTCGCGAGGACGCGGAACGTGCGGGGGACGCGGTGCGAGCGGCCCGCCTCGAAGCCGATGGAGACGCGGCGGCCGCCGTCCAGCTCGAAGGGCGTGTCCGTGCCCCGGCCGGCCAGCACGGTCATCAGCTCGCCGAAGGCCTTGTCCACGTCCGCGCGGTTCAGCTCGTCGATGAGCAGCCATTGCCACGCTTCGAGCGCGCGGAGGAAGGCGCCGGGGCGGAAGCGCAGCGAGCTGTCGCGCTCCATGGCGTAGCCACCGATGGTCTCGTAGGTGGACCAGTCCGCGGAGGCGGTCGCCTCGAAGAGGCCATGGCAGTAGCCCTCCGTGCGGGCCGCCTGCGCGAGCGCGTGGGCGACCTCGGTCTTGCCCGTCCCCGGAGGACCGACGAGCAGCAGGTGCTTGCCCGCGGAGAGCGCCGCGCACGCGCGGTCGAGCACGCCCGTGGGAAGCTCCAGGGTGCCCAGGTGCGACTGGACGTGAGCGGTCGTGAGGTCCAGTCGCTCCGTGCTCCAGCCGGGAGGAGCGCCTGTGTCCGCCATGGGCGCCGAGCCGACAGGCGCACCGAGGTCCGCGTCCGGTGAAACCGTGGCCCCGTTTGATGCTCCCGAGGGAGGGGCCTCGTGACCTTCCTCGGGCCCCACCAGGTCGTCGGCGTCCAGTCCGGACGCGGTGTCGGAGGACACAGTCCGCGACATGAGCTCGGTGCGGAGCAACTCCACTTCGTCGGCGTGGCGCTCCAGCACCCGCCGTCCCAGGTCCGTGATGGTGTCACCTCGCGAGGTGCGCTCCGTCAACCCCAGGGACAGGAGCCAGTTCCTGCGAAACGAGGTCTGGTTGGGTGACTTCCAATCCGTCGCGAGCAGGTGCTCGAGGAACTGGTGAATCTCCTCGCCGCTGGCGCCCCTGGGCGAGTTCGTCATCACGAGCGTCGCGAGGATGCCTTCGTAGTTCGCGTGCAGGATGTCGAAGAGCCGGTGAGGCGTTGGCTCCGCGAGGTAGCCCTCGCCTGCTTCCGTGAGGCTCAACACCCCGTTCGCTTCCGCCGCGAGCCCCAGGCTCGTGAGCATGCGTCGGTAGGCCAGGATGGCGGTCTCACCCGCGACGTCATAGCGCTGGAGGAGGTGCTGCTCGAACACTTCGATGGTGCGGGGCTCCTCGGCCAGCCATGTCAGCAGGTCATCGAGGGTCTGTTTGTATTGCCTCACACCGCCAGGAAGGGGCCAGATGCCGGCGCGCTTCGACGGTGCCTTCGACCCGGCCTCTCCATCCTGGCGAGGCGCTTCGAGCGGCACCACCTCGGGTCGGAAGGGCATGCTGCCATCGGGGACGTCGGCCGCCGCGCGCACGAGGAAGGGCATCTTGAGCAGCGCGAGGTGGACGAGCCTCCGGAACGCCTCCGCGTGGGAGGGCAGGACCTCCAGGCTCGGGAGTCGGACGCGGAACATCTCGGCGCGAGACAGCGTGGGCATGGGAATCCCCCCACGCTTGACGACGGCGCGGAGCGCGGCCTGCGCGCCCTCGGAGGCGCCGCCCTTGTCCCGGCGCTTGACGATGCTGGTGCTCGCCAGGATGTCGAGAACCCCCTCCTCGGGTGCATCACGCAGGGGCAGGGCAAGCGTCATCCAGACCAGCTCTTGCCGAGGCTCGACGAGCATGACCCGCAGCGCCACGAGGTGGTTGTAGGGCTGCCCCTTGAAGGAGTCCGCCTGGACGAGGAGCGTCCGAGCGCCGCCCGCCCACGTGCACTCGGCCTGCACGGCGCCGGGCCATGGCCCATCGATGCGCTCGTCCAGGTCGCGCTGTCCCTCGACGTGCAACCGGGGCCACGGAGGTGGAGGCAGCCGCTGCACCTTGACCGAGACGGCGGTGCCCTCGACGTCGAGCGTCAGGTCGGTCGCGGCGTCGAGGATGGCGCGCGCCACGTGGAGCGCGCGCTGGTTGGCGTCATGTCGTTGCAGCGGAGAAGTCAGCACCCCAGGCCCCCTGCCTCGTCGCCGTGCACCCGCGACCAGGGCATTCAACACCAACAGCCGGGGCTCGGGGCGTCCATCCGCCAGGGGGCTACTTCGCCTCGGGCATGCCGCGCGTCGTCGCCGTCCCGTTGCGCGCGGGGGCCGCCGTGTCCGCGTAGCCCGTCAGCTCCACGTACCCCCGGCCCGCCACGGGCCTGCCCTCACGGCTGCCCTCCAGGGCCACGCTGCCCTCCCAGTAGCGCACGCTCACCGGCAGCTCCTGGTCCGCCACCTTCGGTGTCACCGTCAGCGCCAACCCCAGCTTCGCCACGCGGAGGTTCCACCGCGCCGGATACTCCCCGCCGCGCGGGCTCTTCCACGTCTTCTCGACGGTGAGCGCGACCTCGTCCCGGGACAGGTGCACCGGCGCGCTGTCCGCCGCGCTCGCGGGCGGCACCCACGTCCCGGAGCTGAACGGGTCCGGCGTGCCGCTCCGGTCGCGGAGCTGGTAGTACATGAGCTCGCTGCCGTCGGAGAGCTGGAGCGAGAACCAATCCCAGCCCACCTGGTCCGGGCCGAGCGCGCTGGTGCTCCACTCGCGGTCCATCCAGCTCTCGCCCGTCACCGCGTACGTCCGTCCCTCCACCCGCACCGTTCCGCGGGAGGGCATCCGCGTCATCGAGTAGTAGTACGACGCGTTCCCCGGCTCCGCGCTCTTCTGGCTCAGGCCCCGGTCTCCCTCGAGCACGGGCGGCTTGCCCGCCTCCAGCGTCAGCTCCAGCGACGCCTCGTCCGTCGTCGCGCGCAGGCGCACGGGCCACATGGCCTCGCCCTCGCTCCGCGCCTCCCATCCCTCCAGCCACACGTGGAAGGGCCGGGTCGTCGCGCCCGCGAGTCCCAGCGCCGCGCGGCTGAACCGCTCCGCCACGTGGAAGCGCCCCGCCGAGACGTCCGTCACGGTGAAGTGCCCCAGGTACACGTCGCGCGTGCCCCAGGCGGACTCCCGCAGGGGGACCTCGGGCGCCAGGGCGCTGCGGAACAGCGTGAACTGATAGCCGAAGGCGCGCCCGTCCGCCGTCTCGAGGTTCCCCGTCCAGTACCACCACTCGGTGCGGAACGCGGGGTGGGGGCCATGGTCCTCGGGGAACGTGAAGGCGCGGGGCTCGAAGGCGCGCGCGAAGCCCTCCGTGCCACCGTCGCCACCTCCGAGCGCCGAGGCCACCGTGAGCGTCCCACCCTGCCTCGACGGCGGCGGCTCCGTCTCGCGCGTGACGAGCCAGGCGGCCACCGCGAGCGCCCCCAGCGCCGTGGCGACTCCGATGGCGAGGCCGCGTCCATGGCTCATGACGTCACTCCTCCCTCAGCGCGAGCGCGGGGTTGGCGCGAGCCATCCTCCACGCGGGATACAGGCCGGCGAGCGCCGACGCCACCAGCGCGAGCAGGAGCGCCTGGAGCAGCGTCTCCGGCGTCACCACGAGCCGCAGCGTCCAGCCGAACGAACGCCGGTTGATGACGTGGACCAGGATGTACGCGAGCGTCACGCCCAGCGGCAGGGAGAACACGCCGGCCAGCAAGCCGAGCAGCCCCGTCTGGAGCGACACCAGCCCCCACAGCTGGCCCGGCGTCAGCCCCATGGCGCGCATCACCGCGAGCTCGCGGGCGCGCTCCATCTGGAGCGACATCAGCGCGCTGAGCACGCCCACGAAGGCCACGCCGATGGCCAGCAGCCGGAGCACCTGCGTAATCGTGAAGGTGCGGTCGAACACGTCCAGCGACGCCTGTCGCAGCGAGCGGTTGGGGCGCACCATCAGCGCCTGCGTGTCGCCCACGCGCTCGCGCACCGCCGCCACCAGCGCGTCCACGTCCTGCCCGGGCGCGGCGTACAGCGCCACGCCGCTGACGCCCCGGTCCTCGTACCAGCGCTCGTACGTGGAGCGCTCCATCAGCATCGTGCCGACGTCGGAGCCGTAGTCGAAGTACACGCCCGCCACCCGGAAGTCGTGCGGCCCCCGGTCCGTGGTCAGCCGCACGGTGTCGCCCACGCCCACGCGCCGGTGGAAGGCGAAGGGCTCGGAGACGATGAGCGCGTCCGGGGACGTGGCCAGCTCGCGCCACACCGCGTCCGCGTCGCCCTCCTTGAAGCGATAGGGTCGCGCGCCGGTGCGGGAGAAGTCGACCGCCAGCAGGTCCGTGGGGATGTCGTCGACCCGCGCCTTCACCACGCGGATGGTGCTGCTGCCCGCGACGCCGGGCGTGGCGCGGATGCGCTCCTCCAGCCCCGGCGCCAGCGTGGCGTCCCCGCGCCGCGCCACGAGCGAGGGCGGGGAGATGAACACATCCGCCAGGAGCGAGGTCTCCAGCCACGCCACCACCGTGCCCCGGAAGCTGGACACCATGAGCCCCACGCCCACCGTGGTGGCCACCGCGACCATCAGCGCCGCGAGCGCCACCGCCGTGCGGCTCAGGCTGGTGCGCACGCCCCGGGCGGCCATGCGCCCCAGCAGCCCGAACGTCCCTCCCAGGGGCCGCGCCGCGAGCGCGGACAGCCGCTCCGTCAGCCACGGCACCAGCAACGCCGCGCCCAGCAGCACCGCGAAGAGGCCCGCGTACGCCGGCGGCAGCGCCTGGGTCGACCACGCCAGCAGGCCGGTGCCCCCCGCCAGCACGCCCAGCCCCAGCAGCGCCAGCCGCGGGGCGCGCGAGCGCGTGCCCTCCTCCAGCGTCGAGCGGCGCAGCGTCGTCACGGGCGCCGACCGGGCCGCCTCCCACGCGGGCACCAGCGCCGCCAGCACCGTCGCGCCCAGCCCCAGCGTCAGGCCCTTGGCGAGGGTGAGGGGCTCCAGCGCCAGCCGGCGCACGCTCACCACGAAGTACAAATCATTGAGCGTCTGGGTGACGAGCCCCACCAGCCCGCGCCCCAACAGGATGCCCAGCAGCAGCCCCGCCACCGTGCCGATGACGCCGAGCACCAGCGCCTCGCCCAGCACCAGCGCGAACAGCTCTCCCCGGGTGATGCCCACCGCGCGCAGCCGGCCGAGCAGCCCGCGCCGCTGCACCACGGAGAAGGTCATCGTGTTGTAGATGAGGAACATCCCCACCACGAGCGCGAGCAGCGACAGCGCGGTGAGGTTGGTGCGGAAGGCCCGCGTCATCTGCTCCACGGTGCCCGCTCGCGCCGACGCGCGCACCAGCTCCACGCCCACCGGCAGCGTCGCCTCCAGCCGCTTCGCCTCCGCCTCGCCCCCGGGCAGCCGCAGGTCCACGCGCGTGAGCCGCCCCTCCTTGCCCAGCACCTCCTGCGCGGTGGACACGTCCGTCAGCACCAGCGCCTCGAGCGCCCGCGCGGTGTCCTCGTCCGCGGGAGTGATGAGCGCCGCCACGCGCAGGCGGACCTGCCGCCCCTCCACGCGCACGGGGAGTTCGTCGCCGGCAAAGACGCCCAGCGCCTTCGCGGCGCGCGCGCTCAACAGCACCGTGCCCGGCCGGGTGAGCAGCGAGCCCACGTCGCCCACGGCCTCGTCCCGCGCGTAGTCCCGGAAGGGGCCTTCCGCGAACGGGTCCACGCCCAGCACGGTGAGCGTGCGCAGGTCGCCCACCGCCGCCTGGACGTAGCCCTCCACCACCGGCGCGGACACGGGCGCGTCCGGCCGCAGGCGCAGGTCCCGGTAGACATGCTCCGGCAGCCCGGACGTGCCGCCCACCAGCTGATGCGTGGCGCGCCCGGCGACCGCGTCCGTGGAGCGCTCGAAGGCGCGCAGCGCGCTGCCGCTCGCCAGGTCGATGGACACCACCACCGCCACGCCCAGCGCGATGCCCAGCAGCGACAGCGCCGTCAGCCACGGATGGCGCCCCAGATGACGCAGGCTCGAGCGCACGAGCAGGCGCATCAGCGGAGCCCTTTCTGGTGCGACTCGCGCTCCACCAGCTTCCCCGCCGCCATCTCCAGCACCCGGTCCGCGCGGGCCACCAGCCCCGGCTCGTGCGTGACGACGAGCGCGCACGCGTCGCCCTGGCGGGTGAGGTCCTCCAGCAGGTCCAGCACCTGCCGGCCCGTGGCCTCGTCCAGGTTGCCGGTGGGCTCGTCCGCCAGGAGCAGCGGCGGCGCGTGGGCCAGCGCCCGCGCCACCGCGACGCGCTGCTGCTCACCTCCGGAGAGCCGGTCCGGGAAGCTGTCCGCCCGCGCGCGCAGCCCCACCCGCTCCAGCAGCGCCCGCGCCCGCTCGCCCGCCTCCGCCGCGCCGCGCCCGTTGAGCTCGAGGGGGAGCCGGACGTTCTCCTCCACCGTCAACGTGGGCAGCAGGTTGAACGCCTGGAAGATGAAGCCCACGTGCTCGCGGCGCAGGAGCGTGCGCTCGCGCTCGCTCATCCCGCCCAGGCTTCTGCCTCGCACGAGGACCTCGCCCCTGCTCGGCAGGTCGATGCCGCTGATGAGGTTGAGCAGCGTGGACTTCCCGGAGCCGCTGCGCCCCAACAGCACCACGAACTCGCCCCGCCGCAGCGTCAGCTGGACGCCGGAGAGGACCTCTCGCGAGGTGTCGCCCTCCGCGTAGGACTTGGTGACGTCACGCAGCTCGACGAGTGGCGGGGAGTCGGACACGGACATGGGTCCCGGGGTGATACACGGAGCGGCCGTGTTTCGCCGTCGCCCCACCGCGCGTCACGTGTGCGCGGGTTGTGGCTCCCATTCCCCAAAGTATCGCCACCGCGCCAGGAAGTCCCCCACCTCCGAGGCGAGCAGCGGCCCGTCCACGTCCCGGGGGATGATGTGGAAGCCCCGCCGCAGCGAAACGCAGCGCACGGAGGGCGACGCCGTCAGGTGCCGCGCCAGCCAGTGGCCTCCCTCCGGGTCCACCACGTGGTCCTGCTCGGCCACCGCGACCAGGGTGGGGCAGCGCACCCGGCCCACCTGTCGGGTGGCCAGGTCCTGCAGCTCGCAGAGGTCGCGCAGGCGCGCCACCGGGAAGGCGGGCAGCAGCGGCGCCTCGGCCAGGGCGCGTGGGTCGGAGATGTCCGTGCCCGTCTTCTGGACCCAGGGGTGGGCCCACTCCAGCACCGGCGTGCGCGACAGCTGGCGGATGAGCCGCATGCGCGCGCCCCGGAAGCGCAGGGCCGGCGCCACCAGCACCAGCGCGCGCACCGCCTCCGGGTGCTCCGCCGCCAGCTTCAGGGCGAGCAGCGCCCCCATGGACAGCCCCGCCACCGCGACGCGCCGGTGTCCCCCTCCCACCTCGTCGAGCGCCGCCCGGGCCGCGTCCCACCAATCCCGCCACGTGACGCGCAGCAGCGCCTGCGGGGTGGTGCCGTGGCCCGGCAGCCGGGGCGCCACCACGTGCATTCCCCGGGCCGCCAGGGCCTCTCCCAGAGGTCGCACATCCCAGGGACTGCCCGTGAAGCCGTGGAGTAGCAGACAGGTATCGTCACCCTGGCCCAGTTCGAAGGGGGCGGTCTTGTCCGGTTCCACGGCGCGAGACGCATTCATCAGGACACGCTGGTCACGCGGGGGCGCAGGCGCTATGCCCCCTGCCTCATGGCGGACACTCCGAAGCCCCCGGACATGCAGTTGCAGATTCAAATCGACGAGGACGTGGCCAACGGTCAGTACGTCAACATGGCCCTCGTGAACCACACCGACACGGAGTTCACCCTGGACTTCATCTACGTCCAGCCGCAGCAGCTCCGCGCCAAGGTCCGCTCGCGCGTCATCACCAGCCCCAAGCACATGAAGCGGTTGATGATGGCGATGCAGGACAACCTCAACCGCTACGAGGCCAAGTACGGCCCCATCGTCCTGCGCGAGGACGATGCGGGCGTGCATTGAGCCGGGGGCCTCCCGCGCTCACTCCTCGGTGGGCTCGCTCGGGTCGTGCCTGCCCGTGGCGATGTAGTCGTTGGCGCGCGCCTCCAGGTGCGCGCCCAGCTTCGGGTCGACGCGGGCCAGCAGCGCCCACTCGAAGTCGCCGGCGCGCTTGACGGAGGGCTTCGCCGGGGACAGGGGCTCGCCCACCACGTAGCTGCCCGTGACGCCGCCTTCCGCCTTGCCGGAGTCCTTCTGGTTGGAGGCGAGGCCCGGGTGCGAGGAGGCCCGCCCCGTGGTGGTGTAGCCCATGCGGAAGGCCCGCACCGCGGTCCGCCCGTCGCCCAGGGGGACCAACTGGATGAGCATGCGGGACCAGCTGCCACCCATGTCCAGCGCGCCGTCGATGCGCCACGTGGTCTTGAGGTAGAGCGGGTCGGAGGTGGGCAGCAGCTCGTAGCGCTGCTCGGTGAGCAGGTGGCGGATGGTGTCCGCCAGCTGCACGGGCTCGAGCTTGTAGACGGCGTTGCCGCTGGTGCCTTCCAGCAGCTGCTTTCGCGGGTCCTGTGTCGTCGCGCAGCCCCAGGCTCCCAGCAGGCAAAGCCCGGCCATCGCCCACATCGCGAGGCGTGAGTTCATCGTTCGTGTCCAGGGTGCCCCGGTTGGAGTGGAGGCGGGCGACCAGCGCGTCACCGGGGCGGGAGGATTGCGCGCCGTCTGCTCCTGGAAACGCACGGCGGGTGTCCCCATATCGCGGCTCCGCGCGACGCCGGTTGGCATCCTCGCCGCAGCGGCGCAGACTCGGGGCATCGTGCCTCGAATCCTCCTGTCGCTCGTCGCCCTGTTGTTCGCTCCCGCCGCCGCCGCCCAGTGCCTGGGGGATGGCGTGCAGCTGTTCCCCACGCCGGGGGCCATCGTCCCCATCAACAGCCGCTTCCTGCTGGAGGGCGTGGGCACCGCCCGCGAGCCGGTCATCGGGCTGGTGGGCAAGAAGCTGCGCCTGGTGACGGAGGGACACGAGGCGGAGGTGAAGGTCCTGAAGGGCTGGGAGAGCAGCCTGGGCCGGGCCACCGTCGTCCTCAAGGTGTCGGCCCCGCTGGAGCCGGACAAGCGCTACACGTTGAAGCTCGACGAGATGCTGCCGGGCGTGGCGCTGCTCAACGGCCGGGGCGCGCTGCTGCCCGAGTGGCGCACGGGCAAGGGCGCCGACACCCAGCCCCCGCGCTGGCAGAAGCGCCCCGCCGTCTCCGAGGGCTTCCTGCGGAGCACCCCGCAGGGCACCGCCCGCTTCGTGCGCCTGAACCTGTCGCTGCGCGAGGAGAGCCCCTCCTATCTCGTGGTGAAGCTGGAGCCGCGCCGCGCCGGCCCGAGCGTCCAGCAGTACGTGGTGCCCATCGTCAACAACACGGCCTTCATCGGCCACGAGGCGTGCAGCGGCACCTTCGCCCTGGAGGACGGCCGCAGCTACCGCGCGCGCATCGAGGCCTTCGACGCGGCCGGGCACCACGCGCCGGCCGTTCCTCCTGTGGACTTCGAGGCCCCGGCCGACTACTCCGCGCAGCAGTGAGCCGAAACCGGCGGGAGCACGCATGACGAAGGTGGACGTGGAGAGCCTGAAGGCGCGCATGACGGCCTTCATCCAGTCGCTGCAGGACGACATCTGCGCGGGCCTCGAGCGGTTGGACGGGCAGGCGCGCTTCCGCGAGGACGCGTGGCAGCGGCCCGGCGGCGGCGGCGGGCGCACCCGGGTGCTGGAGGACGGCGCCGTGCTGGAGAAGGCCGGCGTCAACACCTCCGTCGTGTACGGCGAGCTGGAGGAGCAGTTCGCCCGCAGGCTCCAGGGCGAGGGCCGCTCCTTCTGGGCCGGCGGGCTGTCGCTGGTGCTCCATCCACGCAACCCCCACGTGCCCACCGTGCACGCCAACTACCGCTTCATCCACCAGGGCGGGAAGGCGTGGTTCGGCGGCGGGGCGGACCTGACGCCGTACTACCTCTACGAAGAGGACGCCGCGCACTTCCACCGCGTGCACAAGGCCGCGTGCGACCGGCACGACCCGGCGTTCTACCCGCGCTTCAAGGAGGCGTGCGACCAGTACTTCTTCCTGCGCCACCGCGAGGAGTCGCGCGGGGTGGGCGGCATCTTCTTCGAGAACATGGGCGGTGACCTGGAGCGCGAGCTGGCCTTCGTCCAGGACTGCGGGCGCGCCTTCCTGGACGCGTACCTGCCCATCGCCGAGCGGCGCAAGGCCGTGCCCTACACGGACGCGCAGCGGCTGTGGCAGGAGGTGCGGCGCGGGCGCTATGTGGAGTTCAACCTCGTCTACGACCGGGGCACCGTCTTCGGCCTGGAGACGCGCGGGCGCGTGGAGTCCATCCTCATGTCCCTGCCGCCCCAGACGCGCTGGCGCTACGACTTCCAGCCGGAGCCGGGCTCCTGGGAGGCGCGGCTGGTGGACGTGCTGCGCACCCCCCGCGACTGGGCGTCGCTCGACGCGGGAGCCGGCAAGGCATGAGCGAGCGCACGCCGACGCCGTCACCCCCGGGAGGGCGCCCCGGGAAGAAGTGGCCGCTCGTCGTCGCGGGGCTCGTCGTGCTGGGCGTCGCCGCCGGGGTGCTCCTCGCCAGCCGGACCGCGCTCGCGCCGGACACGGGTCCCCGGGCTGGAGGCGGCCCGGCCCAGGCAGGCTCTCCGCTCGACACGGAGGCGCGCGTCAACGTGCTCGCCCTGTGTGACGCGGCGCAGGCGTGGCGGGACGAGCACGGGGGCTACCTCGTCGCCGGGCCGGAGCCTCGCGAGGTGCCGCGCGCCGGCAAGCCCGTGCCCTTCCCCAAGGACGAGGCCTTCCTCCACCTGGGCTTCGACCCGGGAGAGAAGGTGAACTTCCAATACGAGGTGGTGTTGCAGGAGAGCCCGGTGGGCGAGCCGGAGGTGTCGTGCCTGGCGCGCGGCGACGTGGACGGCGACGGGCTCAACACCGTCTACCGCGTCCGCCTCGACTCCAACGGCATGACGACGCCCGTCGAGGTCGAGAACCCGGGCGAGTAGGCCGGCGCAACCCGGCCCTCGCTCCGCGCGAGAATCCGGGAAATGGGCCACATCGGTGACATGAAGGGGCCCGGAGATGGGCCGCGAGGTGGGTGGGGGCACGGCCCTCGGGGCGCGCCCGCGTCCCCCTCGACTCCCCGCGGCGCGGCGGAGCCCGTGGCCCCAGCTGGCCTCCACATCGATGACGGGATGGCGTCCTCGGATGCCCCCGTCATGCTGAGCGTGACTTCTTCATTGGTGGACACTTCGCCAGGCCCCCGGGCCGGCACCCGGGAGCGCCCCGCGTTAGGCTCCCAACGTTCGCAAGGGGAGGCTCCGTCCATGTCCACCTCCATCCGCATTCCGCCG